>NZ_JBHXSY010000084.1:0-12216 GCF_042715295.1 Streptomyces sp. NPDC058701 | reverse complement strand
CGGCGACGGCGACGGCGGTCCCCCGGCGGAGCCCGCCGACACGGACGGCCGCGGCTTCGCCGCGGCGGGCCCGGCCCCCGCGGACACCGGGGCCGCGCCCGTGCCGGACGGGGACACCGCCGACCGCGCCGTGGGACTCCGGGGCGAGGGCGCCGCCGGGGAGGTCCCGGCTGAGGGGCCGGCGTACGAGGACGAGACGGGTACCGCCGCCGCCCATCACGAGCATCCGGCGGCCTCCTACGTCCTGCGCGTCAACGGCGCCGACCGGCCCGTCACCGGCGCCTGGATCGGCGAGTCCCTCCTCTACGTGCTCCGCGAGCGCCTCGGGCTCGCCGGCGCCAAGGACGGCTGCTCGCAGGGCGAGTGCGGCGCCTGCGCCGTGCAGGTCGACGGCCGGCTCGTCGCCTCCTGCCTCGTGCCGGCCGCGACGGCCGCCGGCAGCGAGGTCCGCACCGTCGAGGGGCTCGCGACGGACGGGGAACTCTCGGACGTCCAGCAGGCGTTGTGCAGGTCGGGTGCGGTGCAGTGCGGGTTCTGCGTACCGGGCATGGCCATGACCATCCACGACCTGCTGGAGGGCAACCACGCCCCCAACGAGCTGGAGACCCGCCAGGCCCTGTGCGGCAACCTCTGCCGCTGCTCCGGCTACGCGGGGGTCGTCGACGCCGTCCGCGAGGTCGTGGCGGGGCGCGAGGCGGCCGCGGCCGAGCCGCCGGCCACGCGGGCCGGGGCCGCCGGATCGGCGGGGTCCGGTGCGCAGGGCGGGTACGAGCCGCGCATTCCGCACCAGGCACCGCCCGGCGAGGGCGGCATCCACCACGGAGGCACGGAGTGAGCGGGGGCACGGAGTGAGCGGGCAGGACGCGGCGACGGCGACGACGCCGGTCAACAACTCGGTCGCGGCCAAGGCGGCCGGCGACCCCTCCGAGGCCGGACCGGACCAGCCGCCGCGCGGCATCGGCGCCTCCGTGCCCGCCGCCGACACCCGGGCCAAGGCCGAGGGGACCTTCCCCTACGCCGCCGACCTGTGGGCCGAGGGCCTCCTGTGGGCCGCCGTACTGCGCTCCCCGCACGCCCACGCCCGCATCCTGTCCATCGACACCTCGGCCGCCGCCGAGATGCCCGGTGTGCGCGCCGTCGTCACCCACGCCGACGTCCCCGGCGCCACCACGCACGGCCGCCGCGTCGCCGACCGCCCGGTGTTCGCGCACGACCTCGTGCGCCACCACGGCGAGGCCATCGCCGCGGTCGCCGCCGACCACCCCGACACCGCCCGGCTCGCCGCGGCCGCGATCGCCGTCGAGTACGAGCTCCTCGACGCCGTTACCGACCCCGAGCAGTCCTTCGGCGCCCCCGCCCTGCACCCCGACGGCAACCTGATCCGGCACATCCCGCTCCGCTACGGCGACCCGGACGCCACCGGCGAGGTCGTCGTCGAGGGTCTCTACCGGATCGGCCGCCAGGACCCCGCGCCCATCGGCGCCGAGGCCGGACTGGCCGTACCGCGGCCCGACGGCGGCGTGGAGCTGTACACCGCCTCCACCGACCCGCACACCGACCGCGACCTGGCCGCCGCCTGCTTCGGGCTGGAGCCGGACCGGGTCCGCGTCGTGGTCACCGGGGTCCCCGGCGCGACCGCGGACCGCGAGGACGCCGCCTTCCAGCTGCCGCTGGGCCTCCTCGCCCTGCGTACGGGCTGCCCGGTCAAGCTGGCCGCGACCCGCGAGGAGTCCTTCCTCGGCCACACACACCGTCACCCCACTCTGCTGCGCTACCGCCACCACGCGGACGCGGAGGGCCGCCTCGTCAAGGTCGAGGCCCAGATCCTGATGGACGCGGGCGCGTACGCCGACTCCTCCTCGGAGTCCCTGGCGGCGGCGGTCGCGTTCGCGTGCGGCCCGTACGTCGTCCCGCACGCCTTCGTCGAGGGCTGGGTCGTGCGCACCAACAACCCGCCGTCGGGCCACGTCCGCGGCGAGGGCGCCATGCAGGTCTGCGCCGCGTACGAGGGCCAGATGGACAAGCTGGCCGCGGCCCTCGGCATCGACGGCGCCGAGCTGCGCCTGCGCAACGTGCTGGCCACCGGCGACCTCCTGCCCACGGGCCAGACGGTCACCTGCCCCGCTCCGGTGGCGGAACTCCTGCGCGCGGTCCGCGACTTCGAGCTGCCGGCCCTCCCGAAGGACACGTCGGAGGACGAGTGGCTGCTGCCCGGCGGCCCGGAGGGCGCGGGCGAACCGGGCGCGGTGCGGCGCGGCGTCGGGTACGGCGTCGGCATGGTCCACATGCTCGGTGCGGAGGGCGCGGACGAGGTCTCCACAGCCACCGTGAAGGTCGTCAACGGCGTCGCCACGGTCATCTGCGCGGCGGTCGACACCGGGCAGGGCTTCGCCACCCTCGCCCGCCAGATCGTCCAGGAGGTGCTCGGCGTCGACGAGGTCGCGATGGCCCCGGTCGACACCGATCAGCCCCCGGCGGGCCCGGCGGCGCACGGCCGCCACACGTGGGTGTCGGGCGGCGCGGTGGAGCGGGCGGCGAAGATGGTCCGCACCCAGCTCCTGCAGCCGATGGCACACAAGCTGGGCATGTCCACCGAGCTCCTGCAGATCACGGACGGCCGGATCACCTCGTACGACGGCGCGTTCTCCCTGCCGGTCCTGGAGGCGATGGAGGGCAAGGAACTGTGGGCCACGGCCCAGTGCCGCCCCCACCCGACGGAGCCCCTGGACGCCGAGGGCCAGGGCGACGCCTTCGTCGGCCTGGCGTTCTGCGCGATCCGCGCGGTGGTGGACGTGGACATCGAGCTGGGCTCGGTACGGGTGGTCGAACTGGCCGTCGCCCAGGACGTCGGCCGCGTCCTCAACCCCCGCCAGCTGGAGGCCCGTATCGAGGCCGGCGTCACGCAGGGCGTCGGCGCGGCCCTGACGGAGAACCTCCGCACGGTCGCGGGCCTCGTCCGCCACCCGGACCTGACGGGCTACGCCCTGCCGACGTCCCTGGACGCCCCGGCGGTGCGCATCGTCAAGCTGGTGGAGGAGCGGGACGTGGTGGCCCCGTTCGGCGCGAAGGCGGCGAGCGCGGTCCCGGTGGTCACGACGCCGGCGGCGGTGGCCTCGGCGGTGCGGGCGGCGACGGGGCGGCCGGTGAACAGGCTGCCGATCAGGCCGTCGGCGGCAGTGGCGGTACCCAACTCCTGACCGTGTGGCGCGCATTGCACGTGCAACCCAGGGTTGGGACTGTCCGCGCCGGTCGCTAGAGTGATCAGTGAGCCTGGTCGCGTTCGCGTGCGAACGGGTGCGAACGGGGACCGGGTGCGGCGGAGACGCCGCGCCTACGGGGATGACGGGGAGTCGGGGAGGCCATCGTGGCAGAGGACAACGGGACGGGCCTGTTCGGATTGGGCCCGACGGCGGGCATCGCGGACGCGGTCAGGGCGCAGGCGGCGGCCCTGGCGGTCGAGCAGGACTCGCTGAAGGAGTACAAGGGCATGGTGGATGCCCTGCTGGAGGAGCTGGGCGGATCCGAGGCGGACCACAAGAAGCTGGCGAACGGCACGCTGACCCAGGCGGCCCTCGGCCAGGGCTTCGCGGAGGCCACGGCCATCTACGCGTCGTACAACACGGTCACGACGGAGCTGGAGAAGCTCTCGAAGGGCCTGGCGGGGCAGATCGAGGCCCTGGGCATCGCCGTGCTGTCGGCGGGCAACGGGTACGCGGGTGTGGACCTGGAGACTCAGCGCCGCATGGCGGCCATCGCGAAGGAGGCGGAACGGCACTACGTGCCCTCCCGCGACCCTTACCTGGAGGAGCAGCGCAAGAATGCGGGTACCGCGCCTCCGGCACACGATGGCAACGCGGCGGGGGGCACTGTCTGATGGCAACGAACTTCGAGGCGTTCACGCACCAGCAGCTCAAGGCGATGAGTGACGCGCTGGATCCCAAGACGGTCAAGGCGCGGGCCGAGCAGCTCAAGAAAGCTGCCGATGACATCGCCAAGATCGCGGAGAAACTCAAGAAGCACCAGGTGACCGGCTGGGAGGGCGAAGGAGCCGTCGCCTTCCAGGAATGGGTCGGCCGGGCGGGCAACGCGACGCTGCGACTCAGCGAGTACAGCGCCCACGGTTCGCACTGGATGACGCAGGCCGTCCAGAAGATGTACGAGGCGCAGACCATGCCGGCCTACGACACGGACGCCGCGGCGAACCTGGCGGCGGCCCGCAAGTACCACAACGACCCGGACTCCCGGACGATCGGCCCGCAGGCGCAGTCGAAGCTGAACACGGATCACACCGAGGCCGTGCAGCTGATGAAGAAGCTGGCCGAGGCGTACGAGCTGTCGTCGACGGAGATGAACAAGGCGGAGGCTCCTACTTTCCCGCCGCCGCCGGACGTGCTGGTACCGAGCGGCTACGACTCCGGGGTGGACATGGCTCGTCCTGGAGGGGGCGGGGGTATCCAGGGTGGGTCGAGTAATTCCGTGTTCACGCCACATGCCTCGTCCGGTGGTCCCGGGGGAGGACCTTCGGATGCCCCCGCGTCTACGTCTGGTAGCTCTCTGCGAGAGGGCCACACTTCTCCGACGCCCGCGGCGCCCGTACCCAATCCCACTCCATGGGTTCCGGACCGTGACGTGAACGTCGACCTTGACAGTGTTGCCACCCTCCCGCCCACAACTGTCCCCCCGACGCTGGGCACGCCGAGTCCGCTGCCGACCGGCGGCAGCGTGAACCCCGGGGGCGGTTTCGTCCCGCCGTTGGCGCTTTCGCCGATCGGCGGAACTATGGCGCACGGCAGGCCTGGCTCCGGCGGCATCGGCAACCTTCCTGGAGTGAGTGGGCCAGCCGCTTTCGGCGGCGGCAAGGTCGGCGGCGTGGGCGGCTTCCCCGGGATGCCTCCGCGTGACAGCGGGATCGTCGGCGGCAGGCCGGTGGCGTCCGGCGGTCCCAGCGCGGGCATCCCCCGCGGCACGGTCATCGGTGCCGAAGGGACTCAGGCAGGCCGCGCCATGGGCGGAATGGGCGGCGGCATGGGCGGAGGGCTCGGCGGCGGACACGGCGCCGCAGCAGGTTCTGCGGCGGGCCGCCGACTGGCCATGGAACAGGGCGGTGTCGTCGGAGGGCGCCCTACGGGGGCAGCCGGTCGCCCGACAACGGGCGGGCAGCCGTTCACCCCGGGTGGTTCAGGCCTTGTACGGAACGCCAACGGCGCCACGGGCTCGGGAGCTGTGGGCCATGCGGGCGCCGGTGCACGGACGGCGGGCAAGAGGCGCGAGGATCAGACGGGTGAGCGTCCCGACTACCTGGCCGAGGACGAAGAGACCTGGCAGGGCAACCGCCGTGTTGTCCCGCCGGTGATCGACTGAGCAGAACGGACGTTGCACGGGATGCGCATGCGCAAGGCGACCTCGGCCCTCGTGGGTCTCCTGCTGGCCGGGGTCGCCGTGACCCCGGCCCACGCGGACACGATTCGTTCGCAGCAGTGGCATCTCGATGCCATGAAGGCCGACGAGATGTGGAAGATCAGCACGGGTAAGGGGATCACCGTCGCGGTGATCGACACAGGCGTCGACCGCATTCCGGAACTCGAAGGGCAGGTTCTCCCCGGTGCCGTCTTCCCTGTCGGTGATGCCGAGGGCGACAAGAACAACGACTACTACGGACACGGCACCGGCATGGCCGCGATGATCGCCGGTACCGGAAAACACCCGAGTGGCGACGGAGCCTATGGCCTCGCACCCGGTGCCAAAATCCTTCCGATTCGAGTACCGAACATGCTCGAAGGGGCATCGACTCCGTCCGTTGTCGAAGCTATTCGGTACGCGGCGGATTCAGATGCCAAGGTCATCAATATTTCCATGGGTCTGCCGGGTAAGCCTGAGCAAGATCAGGCACGGGCCGCTGCGGTGAAGTATGCGCTCTCGAAGGGGAAGCTGATCTTTGCCGCAGTCGGCAACTCGGGCGATACGACCAATGAGGTCGCCTATCCCGCCGCCACTCCCGGAGTGGTCGGCATCAGTGCCGTGGATGCGAACGGTATGCCGACCAAGGAATCACAGAACGGCCCCCAGATCGACATGGCCGCACCTGGCATCGACATCGTCTCGGCCTGCAAGGGCAAGACCGGACTGTGCAAAACACACGGCACCAGTGACGCCACCGCCCTCGCGTCCGCCTCCGCCGCCCTGCTCTGGGCCGCGCACCCGGACTGGACCAACAACCAGGTGCTCCGCGTCCTGCTGAACACCGCCGGCAAGCCCACGGACGGGGCCGAGCGCAACGACTACGTCGGCTACGGCGTCGTCCGGCCGCGCATCGCGCTGCCCAACCCCGGGGACCCCGGCCCGGCCGACGTGTTCCCGTTGCCCGACCTCGCCGCCGCCGACGCCGCGGCCAAGTCGCCGGCGCCCGGCGCCTCCGCCGACGGCAAGGCGGCGCCGACGCCCGCGCCCCGCGCCGGGGCCGCGGAGAAGGACGGCAGTCTCCTGCCCTGGCTCGGCATCGGGCTGGGCGCCTGCCTGCTGATCGGCGGCGCCGTCACCGCCGTGGTCGTACGCCGCACCAACCGCTGACCTGATCCGACCTGCACAGGGGAGTTCACGCGATGTCGTTCGACGAGGAATGGTCGGCGGCGCGCGCCACGGCCACTGCAAGTGTCGCCATGCGGCTCAACCAGGTGGCCCCCGAGCCCGGCGGCGGGGGCGGTGACCTGGAAGTCAACCAGGACCACATCGGTGCCATCGGCTCCGAGGCCTACAAGCTGCACACGCGCCTGCAGACCGACGGCAAGCACGCGGCCACGGCCACCACCGAGGCCGCGGGCGCGCTCACGAGGGAGAACTTCGCGAGCGGGGCCGCCCTGTCCAAGGCCCAGACCACGTGGGAGAGCCAGGTCAAAACCCTCGTAGCGGCCTGCGCGAACATCTCCAACGGCCTGAACTACTCGCTCTCCTCGCACGCCAAGGACGAGCAGCAGCTCCACGCCGACTTCACCACGTCCGCCCTCAACGACTACCTCAAGTAGGCGCCCCCCGTGCTGACGTACGAGAACGTGATGAACGCGCCGCTGGGGCAGCTCCAGACCGCCGTCACCGATTGGCAAGCGATGGCGGGCAAGCTCGACGAGATGGCCGAGGCGGCCCGCAACGGCATGAAGGCGAAGGCCGACAAGGCCCAGTGGAGCGGCGTCACCGCCGGTGTGGCGCGGGAGTTCGTCACCAAGACGGCCAAGGAGTTCGAGGACGCGTCCAAGGAAGCCAAGGGCATCCAAAAGGCCCTGACCGAAGGGCTCGCGGCCTTCAAGTCGTCGAAGGAGCAGTTGAACAAGATCGCGGCCGAGGAGGCGCCCGCGGCCGGCTTCCAGGTCGACGCCTCCGGGCGGGTGTCCGCCATTCCGGCGAAGACCGAGGGCGAGCGGAACGCTGCGCGCCACGACCCCGACTATCAGCAGGCCCTGCAGAAGAACCGGGTCCTGTGGCAACAGAAGATCGACAACATCGTCGAGGCCTGTGACGACGTCGACCAGTCCTTGGCGCGCCTGCTCGGCGCCAACGTCACCGACGCGCACGACTTCAGCGGACCCAAGTACGCCGGCTTCGACGCCGAGCAGGCCGGTCGCGCCGCCGACCTGGCCACGAAGGGGCGCGGGCTCAGCCACGACGAGCTCGTGGAGCTGAACGAGCTGCTCGCGGACAACGCCAAGGTCCCGGAGTTCTCGAAGAACTTCTACGAGACGCTGGGCCCCAAGGGTGCCCTGGAATTCTTCGGCTACATGTCGACGGACACGTATGACTACTCGAAGCTCGACGAGCAGCGGCTCAAGGACGTCCAGGAACTCCAGAAGAACCTGGGCCTCAACCTGGCCACGGCGACGAACTCGAAGACCGAGCCGCACCTCCCCGACAGCTTCGCGCAGGAGCTGCGCAAGCTCGGCAGCCAGCACATCCCACTGGTGAAGTACGACCAGAATCCGCCGTACGGATACCAGCTGCTCGGCGGCATCATGCGGTACGGCAACTACGACCCCAAGTTCCTCGTGCCGATCGCCGAGCACGCCGCTCAGATCCACGCCAAGAACCCGGACTTCTTCAACGAGACCCGGCACCTCAACGGGTACGGCAGGAACATGCTCAACCCGTCCGGGATCAACGGCGCCGGCTACGACCCGGTGGTCAGTTTCCTGGAAGCGATGGGCCACAGCCCGGAAGCGTCGGCCCAGTTCTTCGACCCCGACCGTGCGCCGCACGCGTACAACCAGGACGGTACGGAGAAGTCCGGCGCGGCCGACCTCGGCAAGGGCGCGGACAAGAAGCCGATCACTAGCTACCTCGACTTCTTCGGCAACGAGAAGTACGACTTCACGATCGACATGGAGGGGACCAACCCCGACGACCTGAAGAAGGTCCAGCAGTACATGCCGGACGCCTTGGGCCACGCACTGGAGGCGGCGACGCTCGGCCACGCGTGGGACGACCCCGAGCCGGACCTGAACCGGACCGAGACCGGAGCACGTGTGATGGACGCGGCCGCGTCGAAGTACGGGGGCGACGCCGGGCTGCTCAAGCACCAGGAGGTTCTCGCCGACAGCCTGGGCAACATGACCGCCGGGTACATCGACGACGTCAATCGAGCGCTGAGCCTGGATCCGGAGAAGAGCGTGTTCGCCCCGCGCGAGGGTGACAAGCAGGCGCACGTGAGCTTCGAGCGGGACGGCGCCCGCGACCTGATCGCGGCCCTCGGGCAGCACCCCGATGCCTACGCGACGGTGTCTACCGCGGAACGCGTCTACTCTGCGAGCATCCTGGAGAGCCAGGCCGAGCACGAGGGGAAGATCGACGAAGGCCGGGCGCGGGCGACGATCCGTACCACCGCGGAGGTGCAGGGCATTCTCGACGAGTCCCGGGCGGAACAGGTCAAGGGAGTGGGAGAGAAGAAGCACGAGGAGTACGAGAAGGCGCACGAGCAGCGGTCCGCCTGGGTGGAGTTCGGCACCACGGCAGCCGTCGCGGCTGGTGTCGCCTTTCTCCCCGCCACGGCCGCCGCGGCGGGTGCGGCCGCGATCCTGGTCCCCTTGGCCGTGGACGTCGGCAGCGGGGCCGTGGAGCAGGCAGCCTCACAGGTCATCAGCGAGTGGTCGAACGAGGCCGTGGAAAAGCACAAGGACAAGTCGGAAGGCGCGACGCACGACAGCAACAAGTCCATGTTCCAGGCCGGTGAGCGCAGTGCCGAGGCGCCGATGAGGCAGTTCATGGAGCGCCACAACATCGATCCGAACAGCGAGTTCGGCAACGACTTCGCCGAGTCGATGCGGATCGGGTACGAATCCGGCAATTCCGTAGCCCGACAGCAGGGCCATGAGTCGCAGACGAAGGGGGTCAAGTGATCCGCGATCGCATGTCGCGCCCGCTAGGGGGGCCGGCCGTCACCCTGGTGGTCCTCGGCACGGTGGCCGCGGGCTGCTCCACGGGGGGATCGGAGCAGCCGGCGCCGGCCGCGGAGCCGCAGAAGATTCCGGTCGCCCGGGTCTGCACCGGCCTCTTTCCCGCCGAGGGCGCCAAGGCTCTGGAGCGCGTCCTCGGATCCACGGAGTTCAGGATCCGCGACGCGCAGAAGAATCCAAGTGTGCTTGCGGTCGCTCAGGCGATGGAAGACGCTTATCGGGCCGGTGCGAAGATCCGGGACATGCCCGAAGCGACCTGCGAGGTTGCGGGAGACTCGACGGGGTCCCGCCTCGCAACGGCACGGGTGCGCTTCACCGCCTTCAGCAAGAATGCTGCGGACTCGGCCGACCTTCCGGGCGTGGGCGCCCGCGACCCGCGGGTTTGGACGGAGTCGAAGCAGGTCTACCTCACGTACGACTGCGTCAGCTCCCGCGTGGGCTCCACCCAGGACGTCCCGCTGCAGATCCGAGTGTTGGTCCACGTACAAGGAGACGGGAACGAAGGCGAAGCCGGCCCCGGACAGGACCAGCTGACCGTCATCCACTCGGCGGCGCTGTCCGTGGCGAGGGATCTCGGCTGCACGAACAACGCCGGCCTTCCCGAACAGGCGCAGGACCTGCCGAAGCCGGGTACGAGCTCGGGCCCCTGACCCGGGCGGGCCGGGCATGGCGAAGACCGCCCAGGGGAGCTCTTGTACCGGGGCGGCCGCGCCGCGAAGCAGTGACTGGAATCGAACCGGGGCGAGTTGCCTCGCGGGTCTGTCTTGCCTGTTTCAGACCCTGCCTCCACCGGCAACCGCCTGTCCCGGCGCTAGACCTCGTTGGAGGGGGCTGCCTCGGCGCGGGCCCAGTCGCCGGCGCTGCGACCGTGACCGGCGGGGCAGTGCCCGGTGGCCTAGGACTCCGGGCGGAGGCCCGGATCCGCCGAATGAACAGGGTCTAACGGCGGCCATGCCCCTTACTCTGGGGCGATGAGTGCCCTTGAACCCCGTGTGCCCCAGATCGCCGCCCCGGCTCCGCCCCCGCCGCCGGGCGGCATTCTGGGGTCCGCGTACCGGACGCTCAGCATCGGGATCATCTCCGTCGTCTTCCTGATCGCCTTCGAGGCCACCGCCGTCGGCACGGCCATGCCGGTCGCCGCCCGCGAGCTCGACGGGATCGCGCTCTACGCCTTCGCGTTCTCCGCCTACTTCACCACCAGCCTCTTCGGCATGGTCCTGTCCGGCCAGTGGGCCGACCGGCAGGGTCCGCTGCGGCCGCTGACCGTCGGCATCGGGGCCTTCGCCGCCGGGCTGGTGTTCTCCGGGACGGCCGGCGCCATGTGGGTGTTCGTGCTCGGCCGGGCCGTCCAGGGCTTCGGCGGCGGCCTCGTGATCGTCGCGCTCTACGTCGTCGTCAGCCGGGCGTACGCGGAACGGCTGCGCCCCGCGATCATGGCCGCCTTCGCCGCGAGCTGGGTGGTGCCGTCCATCGTGGGCCCGCTGGCCTCCGGGACGGTGACCGAGCACCTCGGGTGGCGGTGGGTGTTCCTCGGGATACCGGCCCTCGTGGTCGTCCCCCTGGTCGTCGCGCTGCCCGCGATCCGCCGGACGGCCTCCGGCCCCGTCGACACCGGCGGCGCGCCCGCCGCCTTCGACCGGCGCCGGATCCGGCTGGCCCTCGGCATCTCGGCGGGCGCGGGCCTGCTCCAGTACGCCGCCCAGGACCTGCGGTGGCTGTCGTTGCTGCCGGCTGTCGCCGGCGCGGCCCTGATGGTGCCCGCGGTACGGGGGCTGCTGCCGCGCGGGACGTACCGGGCGCGGCGCGGGCTGCCGTCGGTGGTGCTGCTGCGCGGGGTGGCGGCGGGGTCGTTCATCGCGGCGGAGAGCTTCGTGCCGCTGATGCTGGTCACCCAGCGGGGGCTGAGCCCGACGATGGCCGGGTTCTCGCTCGCGCTGGGCGGCGTGACCTGGGCGGCCGGCTCGTGGGTGCAGTCCAAGGGGCGGATGGCGCCGTACCGGGAACGGCTGATGGTCGGCGGGATGATCATGGTGGCGGTGGCCATCGCGGCCGCCCCCGCGGTGCTGATCGAGTCGGTGCCGGTGTGGACGCTGGCCCTGGCCTGGGCGCTGGGCTGCCTCGGCATGGGTCTGGTGATCGGTTCGACGAGCGTGCTGCTGCTGAAGCTGTCCGCGCCGGAGGAGGCCGGGTCCAACTCCGCCGCGCTGCAGATCTCCGACGCGCTGGCGAACGTGGTTCTGCTGGCCGGGGGCGGCGCCGCGTTCGCCGCGCTCGGCGGGGGCTCGGTCGGGGCCGCGCACGCCGTGGCGGAGGCCGCCGACGCGGGTGCCTCGCACCCGGGGGCCTTCGTGGTGGTCTTCCTGCCGATGGCGTGCGTCGCGCTGGTGGGCGCCTGGGTGGCGACCCGCCTGCACGCCGACCGGCCCCCGGTTCCCGCCGACCGCTGACCGGCGGCCTGCGGCCGATGCTCGGCGGCCGGCTGACCGTTTGCCGCTGTCGGCCGCCCGCCCCCGTGACCGGCGCGCCGGCCCCCGCGCCCCTGCTGCCCGAGCCCCGGCCGTCCGCGCCCCGGCCGCCCGCCGTGGCCCGGCCGCCAGCCGCCGAGCATCGGCCGCCGCGGCCCTGCCGCCCGCCTCAGTGACCGGGCGCCGACCCCCGCGGCCCGGCCCCCGCGCCCCGGCCGCCCGCGCCCCGGCCGCCCGGGGCCCGCCGCCCGCGAGGCAGCAGGTGAGCGGCACGATCAGTGGGGTGGCCGCCTCGGGGTCGTACTGGACGTCGTCGG
>NZ_JBHXSY010000083.1:0-13298 GCF_042715295.1 Streptomyces sp. NPDC058701 | reverse complement strand
CTACACAGCGGGCTGAAGGGCGCAGCTTGACGAGTTAGGACCCTGAGGTGTCTACCAGGAGAAAGTCGCCGCGCTGATCGAGGCGAAGAAGGCCGGCGAGACCGTGGAGAAGGCCGAACCCGCCGCCGAGCCGACCGGAGTTGTCGACCTCATGGAAGCCCTGCGCGCCAGTGTCGAGCGTGCGGGCAGCCCAAAAGCCACCGGCGGCAAGGCCACCGCCTCCAGGAAGGGTTCCGGATCCGCGAAGACCACCGGGAAGCCGCCGGCGAAGAAGCGGATCCGCTCCGCCCCGAAGGAAGACCTGAGCGGCCTGTCGAAGGCCGACCTCTACAAGAAGGCCGCAGCCGCCAACCTGCCCGGCCGCTCCCAGATGACCCGGGACGACCTGGTCAAAGCCCTGACCCGGGCCTGACCCTGGCCGCCCGTCGGTTCTGCGCGGTTGGCAGCGCCTACTTCAAGGTGTCGAAGGGGACGGTCTCGTAGGAGACGGTGGCGCCGGGGCAGTCCTCAGCAAGGCCAAGGAGCGCTTCACGCTCACGGTCGTCGGCAGTCAGCGACCAGCGCAGCTTCGTCTCGACCCAGCCGGTGACGTAGGTGCAGTGGTAGCCGACGGCCGGGGGCAACCACTCGGCCGGGTCCTTGTCGGCCTTGGCCCTGTTGGACTTCGCGGTGACCGCGATCAGCGAAGTGGGGCTGGCCAGGTCGTTGGCGTACGCCTCGCGGCGCTTCGCGGTCCAGGTCGAGGCCCCGGAGTCCCAGCTCTCGGCGAGCGGTACGAGGTGGTCCACATCGAGGCCGGTGGCGGCGGTGACCCAGGTGTCGTCGTATTGGGAGAACCAACGGCCGCCGGTCAGCTTGCAACCCGAGGCGATCTCCGGATAGTCGACGGCCTCCTGGAGAAGGGTCTCGGCGCGGGTGTTGCAGCCGTCGTCCGGGATCGCGCCGGCGTTCCAGTGCTTGAAGGCGGTGCGGACGTATCCGTCGCGGGACTCGGCGGCCGCGGGGATACGGTCGATGCCGTCGAACAGGGTGGTGGTGTTCAGTGGCGCAGGCAGGGTCACGGCCGGCGCCGGTCCATCGGCGGCGGCCGGGGTGGCGGTGGCGAGCAGGGGCAGAGCGGCGAGGGCGAGCGCGGGCAGACCGCGCCGCAGCAGGTTCGTGATCACCGTCCAGGGTTGTAGCCGGACTGCCTGCCCACCTGGGAGGGAACCGGCCCGTGCGTCACCCGGGCGGGCGCGCCAGTTCACCGCAGAAACGGCACTTCGTGGATGCGCTTCGCCAGACCGGGACTTGCGGGCGTTGCGTCAGTCGTTCTCAAGTCGCTGATCGGGTCCTAAGCGACGGTCTTGCCGGAGCTCCTCACCGTGCTTCACCATCTGTAACCAAACAGATACCGCGAAGCCGGGGGTGGGCATGTCGTCTGGTACGGGCGGAAGCTACTGGGCGGACAAGGCGCTGCCCAGCGTGTTCAAGCACGAGCTGCTCAAGCGCTATCTGCCGCAGTTCGGCGGCATGACGGGCTCGCGATCGCACGACAAGCGCGTGGTCTACCTGGATGGGTACGCGGGCGAGGGCCGGTACGAAAACGGCGAGCCGGCCTCCGGGGAGCTCGCGCTGAAGATCGCCGCGGACCTGCGTTCCCGGGCCGGGCTGACGCTGGAGTGCTTCTTCTCGGAATCCCAGCCGAAGTCGTTCGACCGCTTGCAGGAGGTCGTCCAGCAGTACCGCGCCGGCGGTGTGCTGGCCCACGCCCACCGCGGTGAAGTCGATGGCGTCCTGGACCAGGTCCTCGAGCGGGCCGAGGGGGAGCCACTGTTCCTTTTCCTTGACCCGTGCGGGCTGGTCCTTCCCCAGGACCGGCTGGTGGACGTGCTGGCCCGCAAACGGCCGCAGGACTGGCCGCCGACCGAGTTGCTGATGAACTTCAGCATGATGGCCGTCTGGCGCCTGGGTGGGCACGTGCGCTCCCCGCAGGGCAACGAAAAGTCGCTGCAGCGCTTCGACGACGTGTGCGGCGGCACCTGGTGGCGCGAGTACTTCGCCGACGCGACGGCCTCTCGCGAGAAGGAAGGGGCGGCCGAGGACGCGATCGAGGCGGTCGCCGCCGAGTACTGCCGTCGCCTGGCCGAGCGCACGGGCATGCTCGTGCAGTCGGTTCCGGTGTCGCACTCCCCGCGCAAGCGAGCGGTGTACCAGCTGGTGTTCGCCACCCGCAGCCCCTACGGGCTGTGGGTGTTCGGCGACACCGTCGCCCGGGCCCGGGACGAGTGGTGGAAGACGCTCGAGCTCCGCGAGGAGAAGGACGACGGGCTGTTCTCAGTGACCTCGGTATCGCGGCCAGATCCCAAAGAGGTCGAGACCAGGGCGGTGCCGCAGATCGCGGACAACCTGGAACAGCTTCTGCTGCGGACGGGCCGGCCGATCAAACTGGTGGACCACCCCCTGGATATCTTCGGATCCTTCTACGGGCAGGTCACCGAGCCGGCGGTGCGCAAGGCCGTGCAGCTCCTGCACGGGCAGGGCAAGACGCCCAGCAACGGTGTGGGAGTACGCCGGACCCGGGAGATCACCCTCCACCCCGGTCACCGCGCGGCCTGACCGACGCGATCACGCGTAGAGCCGACGGCAGTGGACGGTCCCGGTCAGGCCGGGACCGTCAGCGGCATCTGGTCCCAGGTAACGCCCTCAAGCGTGCGGCCACCGGCCTTCGGGGTGTGGCCACCCCACTGCTTGAAGAAGAACGCCACGTTCTCCTGAACGCACTGGTCCCGGATCTGCGATACCCACGCGGGATCCATCGGCCGGTGCCTCGGTCCCGACTCACCGCCGGCGATCACCCAGTGGATGCCGTCCAGGCGCAGGCCGTCGAGCGGGCCGAGCAGCGGCTCGCAGGACAGGAACCGTACGGCGGCCGGCACCTGCCGCAGGTCGTCCACGCGCGGCAGCTCCTTCGCTGTCTCCACCGATACGCCCATCCACACGTTGGCCGGCCAGTCGAGCCGGTCGGCGACCTGCCGCAGGCGGCGGGCGCGCTTGGTCAGGACCTGGTAGGTGTGCTGGGGGGTGTCGGCCATGACCTCGAAAACGCGGCGAACGAAGTCGAGCGGGACGCGGGCGTGGAAGAGGTCCGACATGGAGTTCACGAACACGGTCCGCGGACTCTTCCAGCCGTACGGGATGTCCAGAGCGTCGGGGTGGACCGTGAGGTCGAAGCCCGGCCCGGACGTTCTCGGATCCCCGTCGTTCTGGTACTTGGCCGCGCCCATCGCCTTGAGCCTCTTCGCCAGCGTCAGGGCGTAGCAGTTGTCGCACCCCGACGAGACGCGATCACATCCGGTCGTTGGATTCCAGGTCGCCTCAGTCCACTCAATGGAACTCCGGTCAGCCACTGGTTCGCCTCCATCTCGCCGCGCCTGTTCCGGCACCCCTGGCCCATCAGCGGCACAGCTATCGGAACGGGCATCGCCATACAACCATCCCTGAGCCACCTCTTTCCCCGGAAGGCGGGGGCCGTTGGCCAGGCGTCAGCCCCGACGTGCGGCAGGAACGTGCTCCCTCACCCGATGGGGGCACCCCTCGCCGTGGCGCCTTGATTCCGTTGGCGCACCACGGATTTCATCTGCGCGGGCTCGAGAACGCCCGGCCGCGCGATGGAAGACGCCCCCGCACCCTTTCGCCGAGGACCGGCCAGAAGCATCACCACCTGTACGACACCTGATGGCCTCACCTCACCAAAGCGCTCACCGCCGGGGGCCGGTGTGGCGCGGAACAGCGACCACGATGCCCCAGGCCGCCCTGGCCCTCACCGAAGACCGCCGCCGATGCACCGGCGAGTCCCACCAAGCCCTCCATGCACTCCTCCCGGACACCGACCAGCCGCTCACCATCCCCGCGGCTCGGCACCCGGAGCAGGCACAGCTGGAGGCCGCGGTCTTCCTCGCCTGCTGCAAGATCGGCAGCCTCTCCGAGCACCCCCTGGGCATCGTCCAGGTGCGCCCAGACGAAGATCGGCTCACCCTTCGGCTCCTCGACGAGCCGTACGTCGTCCACCACTGGGCCGAGTTCCTCCTCCCCCGCCTCTCCGGTGAGGAGGGGGAGCACCCTCTGGACCGCGTCTCGGGGGTTCCCGGCCTCCGCTACCGCCGAGAAAGCAGCGGCATCAGCCTCCACCGCCCCGGGACACCGGCCCGCATCACGCTCACCGGCTTCAACCCGCGCTGGTGGGAGCGGATCGCCGACCGGCTCACCGCCGACTATGGCCTGCTCCAGTCCGAACCGGACTGGACGCCCACGGAATGGGCCGCGTACACCGCGGCCGTAAGCTCCCCTTTCGAACCGCCGTCGCTCTTTTCTCCCCTGCTGCGGCGTATCCGGGCAACCGCCGGCACCGGCCCGTTCAACGGAACCGATGCCTGGCACGCGGTCGGAGGCTCCTTCCGGCTGGAGACCACCGACGGACCGCCGTGCCCCGACATCATCCGGCTCCTCGGCGACGGCCCCACCGCGTTGGGCTGGAAAGTCGATCACAAGAGCTTCACCTGCCTCTGCGACCACACCCACTCCGGCATGGGCTGCACCATCGACTTCCTCGAACCCACCACGGGCCAGTTCGTGTACTACTCCAACCTCAAGTGGAAGCACACCCACAGCGACCGCCGCAGCCAGTCCATCACCGACCTGAATCGACTCGCCTTCGCCTGATCCCGCCAGGCTGACGCTCGGCGATCAGGGGCAGCCCGACTTCGTGTCAGGGCAGGCCCCACTCACCGGCCGCCGTTTCCAATGGAAACGGCGGCCGCGCCCTTCGCTACGTGAACCTCAGGCGAAGACGTCGCCGAGTAGCCGGCGCGGGGCGCCGTCCAGGTGCCGGTGGAGCAGTTGGGCGCGGGAGTGCACCAGGCCGCTCCGGTAGGCGGGCGGCAGCCGGTCATAGATGGCGGCGGCCATCGCCGCGGCCGCGCTCGGATCTCCGTCCACGCGCAGGCACGCGGCGGTGTCCATGGCGATCAGCGCGCGGGTCATCACCGACGGCGAGGACGTCAGGGCCAGGGCGTCGTCCTGCGCCCGGTACGCGGCGCGGGTGTCGCCGAGCAGCGTGTACGCCTGTGAGAGGTGCACCGCGTGCTTCTGGGCCAGGTACCCGAACCAGGTGTCCGCCGACTCGGGGCCGTCCAACTGCTCGGCCAGGGTGCGGACGTCGTCCACCGCGCGGCGGGCGCCGGGGAAGTCTCCGATGGCGGCCAGGGCGCGGGCGTTGACGGCGGCCGCCAGTGCGGCCGCGCCGGACGGGCGGGCGCCGACCTCCCGGCGGGCCTGCGCGGCGATGCGGGCGGCCTGACCCGGGGCGCCGTAGTTCAGGCCGACCATGGCGTGACGGCCCAGCACCCAGGCGGTCATCCGCCGGTCTCCGGACTCTCGGGCCGCCTTCGCCGCCGTGGCGAACCAGCGGTGCGCGTCGGCCTGGTCGCCGCGGTCGTGCTGGACGATCGCCACCAGGCCGGAGATTCCGGCAGCCGTGCGCGCCAGGTCGGTACGGTCCCGCGCGGGGTGGGGCCGGCGCAGGACGGCGGCGAGGAGCGCCAGGTCCTCGCGCATCTCGCCCAGGACCGCATCGGGGGCCCGCCCGTTGTAGCCGCCCCGGTGCCGCTCGAAGGCGCCCTCGAGGTAGGCGAGGTCCCCGGCGCCGTCGCCGGCCAGGCCGGTGTCGATGCCTTCCCGGGCCTGCGCGATGCCGGGCAGCACGGCGAACCCCGCCGTGGCCGCCGCCAGGGTGAACAGCTTGCGTCGCTTCACGTCGTCGTCCTCCATCCTATGCTGCCTGCGGTGCCGCCGGGTGTTCTCCAGGGCCTGGTCCAGCTGCTCGTCGGTCAGGCCGTAGACGGCGCGGATCGCCGTACGCCAGACCGGAGTCGGTAACCGCTTCTCGGTCTCCCAACGCTTGAGGTTCTCGACCGTGCACACGAGGCCGACGGCGGTCATGCGCTTGGCCTGCTGCTCGCGGCTCCGGCCAGCCCGCTCCCTGATGGAGCGCAGCAGCTTGCCGATTCCCTCTGGGCTCACCATGCCGGGGCCTCCCCTGTCCGGGTGTCGAACGACCATCCTGGCCCCCCCAACGCGGCACCCCACAGTGGGAATCGGCCCCCCGGGGCGGCCCTCCCCTGTGGTGTTCCCCGGACCTTCAATGGTCGAACGGAACCGGCCGGGACAACGCCTCCAGGGGCTCCCCCTTCCGGCCGGTCCCGCACGTGGCGCCCGCCTTGCCTGGGGGCGGCGGGCGCCGTCCAGCGCTCCATCCGACACGAGAGAAGGAGTACGTCATGAACGGTCTGATCCTCTCCAGCCGCTCCATCAAGGGAGCCGCGACCCGGACCCCCGACGGCGGGGGCACCGGCAAGGGCGACGGCAACGACTGATCGCCGACCATGACCACCGCGATCAACGCGGCGGTCCGGAGCCTCGGCGGGGACTTCCTCGCCGGGGCTTTCGGCCGCTCCTACCAGCACTGGTCACAGGCCGCCGATCTGAGCGGCCTGTTCACATGGGACGACCTGAACGACCTGGTCGCCCGCCACCGCCTCGACGCTCCGCGGCTGAGGCTCTTCAACGACGGGGAGCAGGTCCCGCCGTACGAGTACCTGCACACCTCGGTCACCAAGCGGACCGAGGTCCGCCAGAGGGTCGAACCCTCGGGCCTCCACCGGCAGATCAGTGCCGGCGCCTCCCTCGTCCTCGACGCGGTAGACAAGCTGCACCCCGGCGTCCAGGACCTCGCCGAGGCGCTGGAGCGGCACTTCCGCACCGACGTCCAGGCCAACCTGTACGCCTCCTGGCACCCGACCGAGGCTTTCGGGATCCACTGGGACGACCACGACACGGTGATCTTCCAGCTCGAAGGCGCGAAGCGCTGGAACCTGTACGGGGCCACCCGCACGGATCCGCTCCGCCTGGACGTGGAGGCGCCCGAGAAGCCCGAAGGGTCGCCGCTGGCCGAAGTGGTCCTGCAGGCCGGGGACATGCTGTACGTGCCGAGGGGCTGGTGGCACGCGGTGGCCGCCACCGAGGGCCGCTCCCTGCACCTGACATGCGGCCTGACCCCAGCGACCGGCCACCACCTCCTGGTGTGGCTCGCCGGCCAGCTCCTCCACTCCCCCACCCTGCGCGCGAACGTACCCACGGTGGCCGGCCCCGCCGAGCGCACCGCGTACGCCGAGCAGCTGCGCAAGGAGGTGTCCGAGGCGCTCCACCCCCACGTCGTCTCGGAGTTCGCCGCCTCCCTGGACGCCCGCGACCCCGGCCGTCCGGCTCCCTCCCTGCCGTACATCGGCGACGTCCCTGCGGATCCGGGGCTGGTCCTGGCCCTCACCACCGCCCGGGCCGCGCTGGAGGGAACCGACGAGGCCGTCGTACTGCGCGCCGCCGGACACGAATGGGAGCTCCACCTCTCCGTGCGCCCTGTGCTGGAGGCCCTGGTCTCCGGCGCTCGCCTGCCCTTCGGGGAGCTGGCCGAGCGCTCCGGTCTCACCGTGGAACAGGTCGCGGCTCTGGCCACCGAGCTGGTATCCAAGGACGCGGCAGCCGTCTCCCAGCCGAGGTAGGACCCGCCCATGTTCGAGACCCCCACCCCTGCCACCGCCGACCGGATGCTGGCCGCCCAGCGGCACGCCGCCGATCAGTTCGGCCTGCGCGCCACCGGCCGCCGGGTGTGGGGGTACCGGGGCCGAACCCTCTCCAGCGCAGCGGGCCCGCACTGGCTGCGTGTGGTCTGCGCCGAGGCCGGCACCGAGGGCGGCACGCTGTGGAACGGCCCATCCACCTCCCGCGCCCTCCCCGCTGCGGTGCCGCGCCCCGACCTGTTCCGCATCCGGGACTGGACAACCGACGGCTACGCCTACCGGGCCGAGCTCTACGCCCTCGCCCCCCACCCGATGGTCTGCCCGCGCCCCGTCCTCGACGAGGACCCGGCCCTGCCCGAAACGTGGTGGAAGGAGATGGCCGCCGCCCTGGACGCCCTCGCCGACGTCCCGCCGCCCGCGGACCGTGAAGCCGTACGCGAGGAGTACCTGCGCCGCGTCATCCCCCAGTTCACCGGCCACCAGGCCGACGCCGCCATCACCTGGAGCACCGCCCACGGCGACCTCCACTACGGCAACATCACCCGCGGCCCGCACATCCTGGACTGGGAGGGATGGGGCCGCGCTCCGTACGGCTACGACGCCGCCACCCTGTACCTGTACGCGCTGCTGACCCCCGCCACGGCCGCCCGCATCCGGACCGAGCTCGCCCCCGTCCTGGACCGGCCAGAGGCCCGCGCCGGACTGCTGACCGTGGCGGCCCAGATCCTCCAGGCCCAGGGCCGCACCGACTTCTACGCCGAGCTCGCCGACCCCGTACGCGAGTGGCTGGCTCACCTGTAGGGCTGTGGCACACCGGCCGGCGTTTCCAATGGAAACGGCGAATCGCTGCTTCGTTGCCCGGCCGCCTGCGCAGGCCACGCTCTGCACAGGCGACCCCGGCAGACCCGGCACCGCCGTGGCCCGCGCCGGAAGGCCATGGTCCGCACTGCCTACAGCAGCGGGGCTGGTTCGGGCTGGGGCTTGCCCGGCCACCGCCGCGCACCGCCAGCATGTGTTCGCAGCGTTTGGCACGCGGTGTGAAAGCAGCGCTGGTGGACTTCCTCATGGAGCGGCTCGCAGCGTGACCTCCGGTTGTTGCGCTACGGTGCCTTCGGCTGGACGCGCACCGCCACCCGCCGCAGGCCGACGCCCACGCCGTCGTCCCGCAATCGGTCAAGGTCCTTCGGGGCCCGCGTCGCCCCGACGGCATTCCTCTTCGTCGACGGGCAGCGTGGGCATGCCCGTCGAGTCCGGAGAAGACCGATGCCGCGTCACCAGAACACCGTCGCCCAGCGCGCCCGGCAGGCCCAGCGCGAGACCGGTGGCAAGTACACCGCCGAGCTCCGCAAGGCCACCCAAGCCGAAGGCCGGCCCGCGCCGTTTACCCTGGGGGAGCTGCTCACCGCGTGTGGGACCTCGCCCGACTGGACCGGCGAGCACCCGGTCGTCGACCCCGAGTGGGCCCCGGAGATGTTCGACTTCGCCCCGTTGGGCGGGCCTGTGCCGTACTCGACCGTCCTGTTGCTCCTCGGCTTGCTGGCGCCCGCCAGCAGGTCCACGGAGCTGGAACTGGAGTCCCGTAACGGCTTCCATTCCCTCATCGTGGCCTGCGGCGGCCGCCGCTTCGAGATGGTCCTCTCCCAGGACGACTACGTCACCGAACGGTGCCGCGTCTCGGGCTGTGAGTCCGGACCGGTCTCCGCGTACACGATCCCCTACTGCGCCCACCGGCACCTCGGCGAGCGTTCCGAGGACGAGCTCGTCGAGATGGCCCGGGCGTGGGGAAACAGCCAGCGCGAGGAGTACAGCGCCGGGGACCTCGCCGCCGTGCCGCTGGGCAAGGAAGGCGACCAGCTGATCGAAGCCTCCATCGCCCAATGCGCCTTCATCCCGGTCAAGACCGCTCTGATCGAAGCGGCCTACGAGGAGCCCGAGATGGTCGACGTCGTGTACTTCGGCGAGCAGGCCATGAAGGTGCAGCACGCGATGGATACCGAGCACTTCCGGCTGGTGCGGGTGGCCCAGGCCGCCCGCCGCCGCATCCAGAAGCTCGCCGGCGGGCACTGTGCCTGCGGTGCGACGCTCCAGATCGGAGCGGGCCCGAAGGTGCCGCCCCAGTTCTGCTCGGCCGCGTGCGCGGCCGCCCCAGGACGGCAGTAGCTGCACGTCGGACCTGGGCCGGACCCTCTCAGAGACGGGGCTCTTGCTGCTCGTTGAGTTTCCTGGCCTCCTTGGAGCGCGCGGAGTGGGGCCCGCCAGGCGTGAGACACCACGCGCCGGCTTCCTGGACCGCATTGGGGGCAGGGCACGTCGTACGCCCGCCACACGGTCCGGACCACCCCGTGCTTCTTCTGCTGCTCCTGGAGCTCGTCGATGACGGGCCGCAGCCGATCGACGTGCGGTAGTCCGATGGCCGTGTCGGGGTCGAGACCGCGGCAGCACCATGGGCTGTCGCACCGGTGCCCTTCGCGAGATCGACCACGTGACCACGGCCCTGCTGACCGCCGCTGTCATGGACGTCATCGGAGGCGTGGCCAAAGCCGAGCTGCTGGACGGACAGGCGTCGGTCGTTGCTGGCCTTCCGGGGGTATTGGGGATCGCGGACGACGACTGGATGGCGCTGGGAACGGCGGAGTTCCTGCGGGCCTGGGCTGCGCACCCCGCCTTCCGGCTGGTCAAGTAGCCCAGGCAGATCCGCGGCGGAGATCGCCTGCACCCTCATCTGCTACCGCCAACTCGCCAAATGAGATGGTCTCTAAGCGCTTGCTCAGCCTATGTCAGTCGAAGTTACTTATCGGTCACCCGGTCTGTCCAGAGTCCGAGTCTGTGATCCAGCGCCCTTCGGCGGAGTCGTGCACGTACGCCGGCCTCCCCCTGGTCCCGCTCGTGCGGAACGGCTTCCCGGCGTCCGTGATCCGCACCGTCCCCGTACGGCCCCCGGCGCTCCACTCCAGCTCCAGGTACCAGCGGCAGTCGCAGCTCGCCGTCCGCGCGGAGACCAGCAGCTCCTCGGGGTCGGAGGAGGTGACCTTATACGGGAAGGAGACGGCCGGGATCTTCCGGACCTCGGCGCCGGAGGCGTCAAGGCCGTCGACGGGCCTCGCGAGCGGGCGCGGCCGGTCGAGGTCCACGGCGAAGTGGCGCGGGGTGACGGCGCCGCCACAGCCGTTGTCCATCCGGTACGCGTTCCACGGAAGCGGCGCGGCGCGGTCGATCACGCGCACGTGCAGGGCATGGAGGACGACGGCGTCGGACGGCGACCGGCCCTGGACCGTGATCCGCACCATTGCCTCCCCGCCGTGCACGGCACCGTGCGTCCCGGCCCACGCCCCGGAGTCGGCCGCGACCGGCGGCGGGGCAACCGCGCGGGGGGCCCGGTCCACGAGGTAGGTGTGCCCGCAGCCGCCCTCCCAGAGCTGGAAACCGGTGCTCCAGGTGAAGGGGAGGGGGGCCGCGGTCCGCCCCGGAGCGGTGGAAGCGGGAGCGGGGGCGGAAGCCGTACGGGTGGGGTGGCCGAGCAGGGCGGCGGCGAGGGCGAGCACGACGAGGGCGACGGCGGCGGCAACGAGGAGGGGAGCGGGGGCGCCACGACGGGGGCGGGCGCGGGGCGCCTCCGGCGCGGTCGGGTCCGGGGCGGTCGGGTCCGGGGCGGTCGGGTCCGGGGCAGGGCCGGGGCCCGGTTCCGGCGCGGACGGTTCCGGGTTCGATTCCGGCGCGGCCGACATGGCCGGCACAGGCGTGGGCGCGGGCGAGGCCGCTCGGCGGCGGGCGCGGTCCGCCTCCGTCCAGGCCGCCTCCAGGGCCCGCCGTTCCTCTTCTTCCGCCCCGCACAGCAGGGCGAGGCGGTCGACCACGGCGAACTCCTCCGGGACGGTCGCGCCCGAGCAGTAGCGGTGGAGGGTGGACGCGCTGACGCTCAGCCGCCGGCCCAGCGCCTCGTAACTCCTCCCGTCCCGCGCCTTCAGCGCGCGCACGAGCCCCGCGAACTCCTCGACAGCGGCGTCCTTCGGCATTCCATCCCCCTCGACCCTGCGTCCCATCCTTCACGTCCTTGCACGTCAGCGGGGGTGGAATGGTTCCGGGACGGCTGGTGGGCGCGTGATCGTTGCAGTCGGCGGGCGCCGGCCCCACGCTGGTTGAGCACTTACCGAACGAACGACCCGACGGGGGATCCACCACCATGAACAAGCTCCTCACCGCACTCGCCACCGCAGCCGCTGCCGCACTGGGCCTCGCGGCCCTCGCCACAGCCCCGGCGCAGGCCGCTGCCCAGCCCGCCTTCCTCGCCGCCTCCCAGATGCCGCCGTCGTCGACGCCGTGGACCGCCACCCAGGTCTTCACCGGCGTCCCGGAGAACGGCGGCGTCCTCTGCGCCCCGTACAAGATCCCGGCGCAGAACACCCGCTACCGCGAGTTCAGCACCGAGCTCGACACCAATGGCGTCCAGGTCACCACTGTCGCCCGTACCGAGGCCGACGCCGTGAAGCTGGTCGAAACCCTCCGCGGGGCCCTCGCCGGCTGCGGCCCTCTGCTGGAGCAGCAGAACCCGGGCCTGCAGGCCGTCAGCGCCTCCCACGGCAAGCTCGCCGTCGAGGAGGGCGCCTGGGTCTACAGCCTGGACACCGCCGACCCGCAGATCGGCATCTCCGACATCCACCTGTTCTCCGTCGGCCGCGACGGCCGCACCGTCACCCTCGTCCGCTGGGGCCAGATGGGCGACCTCGAGGACGCCCCGCTGACCGCCTTCCGCACTACGACGAAGACCGCCGTCAACAAGCTGCACTGACCCGGGGCTCCCCCGAGGGCTGACCACAGCTCGACAGCGGCGCGGCCGGAACCCGGGCGCGCCGCTGTCGTGCCCACCTGCTCCGCCGGCGGCGACCACTTCCTGGCCTTCACCAGCATCGCCTGCGCTCTCATCTGCTACCGCAGACTCGCCAAATGAGATGGTCTCTAAGGAGCGCGCCACAGCGCACAGCTCACTGATACAGCCCGTTTCGCACGGGAGCGGGGAGCGCGGGCACCTCCCCCCGCCCGCGCCTGACCGGGGCTACTCGCTGCGGACCCGGGTAACGGTGACGGTGGCGTGCCGGGTGGTGCTGGCCAGGACTTTCACCACGCCCCCCGGAGAACACGGGAAGCACCGCTCGCCATCCTCCGTGTGTACGGAAGCCGCCGGAGGGGCGAGGTGGCGTCGTTTGCACCCTTGGTCGCTGTGCTTCAGAGCCTGCACTCGCACGATGCCCGCCTCGTCGAACAAGTCGCCTCCCGGGCCCTGTCGCGGGGACGGCACGAGCGGCAGGTCCACATCCAGTGCGACGAGGACGGCCGGAGCACCGGCGCCAGCGCCGCGGCCGGGGCCGGGGCCGGGGAGGGCGGCGAGGGTCGAGAGCAGGGCGGTGCCGGCGCGTACATGAGGCGGGCGGAGGCGGAATGGCGTGGGCCCGCGCCGGGCGCAGGGCCGGGGCCGCGGCAGGGCGCAAGGCGCAGGCAGCGGGACCGCGCGGCGGGCGGCAGCGGCCAGCGGCGGGCGCAGGCGGCGGGCGGCCGCAGCGGGAACCGGCGGCGGGCAGCGGCCGGACCGGGCCGCTGCCGGGCGGGCCGCCTCCCGGCCCGCGGCGGCGCCGGGGCCGCGGCCGAGAACCGGGCGCAGGCGCGAGGCAGGCAGCGGGACCGCGCGGCGGG
>NZ_JBHXSY010000082.1:0-14227 GCF_042715295.1 Streptomyces sp. NPDC058701 | reverse complement strand
CGGCGGTGAGCTCGGCGATCTGCTGGAGCGTGGCGCCGATGTCGGACGTGCGGGTCGTGGTCATCGACTGGACCGAGATGGGCGCGTCGCCCCCGACGGCCACGGAACCGACCTGGATCTTGCGGCTGACCCGGCGGTCGGCAAGCTTCGTCGGCACGGACGGCAGACCAAAATCGACGGAACGGATTGTCGGTTGGATGCTCATTGAATTCCTTTGAAGTGCGTGCTCAGACCTCTGCCGCTGTGGCTCCGGGCCCACACGTTTCTGCTGGTGCCCGACTCGAGACGAGTTCGGCGGCCTCAGAGCGCAGGTCCCTGCGGAGTTCCTTGGGGAGCGAGAAGGTGATCGTCTCCTCGGCGGTCTTGACGATCTCGACGTCGGCGTAGCCGCGGGCGGCCAGCCACTCGAGGACCTCCTCGACCAGCACCTCCGGCACCGAGGCGCCCGAGGTCAGGCCGACCGTGGTGACGCCCTCCAGCCAGGCCTCGTCGATCTCGCTCGCGAAGTCGACCAGGTGGGCGGCGCGGGCGCCCGCGTCGAGGGCGACCTCGACGAGGCGGATGGAGTTCGAGGAGTTCTTCGAGCCGACGACGATGACCAGGTCCGAGTCGGCGCCCATGGCCTTGACCGCGGCCTGCCGGTTCGAGGTGGCGTAGCAGATGTCGTCGCTCGGCGGGGAGACCAGCAGCGGGAACTTCGTCTTCAGCGCGTCGACCGTCTCCATCGTCTCGTCGACGGAGAGCGTGGTCTGGGAGAGCCAGACCACCTTGGACTCGTCGCGCACCTCGACCTTCGCGACGTCGTCGGGGCCGTCGACGATCGTGATGTGGTCCGGGGCCTCGCCCGAGGTGCCGATGACCTCCTCATGGCCCTCGTGGCCGATGAGGAGGATGTCGAAGTCCTCGTTGGCGTAGCGGACGGCTTCCTTGTGCACCTTGGTGACCAGCGGGCAGGTCGCGTCGATCGTCGCGAGCCTGCCGCGCGCCGCCTCCTCGTGGACCACCGGCGCCACCCCGTGCGCGGAGAACATCACGATGGAGCCCTCGGGCACCTCCTCCGTCCGCTCGACGAAGATCGCGCCCTTCTTCTCCAGGGTCTGGACGACGTACTTGTTGTGCACGATCTCGTGGCGTACGTAGACCGGCGCGCCGTACTGCTCAAGCGCCTTCTCGACGGCGATCACGGCACGGTCCACACCCGCACACCAGCCACGAGGGGCGGCGAGCAGGACACGTGGACGCTGGCCGTGAGCCTCATCAGGACTTCTTCGCACGAATGATCCTCGCTTCAGCCAGAGAATCCGCGCCCCCTGGCTCCGAGACGGATCGCACGACAGCCGGGCTATTACTATCGAACCTCAACATCTAAATCCTGTTTCTAAGAGTGCGGCGCAGCTTCCTGCGCGCGTACAAGTAGGAGAAAGTCAGCTCAATGCTGCTTACGCTAACCGATCACTGAATTGGCCACGCCCCAACCCATCCGGTTTTATTGATCCAGTAAAACAACATCGCTAGCTAGGGCGAGTGAGTACTCCGTACTTAAACCACCGGCCTTCGGTGACCACGCCGGTGATCAACTGGCGGATCTCTGTCAGTTTCTCGCGGATCACCGAGACTTATAGGCCTGGAGCTCGGCCGCGTCCGAGCAGAACCTATAACCGTCTGCCCGGGCCCCGATCAGGGGCAGCCAGCCGTGCTCGGTGATCGTGTCCCGCAGGCAGGCAAGCCCAGAGCGGGCCTGGCTCGGGTTCAATGCGCTGGATCCGACCAGCCGGTCGAAGGTCAGCCCGGCCGGTTGCGCCTCGAAGAATATGACGCGGACGGTTTCGGCATGTCTGCTGGCCGCGGGCGACTTGCGCGCCGATGCGCGAGGCATCGCCTACTCACCCTGGAGGAGGCGGGCGAGCTCGCAGTCGACGTCGACTTTCCCGGCGCCGACCGCGATCTCGTTCCAATCCAGCGTCGCCCGAACACGCGCGCAGTTCTCCCGAACGACCGCCTGCTCGTCATCGCCGAGCTGGCGATCCCCCAGCCCCGGGACGACCCGGTCCGCGGCGGCGACGAATGCGTGGCAGGCGGTGACCAGGTTCAGGAACTCCACCAACCGGTCGATCTGGCGGATCGCTGGCACGAACGGGCTGGTCTGCTCGAAGTACTCGCGGGCCTGGCGGCCGCGTCCGACCTGGGCGTGGTTGACCTGGTGTCAGGCCGTGTCGTCCGACATCGCGCGGCCCGGAACCGGCAAGACCCATCTGGCGACCGGCCTCGGGATCCGGGCCTGCCAGGCCGGGCACCGGGTCGCGTTCGCCACCGCCGCCCAGTGGGTCGCCCGCCTCGCCGACGCCCACCAGGCCGGCAAACTCGCCGACGAACTCACCCGCCTCGGCCGCATCCCCCTGATCGTCGTGGACGAGGTCGGCTACATCCCGTTCGAACCCGAGGCCGCGAACCTGTTCTTCCAGTTCATCTCAGGCCGATACGAACACGCCTCCGTGATCGTCACCAGCAACAAGCCCTTCGGACGCTGGGGAGAGGTCTTCGGCGACGACACCGTCGCCGCCGCGATGATCGACCGACTGGTCCACCACGCCGAAGTGATCTCACTCAAGGGCGACAGCTACCGCATGCGCGGCCGCGACCTCGGCCGGGTTCCACCCGCCAACACCGGGGAATGAACAACATCAACTGACGGACCGGGGTCAATCTTCAACCGGCGGGTCACGATTCACCCGTCGCCGACAGGCCCGCTTCCAAAGCATGCAGATCGCGGAACCATCACCCCATCCCCGAAAGCCGGCGAAGCCGCACGGCTTGTACGGACCAGGACAGGAAACCATGGACGACCACGGCCGACAGCTCTCCACACCGTGGCCGCTGATCTGCCGTGAGCGCCACCTTGCGCAGTTCGACGCTCAGTTGGACCGGCCCGACAAGCCGGCCACGACGATCCACGGGCCTGCCGGCGTGGGCAAGACCCGTCTCGCCGAGGCATTCGTCCAGACGGCGACCCGGCACGGGTACCGGCCCCTGCGCGCCACCGGTTTGCCCGAGAACGTCGGGATGCCCCTCAGCGCGGTCGCCCACCTCTTCCCGATCGATCCTCTGGAACCGGGCGATCCCGTCGCAGCGTTCGCCGCGGCTGCGAATCACCTGGCCAGGCGTGGTGTGCGGTGGGTGGCCCTGGTGGACGACCTCCAGCACTTGGATGCAGCGTCCGAGGTCCTGCTTCGCCAGCTTCTCGACGCAGGAATCATCCGTACCGTCAGTACGGTGCGTTCGGATGGGCGGAACTCTCTCAGCAGCGCTCTGGACGCCGGGGAACGGGTGACGCGGATCGACCTGGAACCGATGACCCGTGAGCAGACCTCGGAGCTCTTCGCGGCGGTCATGGGCGCATCGGCGCAGACCGAGACCCTCGATGCCCTGTTCCACGCGAGCGGGGGCAACATCCTCCACTTCAGGGAGATCGTGACCGCCGCCGTCGACCGGGGGCAGCTCACGAAGACGGACGAGATGTGGTGTCTGGGCGAGGGGGCGCTCAGCTCCACCCCTGAGATCCTCAGCGCCATCCGGCAACGGCTCGGCCGCACCGGACCGGAGGAACGCAGACTCCTGGAACTCCTGTCCCTGTGCGAGCCGATGTCTCTCGCCGACGTCAGGGCACTGGCGCACTCGGAACAGACGGTCACAGAGCTCGAGGAACGTGGTTTCATCCGTTCGGTGCTCGACGGACAGCGAGTCCGCCTGAGCCTCTCCCACCCCCTTCACGCGGAAGTGATACGGACGGGGGTCACCCTGGGGGATCGACGGAGCATCCGCATGGCGTTCGTCAGACGTCTTGAGTCCCTCGGCGCCCGTCGCAAGGAGGACCCCCTCAGGATCACCTCACTGCGCCTCGCCGCGACCGGTACAGCCGATCCGCGGCTGCTGTACCAGGCCGCCGCCATCGCTCGGCACGCGCACGACTACGCAGGAGTGGTCTCGCTCCTGACGACCATTTCGGCAGAACAGCGCACCACGGGTGTCCTCCTCCTGCTCGGAGAGGTCCAGGCACAATCCGGCAACCACTCCGCCTCGGAGGAGGCTTTCCTGGACGCCTACCGTCAGGCGGCGGATGACACCGAGCGGATGACCGCGGTCTACCTGCACACCATCCAGCTCTTCTGGGGCCACCAGCACGAGCGCGCACTGGAGGTCAGCCAGGAGCCCCGCCCCGGCATCACCGACCCTACGGCGCGCAAGAAACTCTTGGTCAACGAGGGCGTGCTGCTGGTGCTCGTCGGCCGCCTTCACGAGGCCCTGCAGAAGCTCTCACCGGTCGAGCAACTCATGCACGAGGAGGGACCGGAATCCACCTTTTGGCTCTGGGGGGCCGCCATGCGGGCCACGGCCCTCTCGGCAGTGGGGCGTACCCGGGCGGCAGCCGCTCTCGCCGGCCACGTCCACGGTGAACACGTACGGCTCGACGAAGAGAACCGCCTGTCGCACCCGGGCCGCAACCTCGTGGCTCTCACCGGGGCCCTGGCCGAGTCCGGGCAGCTGGACGAGGCACGCAGGGTCGGGCGCAGCGCCCATGCCCAGACATCATCCGTCAAGACGGCTGTCGAAGTCTGGGCAGCCCTCAACATCGCGCACACGGAGTGGCTGGCCGGACACGTGGCCCAGGCCCGCCACTGGTTCTCCGTCAGCTCCCTGGCTGCGAGGAACCATGGCGACCACATGTGCCTGAGCCGGGCCTTGTCCGGATTGGCGGCCGCCCAGGCCGCCCTCGGCGACGTACCGGCAGCAGTGGCGACACTGAAGGAACAGGAGCGTGCGGTCTCCCTGCCGTTCTTCGAGCCTGAGGAGTCTCTCGGCGCAGCGTGGTTGCGGGTCGCGCAAGGTGAACCCGAAGCGGCCCGCAGCATTCTGCGGGCCGCCGCCGACGTGGCCCGCGAGCAGGGCCACGTCACGTCAGAGGGTCTGCTGCTGACCGACGTGGCCCGGCTGGGCGACGCGGGAAGCGTACGCGACCGGGTGGTCGAGCTGGCCGACGTCTGCGAGGGAGACCTCGCAGCGGCACGCGCCGCCCTGGTAAGCGCCTGGGCGAGTGATGACGCATCCGCTTTGACGGGGCTCGTTCCCGTTCTCGATGATCTCGGACTGGACCTCCTGGCCGCAGAGGCGGCCGGCAGCGCTGCCGCGCTCCTGCACCGTGGTGGCCAGGGCCGACGTGCCGCCTCGGTCATGGTGAGAGGGGCGCGCGCCCTCGCCCGCTGTGGGGACGTCACGACTCCCCGACTCCATCTCGCCGGGGCCTTCGTCCCCCTCACGCCGCGGGAACGCGCTGTGGCGGAGATGGTGGCGGCCGGCCGGACGTCCCGCGACATCGCCGCCTCGCTCGTCGTCTCCCCGCGCACCGTGCAGAACCATGTGCAGCGTGCCTACCAGAAGCTCGGCGTGACCAACCGTAAGGAGCTCAAGTCTGCGCTGGGTGGCCAGGATCGGTCCAAGCCCTAGCAGCAGGCTCGTGGCCCGTGGTGTGCCGTGGGAGGGCGCCGCACCGCCCTCCCCCACGCCCTGCGCTGCGCGCAGTAGGCCGTGACCGGCTGGCGGACTGGGCCGCACTCCTGCCCCGTGCGGGCCCGTGCGGCCTGCACCGATGCCCCGCGGGTCGGGTCGGGCCCCCTTCTCCCGGCTCCAGGACGAGCCCGGCCGTGGCCGGCTCCTCGAACAGCACCATCAGCACCTCGGTGACGTCATCCCTCGCGATCATGCCGACGCCGTGCTCGGCAGTCAGGCGGACCGTGCGGGCGGCCGCCTCGTCGGTACGCCGCTCGTGGATGATGATGCGCTCCGCGCCGAGACGGCGCGCGGCGAGGACACCGCACAGCCCGACCGCTCCGTCTCCGACCACAGCGACCGTGGACCCCTCGCGGACGCCTGCGGCGACCACGGCGTGGCGCCCGGTCCTTACCACGTCAAACAGAGCAGCACACGGCCCGCTGGACACGGTGGACCGCATCAGGCGGTGATGATGCGGCCGCCGAGCGCCCCGGCCGCCCGGCCCGCACGGGCCAGGGTAGAGATGGCAGGTGCAAATGCGGTGCGCGGCTGCATCTGTCGGCGAGTGGCGCGAGATGCCCTCGTGCATCGGCACGGTATGGACAGGGCTGCTTCGCAGGCGCCGCGGCCTGCCCAACAGCCTGTGTGCCGCCGTGGCACCAGTGGGCGGGACTTCCGACCGACGGCAGCCCGCACTGGTGATGGCGGGAGCCGGAGGCGCCGGCGTACCGCAAGGCACCCCCATGCCCGCTGTGACTGCTCCTCCTGGCCTTGGTCGCCGCGCTTTCCCTCCGCCTGTCGGCGACGCTCTGGCCACGGCGCAGGTGATGCTCATGCGCACCTCCCGGATCTCATCGCGGGCACTCGCGCGCCGTCGCGCGCAGCGCCTCGGCCAGCTGCGCGCGCTGCGCAATGCCGAGCTTGCGGTAGACGTTCTGCAAGTGGTTGTTGACCGTGCGTACGGACAGTACGAGCGTTTCGGCCACGTCCGCGGGCTTCGCGCCGCCTGCGACCAGCCTGGCGATCGTCCTCTCGCGTGGTGTCAGTTCGTGGAGTGCGGAAACGTCGCGCAGAAGGGGCGTTCTCGCCCCCTCGCATCGTGCATGGGCGACTCCCGCTTCGTACCGCGACCGCTTCGCTTCGTCGCCCCGGCCAGTCGCAGCATAGAGGCGAGCACCTTCGGCGAACGCCTCGGCGGCCAGGAGGTCGGCTCCGCAGGCGAGCAGATCCGCGGCGCAGGCGACCAGGGCGTCCGCATCCTGTTGCGCCAGTGCCACGGCGAAATCGCCCCTGCAGCGTGTCAGCGCGCCTTGGTAGCCCCTACCGAGACGCGCAAGCCGTGACGCGTTCTCCCGCGTCGGGCGGAGGCGCGCCAGGTCCGTAACCAGAAGCACCTCCGACATCGGTTGGCCCAGCCTCGCCGCTTCCGCGGCCCCCTCCGTCAAGACGTCCGCGGCTTCATCGAGCCGGTTCTCCGCGATGAGGATCCACGCCGGGGCCAGCCGGTCCTCCCCGGCCAGCACCTTGAACGTGGGCAGGTGTTCGGCCTCCGTCATGAGCATCCGGGCAGTTGCGCTGTCACCGAGCTGGGCCACTGCCGCCGCCTGTCCGGCCAGGGCGACGCGGAGGACCCGGTTGTGGTTGTTCCGGCGGGCGAGGACGGCACCTTCTTCGAACCAGCGCGCCGCGGCCGCCGGATGTCCCGCGACCCATTCGCACCGCGCCAGGTAGATCGCGGGCCACACCCGGTTCCTCGGGGCATCGATCTCCAAGAGGGCGTCGAAGGCCGTACGTCCGGTACGACGTGCTCCCGACAGGTCGCCGGCCTCGCCTTGTGCGAACGCCAGCCCGCTGAGGTGGGCAGCGGCGTGCGGGACGAGGGCGCCCTCGCCACTCGTTTGGTGGAAGTCGTACCACTGCCTGCACAGTGCCTGCGCGTCCAAGCAACGGCCCAGCATGATGAGGCCGATCTCTCTCATCATGCTGGAAAGGAGCTCGGCGTCCCGGCTGAGGTCTCCGCCCGCCTTCGTCTTGACCGCTTCGTACTTGTCGAGGCCTTCACCCGGGCGCCCATCGATGATCACGATGGTGCTCTCGTTCACGTCCAGAACCTGACGCAGCGCGGGCGACCCGATCGCAGCGCGCGCGTCTGCGTTCACTCGGAGGGCGCCTGCCATGTCGCCGGTTCCCAGGGCGAGCGCCATGGTCCGTGTCAGAGCGGCTGACACCGCCTCCTCCTCGGTCGTGGAGCAGTCGTATGCCCGCTGGAAGGCGGCGTCCGCCTTCTCCCACGCCCCCAGTTCCAGGAGCGATTCACCGTGGAAGATGAGTTCGTTATGGGTGACGGACTCCTCGGGAAGAGCAGCACACAGGGCGGCCACCTGGCGGTAGTCATGCGCGTTCCTGGCCACCCGGACAGCCTTGCGAAGGATCTCGGGATCGGCCGTCCCCGTCGCTTCCAGGCTCATTCCCGCGATGTGCAGGACGTCCTCTCGGCGACGTGCTCCGTACGCGCGTACCCGCTCCACCTGCTGCAGGATCAGGGCGGTGGCACGGGGTTTCGGCACCAGCGTGCGGATGACCTCTTCATACAGCGGATGCCCGAGCACGCACATGAAGCGGCGCCCCTCCACAACGACGCGTACGAGTCCCGCGTCCTCGAGCTGGGAGATGTCACGGTCCTCCGACATCTGCAGGGCATCGTTGACCGAGACGCCCCCGCACCAGGCCATCGTCTGCAGCACGGTGCGGCTGCGCTCCGGGAGCCGCATGATGCGTTCCCGGATCAGGTCCCGGAGCTTCGGCGTCGCAGTCGGGTGCTGCTCCGTGGACAGCGTCCACAGGCGGTTCGCCCTGCGCAGCGCCCCCGTCCTCATCGCTCCGATCGTCAGCTCTCGCAGGTAGAGGACGTTGCCCGAGGAGGCTGCGTAGAGAGCCTCGGTCACTTCCTCGGCCACCGGCGCTCGCAGCGCGCTGGTGAGCAGCGCCTGCGTTTCAGGTCTGTTGAGGTCGGCCAAGTCGATCCGGACGGTCATTGAGGCCCGCGTGAGCTCTGCTACGTGCTCCCCCATCTCCTCATGAGTGCGGACGGTGCCGATCACGAAGACCGCCCCAGCGCGCATGAGGCGGTCGAGCAAGAAGGCGGATGCGGGGTCCAGTCGGTGCAGATCGTCCACCAGGGCCACGAGGCGGTGCCGCATCCCCTCGCCTGCTGCCTGGATGTGGCGGACGGCCGCGGCTATGTCGCGTCCCGGATCGCTCAGGTCGATCCCGTCCGGCAGGATCGGAATGAGAGCGGCGAGCGGCAGCGGGTTGGTGGTGGCGATGCGGACGACCCGGCCCGTGTGACGCGCAATGCGCAAGAGGCATTCCTCGGCGAGGCGCGTTTTCCCCACGCCTGCGCCACCGTGAATGATGAACCCCTGTGTCGTGGGGTCGCGCACGGCTTTCGTGAAGGCGACGAGTTCTTTCTCGCGCCCGCACCACTCCCACATCGCGGAGATTTCGGAAACGTCCACCGCGCTCCTTGTCGACAACTGTGAAGTGCGGCCCGGATGGGCGGCTGCCACTCCTGAGGGTCCTGTCGTCCGCGTCCGGCGGCCCGCCCTACGGGCCTTCCACCACCGCACACCCCGACTGTGAGTAGAAGGTACTCACTCCCCCGATGCGACGCTGCCCCAGAATCACTTCCCGGCAGCGGATCAGCCCCGGGGAGCCAGCGCCCCGGATCTCCGAACCGGGCGGTTGTATGACGGACCAAGACGAACTCCTCTCGGTGCACAACGCGGCCCTGGTCCAAGGGATTGACCCGCTGAAGGCGGATCATGCGCTGCACCGCCTTCAGCTCCAGAACGCAGCATGCGACGTGCGACACCTCGCCCAAGCCCTGCTCGGCATCCTGCCGAGCGCGGACGCAGTCGACTCCTTCTCCGTGGAGGAGGGTGTTGCAGCCGTGCGCGACCTGGGCATGTATCTGGGGAGCCTCAAGCGGTGCGGCGTGCAGCCCGCCACCGCCGTCCCCGCGGTAGTACCGGTTCTGACCCGCCTCGCGCGTCTGACGGGCACCATCCCGCGCGACACCGTCTACCACTACACGGTGTGGAACCCGACCGGAACCAGGGAACGCACGTACACCGGGGACCTGATGGAACGGCACCTCATCCAAGCCGTCCGCCACAGCGCACCGGCCCTGTCCCATGCGGTGGACGCCTGCGTGCGCCTGTCCCGCACCGACCCGCACGACCCGGACTACGCCGCGGAGTCCCGGCACATCGCCGGCTTGCTGGCCGCCTGCGACGATGCCATGAAGTCGGTACTCACGACGGTCTCCCCGGAGTTCTTCGCGCAGACGCTGAGGCCCTACTTCGAGGACGTGGCGATCGAGGGACGGCCCTACCTCGGCCCGGCCGCCGCCCACCTCCCCCTGTCGCTGCTGGATCTGATCATCTGGGCGTCCGACCGGGCCGACTCCACCTATCTGCGTTTCTGCCAGGAGGTGGGGGTGCACACGCTGCCACGGTGGCGCCGGCTCTACGACACCGCAGCGCGATCCGCATCGCAGGTCACCCGGCTGCGGGTCGCACGCGCATCCGCGAGCGGAGTCGCTGACAGGCGCAGGATCGCAGAGAGTGCGGTGGGCCTGTCCCTCGTCCTGAAAAGGCTTTCGAGCTTCCGCGGCAAACATCTGGTCATGGCACGACGGGCCTACGCACACGACCGGCGGCGGTACGAGTTGGGCAGTGGAGGGGGCAGCGTGGACCTGCTCGAAGGAGTCCTGCAGGGCACCCGGGAAGCTCGGCGGACCGAGACGACCGAGGCCGCGATCGTGTTCCCGGACGCCTGACAGGGAGGTGCAATGCGCGTCGTCATCGCCGGGGCAGGAGTGGGCGGACTCACCACCGCCCTGAGTCTGCATGCCGCGGGAGTCAGGGACATCAACCTTCTGGAGAACCACAGCAGACGGGGGCACACGGGCACCGGCCTGAACGTGCTCCCCAATGCGGTGCGCGAGCTGGACGCGCTCGGCGTGCTCGGTGAACTGACCACCAAGGCGGTGCTCACCCAGGAACTGTTGCTCTGCTCGACGCGCGGCGACGTCATCTGGCGGGAGAAGCGTGGTAGGAGTGCCGGGTACGGATGGCCCCAGCTCTCACTCTCCCGGGACCACCTTCTGGACGTACTGACGTGCCGGGTGCGTTCCGTGCTGGGGTCGCGATCTGTGGTCTACGGCCACCGGGTGACGGCGTTCCACACGTCCGCCAGCGGCGTCACCGTCGTGGCCAGGACGGCGGGTGGGGCGCACCGGACCTTGCACGCCGACGTTCTCGTGGGTGCCGACGGAATCCGCTCTGCCCTACGGGCTCAGCTGTATCCCGGTGAAGGGAGCCCTCCGACGAACGGCATGGTCATGTTCCGCGGGATCACGGCCGGCAAGCCATTCTTGACGGGAGCCTCGATGATGGTGCTCGGCGACGAACGTCGCCGCCTCGTCGTGTACCCGATACAGCACCTGTCCTCCGGCGAGGTGCTCAACAACTGGGTGGTCGCCGTGCCCGCTACGGCGGAGACCCGCCGGGAGCGGCTGCCTCAGGGAAGGCGCTTGGGGATCCTGCTCTCGGAACTGGGTCACTGGCGCTCCCCCTACCTGGACACGGGCCGCATGCTGGCCGGTGCACCGCGCATACACCGTTACCCGATGATCGACCGGGAGAGCCTGCCACGCTGGAGTTTCCGGCACGTCACCCTCGTCGGGGACGCGGCACACGCCATGCATCCGGCAGGCTCGAACGGCGCGACGCAAGCGATCATCGATGCCCGCGTCCTGGCCTACTGCCTCGCACGCGGCCAGGACGTGAGCGAGGCCCTCGCCCAGTACGAGGAGTTGCGCCGCCATGTCATGACGGCACTGCAGAGGGAGAACCGGAGCATGGGACCGGAGCGGGTCATCACGCTGGCGCACGAGCGCGCCCCCGACGGGTTCGACGACGTCTCCGACGTGTTCACCGGTGACGAGCTCGCCGCCATATCGGCGCAGTACGCCCGGGCGGGAAGCTTCGCCCAGGCCGATCTGATCGGCGACTCGCCCTGGACCGCCCAGGGGAGCCACAGCGACAAGGCAAGGGACACACCGTGACGTCAGCACCGCCCGGCCGGCCGGGCCCAGTGGAAGAGACCGCTTTCATCACCGCCGTCATACGGGCGGACGAGAACCGGCGAACCGACCGCTACCTGATCGATCCCTTCGCCGACCACCTGGTGACCCCTCGGGCGCGGTTTGCAGCCGCCCGCGCGCTCGAAGCCGGCGGTACGACGGGTTCGGTGATCCTGCGGGGCCGGTTCGGTGACCAGGTCCTCCGCGACGCCGTGGACAGCGGCATCACCCAGGTCGTCGTGCTCGGAGCCGGGAGCGACACACGCTGCTGGCGCCTGCCGCTGGTCTCCGCCGTCCAGGTCTACGAGGTGGACCTGCCCGGGCAGTTGGAGGCAAAGGAGCGCCTCCTGTCGGGTCTGCCGCGCCCAACATGCCGACGGACGTTGCTGGACTGCGACCTCAGGTCCCCCGGATGGACCTCCGCGCTGGCGGGCAGGGGTCACCACAGGGGGCGCCGGACTCTGTGGGTCGTGGAAGGGCTGCTCCCCTACCTGAGCCCGGAGGAAAGCGACCGGCTGCTCGCGGAGGTGTCAGCCGTGTCGGCCGCGGACTCCGTGATCACCCTCGACGCACCGGACGCCCGGTACCTCGCAGAGCCGGCCAACGCGGGGTTCCTCACCTACATGGAACGCGCGGGGTCGCCCTTCCTGCACGGTGTGCAGGACATGGCCTCGTACCTGGGAGCGTTCGGTTGGCGGGCTGCTGCGTACTCGGTCGCCGACCTGGGCGAGGGGCGCTGCACCGGGATGCCGCGGCCGCCGCGTCGGCTGTGCGCCCCCCGTGATCACCACTGGATCGCACGGGCGCAGATCTGATGGGCGAACGTGGAGGGCACCAGATGATAGCCGGATTCACCGGGGCGGTCCTGAGCCCCCAGGACACGGATTACGACTGGGCACGACGTGTGTGGAACGGGGCGGTCGACCGCCGTCCGATGCTCATCGCACAGTGCATGACCGAGGCCGACGTGGCCCGTGCCGTCCGTTTCGCCACGCGGCGCGACGTTCCCATCGCGGTCAGGGGCGGGGGGCACAGCATCCCCGGGCACAGTACGTGTGAAGGCGGGATCGTCATCGACCTCGGGCTGATGCGGGACGTCCTCGTAGACCCGGCACGTGCGAGGGCGCGGGCGCAGGGGGGATGCCGGCTGGCCGATCTGGACAGGGCCACTCAGGAACACGGACTGGCGGTGACGACCGGCGCCGTGTCCCACACCGGGTTGGGCGGATTGACCCTCGGCGGTGGGTTCGGCCTCTTGATGCGCACGTACGGACTCACCATCGACAACTTGAGCGCTGCGCGGTTGGTGACGGCAGACGGGGATCTGGTACGCGTCGCGGAAGACTGTGAGCCGGAGTTGTTCTGGGCACTGCGGGGTGGCGGGGGCAACTTCGGGATCGTCACCGAGTTCGAGTTCCGCCTCCATCGCGTGGGGCCGGTCCGCTCGCTCATCCAGGTACATCCGCTGGCGGACGCCAGAGAGGTGCTGTCCGTGTCGTCCCGTCTGCCGGAGCGGGCCGACGACCGCCTGGCGTGGGGCCACGTCATGAGGGAGGCCCCGGACTTCCCCTGGATGCCTCGGCACATCGTTGGACGCCGAGTCCTGCTCTCCGCCTTCTCCTGGTTGGGGGGAGACGACGGCGATGCGTTGGACGAGGTGGCTGCGTCGGTCGCCGCGGGCTCCTTGCACGACCCCGTTTTCTCGATGACGGCCGTCCAGCCGTACGTCGCGGTCCAGAGCGCCTGGGACGGCCTCTTCGCTCCGGGGCACGGCGTCTACAGCAAGGCCGCCTTGTTCCGCGAGGCCTCCGATCACCTCATCGACGCCCTCGTGGAGCAGTCGGCACTCGCGCGGTCCCCGCTGTCACAGATCGAACTCACCGCGATGGGCGGGGCCGTGGCACGCGTGCCGGACGGCGCCACCGCGTTCCCGCACCGGGAAGCCGGCTGGGTCGCCAACGTCGTGGCCCTGTGGACGGTGGGCGATCCGGCCGCAGGCGACCACGTGGAGTGGGTCAGGAAAACCCGTCGGGCGGCCGTCGCAGACGGATGCATGGGCACGTACGTGAACTATGGGGACGGCGAAGCCGGAGAAACGGACCGGTCCTACGGAACGGCTCGCGCGAGACTCGGCAGGGTCAAGGACATCTACGATCCGCACAACCGGTTCCGGCTCAACCAGAACATCCGCCCCACGTCGTACGGACGATGACCGGCGGCGGGCGTGCCCGAGGGAGATGCCGACACCTCTCGGGCGCGAGAGCCCGGACCCGGCACCATCGGTTGTCGCGCGCAGCGACACTTCTTTCAGAGGAGAGAGGACCTCCATGCCGGAGCAAGCGTTCAGCACACCGATCCAGACCAAGTACGCTGAACACCTGGCCGCCGACCTCGCGGCTACTGACCTTGTAGTCGTGGTGTCGTCAGGGTGAGTCCGGTGCCGGTGAGGCACCCGTCGATGATGTCGCTGCGGTAGCGGATCTGGCGGAGGCCGTGTCGTAGCCGGCGGATGAGGTGGTCAGGGTCGGTGAA
>NZ_JBHXSY010000081.1:0-14575 GCF_042715295.1 Streptomyces sp. NPDC058701 | reverse complement strand
AAAACCGTCGTGGCAGCGATGTCACCGTGGGTTCAAATCCCACACCCACCGCCAGCTCAGCGAACGCGCTGATCAGATGGGGTGCCCCTCTTTGAGGGACACCCCATCGTCGCTCGCCCTGTCTCACCGTGAGCCCTCCTGCCACGACCTTGACCAGCTTGTGTGGCCAACCCGCGGCCAACCTGCGGCTGCTCTTACTTCGCGCCGACGCCGGCCATGGCAGCGACCTCGACGTCAGTTAGCCACCCGGTGGGTGCCAGAGATTCTGTCGAAGAGCCACCGTCCACCCTTGGGACCGGCACGATAGTGGTGTGGACTACGACTTGACACGCCTTGGAACACGAGAGTTCGAGCACCTAACGCAGGCCTTGGCCCTGAAGGTGCTCGGATCGGGTGTTCAGATCTTTGGCGATGGACCTGACGGCGGCCGAGAGGCAGAGTTCCGGGGCCAGATGTCCTACCCCCCACACCCAGTGAGGACGGGGCGTGGAACGGGCACGGGGTGCTCCAGTCCAAATTCTTGCAACGGCCCCGCGGGACCAGTCCAGATACCACGTGGTTCCTTGGGCAGGTCCGCGCGGAGCTAAGGCAATGGGCAAACAAAGAATCGAAGAGGGTTCGGCAAGGGGCCCTTCCCGAGTATCTTCTATTTGCCACCAATGTGGTTCTTTCGCCAGATCCCGTGGCGGGCGGAATTGATCTCTTTGAAAGCACCGTCGAGGAGCTCTTGGCGGAGCTTGAGCTACCTGTCAAGGCCGTCCACGTTTGGCATTTCGATCAGATCTCCCGTTACTTGGACATGTATCCGGGAATCCGTCAAACCTATGGCGCCCTAACCACGGCGGGAGATGTTCTGTTCCGCCTTCGAGAGCTTCTTGAGGGTACTGCCTCTGACCTTGGGGAACTGCTCGCTAACCACTGCAGTAAAGAGCTGTCAACGGATCAGTGGGTGAAAATGGGGCAAGCGGGAGATGCGGAGAATCAGCGTCTACCGCTTGATGAGATAGCCATCGACCCTACTGCATCATATGTGTCTTCCGACGGAACTCATAAAACTGTATCTGTTGTGCGACACATCTTGCTGCACGGTGATGCCGTTCTGCGTCCCAGTGTGCGAGGTTCTCAGGAAGCGCCATTCGTAGCTCTGATTGGCGGGCCAGGCCAGGGTAAATCAACCATTGGTCAGATCCTGTGTCAGGTGTACAGGTCGACGCTCCTAACGGATTCGATGAACCGCTTGGATGTTGAGACAGCAGAGGTAGTGGGGTCGTTCAATGGTGAACTGTCACGCATGGGGCTCGATGCTCCAGCCGCTAGAAGGTGGCCTGTGCGCGTGGACCTTAGTGACTATGCAGATGTCGTTGCGGGCGGCGAGGATCTAAGTATTCTGCGATATTTGTCGAATCGCATTAGCCTCCGCACGCCCGATATTACTGCAAGTCAACTGCGTTCCTGGTTGAAATCGTGGCCCTGGCTGGTCGTGCTTGATGGGCTGGACGAGGTTGCATCGCCTCAAGCGCGTGATGCTGTAATGGAGAAAATCAACGACTTCATTATTGATGCGCAGTCCGTCGATGCAGATCTTCTCCTCGTAGCAACTTCAAGACCGCAGGGGTATCGTGAAGAATTCTCGCACCGCCGCTACTTGCATCTCCGTTTGGAGAATCTGGATAGCGAAGGAGCCGTTGCGTATGCGGCCCAATTGACTCAACTGCGTCACCCGGGGGATCCGGAAACGGCGGAACGGGTGCTGCTGAGGCTGAAAGAGGCGAGCGAACAGGAACTGACTGCGCGCCTGATGACAACGCCACTTCAGGTCACCATTATGGCCATTATCTTGGAGCGTCGAGAGCGGGTTCCGCAGCAGAGGTACCGTCTATTCTCCGACTACTACCAGACGATCTACAACCGTGAGGCCAACAAAAGTGGCCCAGTAGCCAGGCTGATCGATGACTATCGAACCCCAATCGACCATCTTCATGAACGTGTCGGGCTCTTCTTGCAGGTGCTGGCGGAGCGTGAGGGAGATTCGAATGCTGCGATCTCGAAAGAAGACCTCTTCAGGATTACCGAAAGATACTTGAGCCTGAGTGGTGAGGGGTATGAGCCTGCTGTAGCGAGTGTATTGGCTGGGCGTATTGTTGATGCCGCCATGCATAGATTGATCCTGCTCGTGCCGCGCAAGGAGTATAGCGTGGGTTTCGAGGTCCGCAGCCTGCAGGAGTTCATGGCTGCGCGGGCCATTGTCACAGACGACATGGAGGAAACTTGCTTCTTCCTCAAAGGGATCGCGCCCTCTGCGCATTGGCGCAATACCTGGCTGCTGGCCGCTGGGCGTGTTTTCTATGATCGGCCTGGATTCCGGGATAGGATCGTCACGCTTCTTGATGAAATCCAAGCAGCCGATGAGCTGAGTCTGTGTGTGAAACCTGGATCATCGCTTGCGATCGGCCTACTGAATGACGACGTTGCGGCGAAAGCGCCTAGGTTCCTTCGTGGCTTCACCAGGCATGCGCTGGAAATGATCGAGGACCCTCTTAGTGAATTCGAAAGCGCGTATCTCGCCGCAGCCCTTTGGACCGTTGGCTGTGCGGATATGCCATCCCGAAATTCGATTGAGCAAGCGGTGTCCAAAACCGTTGCCGCCGGTGGGCACGGGGCGGTCAACGTATTGTCGCTAATTCATCATTTCTGGGAGGATGAGACCGGACCTTTCGCCTACCAACTCTGCAAACACCTGGACAGGGCTCAAGAGAACCAAGCGGACCTGGCGTCCTTCATTGGTGGTAAATTGCTCGGCCCGTCTTTCATCGTGTCTGGACTTAATGACCGATCGATCACGTTGGAGGAGGAGTCGCTGACTGAAGTTGTTGCCCCATACCTCGACCTTTCGGCGGTGCGCAACCCAGATCAAATCCGTGAGGATATTTTCGGGCACCTCAGCATTTCTTTTTACCGGTGTCCGGACGGCACGCGAGTGGCGCTGGGTTATGGCTCTGCTGGCGATTGGGGCAATCGTTCGGGTGCAGCTATGGGTGAAGAAGGAGTGGCAGAGGCAATTATTTCAGCATATGAAAACTTGCCTATTGAACTTTGGATGGTCCGATTTGTGCTGCGTGAGAGGTGTGAATGGCTCCAGGAGGCCCTACCCGTGGGTTTGTCTCTTCTCCAGTCGGCGAGTTGGTTCGAGGAACTTGCGGAATTGCTTGCAAGCGGACGTGACTGAAAATGCACTCGCCAGTCTGTCTTGCTAAGATCCCTTATTCTTCGGGCTTGGCGATAGCTTGCGGAGTGTCCAGATGGTCGTCGGACAGTGCCAAGTCGATTAGATTATTTGCCACCCGCTGCTGACCGCAGAGGATCTTTGCGTAGAATTTCCACAGGACCGCCACGCTGTGACCGGCACGACGCGCTACCTCCACCGGATCCACGCCGGCTTTGATCCAGAGAGAGACGCCAGCGTGCCTCAGGGCGTAAGGGACCTCGGCCAGCGGCGTCGCCACATCCTGGGCCTGCAGCGCCTGACGCCGAGCTTCGTTCCAAACGCGGGTGTACTCGTTCGAACCGACGCGCCCACCCTCGACGGCGCGGAACAGGCGTCCATCGGCGGCCAGACCCTCACTATCCAGGTGGCTTCTAAGGAGCTGTACGAGCGCCGGCGGCACGGGCACCGACCGGCTGGCCTTGCGCGCCCGCCGCTTGAGCCCCCGGTCGTCGTAGGGCGTTCCGCCGTCCGTCCAGCCCGCCCCAACCTCAGGACGGCTTCGGCGCAGGACCAGCTCCCCCCAGCCCGTCGACGGCAACTTGCAGTCGCCCTTGGCGAGGGCGGCCACTTCAGACGGGCGCATTGCGGCGTAGTACATGCACCCGAAGAACGCGTGGAGGTGCTCGCCGCGGGTGCCCTGGGCCTGGACGGCATCCAGGAGCCGACGGGCCAGCTCGGGCCCGGGAACGTACTGGAAGTCCACTTCGTCGTCGGTCTGCGGAGGGTCCCAGTCGACCTTGGGCAGCGGATTCGTGGGCAGGGTGTCGCATTCGACGGCGTACCGGAGAGCGTTGCTCAGGACGGCGCGCTTGCGCCTGATCGTGTTGTCCGCCGCGCGCTTGCCGTTAAGACGCCGGGAGATTGCGGCAAGAGCACGGCGTAGGTTCTCAGCCTCCGCGACCTCGGACACGCGGAGGGAATGGTTGGCCATCCACTCCAGAGCCTGGGCTGCGGGCGCCGGTGGCTGTTCGGCCTTCATGCGTGGGACGGCGTTCCCCTGAGGATCCAACGTCATCTGGAAGGCCCATGTCCGCAATGCCAGCCGCAGCACCTTCGGGTCGGGAGCCGACTTTCCGCTCGTGACGAGGGCCATGGTCACGTTCGTCATCGCCTCAGCGATGCCGACTCGGTGCTTGGCAGCGGCGTCCGGCCACTTCATGCAGACGTAGGCCCTGGCGTGCTCGAACCAGGTGGGCGACTTGAGCTGGCGAAGTTCGGAAACCGGCAGCCCGGACGACACGTCGAACTGCTCACCCTTGCGGACGGCCTCCATGAGTTGAGCGCGTCGACCGTCGGCCAGGGTCTTGGTCAGGAACGGGGCCTGGTGCTCCTCGCCCCCCACGAGCCATCGGAGCTGGTAGGGGGCGCTCTTGCTCTGGCGGGTCCGGATGCCCCAGATCCGTACGTCGTAGCTGTACAAGTCGACTCCGTTCAAGGGAAAGGGCCCCAGCCACCCTGGCTGGGGCCCGTGACGCCGGGCTTGGCTATGCGGCTGCGGCCTCGCATCCGGCCAGCCAGTCGTCCAGGTCGGACCGCCGGACACGGAGTTGCCCGTTCGGGAGCTTGAAGAGGCGGGGCGCATTGCCCCTAGCGCGCAGTCGGTAGAAGGCGGCGCGGCTCATGTCGATCTCGGTGAGGACTTCTGCCAGCTTGAGCATCTGGGGGCGGGCCATGGGTTCCACTCCTTGGCTTGCGGTGAACGGTGGCTGTTTCGCCAGTCGGGCGTGCTGTCCGAGCCCCGGATTTCTGCGTCATCGCGTCATCTGCGTCATTTGTGGGCCTGACCTGCGGTTTTGAGGTGACGCAGTGGGGGGCTGTGTGTCATCCGCTGTGTCACCCGGCGCCTTCGGGTCTCGGAGGTGATGACGCAGGTGACGCAAGATGACGCAGCCGTGGGCCGTCTGCGTCACCCGTGTATTGGCAGGTCACGAGCCGTTTCGGGGCTCGTGGTGACGCGGGTGACGCAACATCTCTTCTATTAGGAAAAAGAGCGGGGTGGTTTCTGTTGTGGTGCGCCCCCGCCCAAGGCGAAGAAGGGGCCGCCTCGCGGCGCGACCTCTCCGCCGGCGGCAAGCCGCCGGACAGGCAAGAGGAGCACCCCCCCCCGCCACGGCGGGGCGTGCTCCTCTTGCCCGTACAGGTGCGGCCCTGGGGGCGTGGGTCAGAACGCCGCTTCCTGCTCGCCCGGCGGCTCGGGGGCCGGTCGGGTCATCGCGATGTAGCGGGCCGCCTTCGTGCGGCCCCAGTCGACGAGGACGCCGCGGGCGGCGAGGGTGGGTTGCAGGCGCTTGAGTCGGTCGGAGAAGACCTTGCCGGTGGTGGGCCACCCTTTGGGCAGGGGACGGAAGTCCTCGCCCGCGTAGAGCTGGGTGACGGCGTGCAGCCACTCCGCCGACGTCATCCGGACCTCCTCGCCCGGCTCGGCGCCAGCAGCGTGCTTGAGGACGGCCTGCGCCAGGAGGTCACCCTCGATCACATCGTCGTTGAGCTCATCCAGGCCCGCCCGGTAGGCGTTCAGGGCTCCGAAGCCGCTCGCGGCGTCGAGCTGCGCGCACAGGTGCGCGAAGTCGGCCATGCGCAGGTCGGCGGGGATGTCGGTGTCGGCTGCCCGGACCTTGACGGTCAGGTCCAGGAGGGAACCGAGGATGACCGGCAGCACCTGCGCGTACTCCGCCCACAGCTCCGCTTCCGTCCGCCGAACCCGGGGCCGCACCAGGCGCAGCGGGAGGAGGCGTTCGGCGAGGTCGGGACGGATGACGCCCACGTCGATGCCGGTCAGCAGCAGGGGGCGGCGGTAGCGGGAGCGGTAGACGTCGCCGTCGCTGAACAGCGCCCGCTTGATGCTCTCGGCGCCGGTCACGATGCAGCACATCAGGTCGGACAGGTCCGGGGGCAGGTGCGAGAGGTTGTCCAGGGCGGTAATCCATCCGGCCGCGACGGCCGTGATCAGGTTCTCCTCGTCCTTCGGCGCCCGGCGCAGGTCGCCGGTCATCCCCTCCACGATCCGCATCAGCATGCGAGCCGCGGTCGACTTCCCCGCGCCCTGGGGGCCGGTGAGGAACGGCGCGGGTACGGGTACCGACGGCTCCAGGCAGCCGATCACCCACGCGATGGCCAGGCACTCGCTCTCCGCGCCGGCGAAGTTGCACAGCCGCAGCAGCGCATCGATGCCCTTCCCGTCAGTCTCCCTCTCGGGAAGAGGGAGTTCGCCGGTGAGCTGGGTGCGTCGCCAGCACACTTCGCGCGGGTCAGGGACGCGGATGTCCCAGCCGTTGGGGTGGATGCGGACGGACTTGCCGTCATCACGCCCCAAGTCGAGCCAGGTCGCGCCGTCGAAGCCGGGCGCCACCCGGATGTGGGTGGCCTGGACGTCCTGGCTGAGGGCGAGTGCTTCGATCAAGTCGAGGGCCTCCTTGAGTGCGGTGCCGTTGAAGGAGCCGATGCCGTCGTTGTAGAGGCCGACCATGAGTTCCTGCCGGTGGCTGCCGGTCGTGCCCTGGGAGCGGATCGGGCGGGCTACAGGGTGGCCGTTCTTCTGCGCGTAGACGGTGCCTTCGGTGGTGCGGAAGTACCGGAAGTGGTCCTGCGCGTAATCGGTGATGGTCTGCCGTGCCGGGTTCTTCTCGTCCTCGGGCACGGTCACACCCCCAATGCGGTGCGGGCGTTGGTCCAGGCGGCCTCGCAGTGCCGGGCGGACTCGCCCTTGCCTTGCGCGGCGGTGAACAGGCGTCCGGTGTGGGCCTCGGTCAGGCAGCCGCACCGGCCGTGGGCCGACAGCACGGCGAGGAACGTGCGGTACACGGTGGTGTGGATGGCTTCGGTCGCCGCAGTGATTCGCCGTTCGGCCATGGCGATCCCCCGTTCCAGGTAGGCGGGCGATCGGTGCGGGCACCGCCCGCCCCCGGCCGGTACCGCCACACTGACGGCGCGGGTCTGCCGGACGGTGGGTTCCTTCACCACGAGCGAGCGCACGATGTCCGGCAGCATGGCCATCGTTCCGGCGCCGGGGCCGCGCCAGCGGACGTAGGACATCGTGGACTTCACGTCGACCCCGGGGCGGACCCCGTTCTTCGACTGCATGGCGCCCCGGTAGACCCAGTGCTCGCCGCGCGTCGTAGGCACGACCGTGGTGGCGGGAAGGATCTGGCGGGCCCAGGTGACGGCCTCGGCGTCGTCCAGGTCCACCACGGTCAGACCGGCCCCGCCCGGGTGGTAGGCGACCGCTCCGGCCTGACGCCAGGCGCGGGCCCATGCCGGGCCGGTAAGGACGTCCGGGTCGGTGGTGGCGGCGCCCCAGGCGTGGCAGGGGGCCGGGCACCGGCAGGGGCCGGCCGCCTTCATGTGGGGCCGGTCCCCGCACGCCGAGCGGGTGCAGGCCGAGCAGTTCCCGAACGGCTCCTTACCCTGCCTCAGAGGCAGGACGGGCAGGCCGATCCCGGCGAGCCAGAGCGCGGTACGCAGGTGGGCGGGTAAGGCCGCCCGGTTGGGGTCTCGCGGGAAGTCGGTCGGGTGGGTCATGCTGGTCTCTCCAGTTCTTGCGTTCTGGACGAGAGCGGCCCCAATCATTGGCGTGAGTGGGGGCCGCTCTCGGCATGTTCGGACGGGTGAAACGGAATCCCTGCCGCCGAGCGGTCAGGGAGTCGTGGGCACCCCCTGCCGGGAGGCTTGTGGAGGGGGTTTTGGGGGTCTGACCTGCGGCGCCTCCCTGCCTCCCTGGCAAATCATTTCCGCAGGTCAAGTCCAGGGATGGGGGTCAGGGAGGCGGTCAGGGAGTTCTCCCTGCCTCCCTGACCCGTGCGGGGGGCGGCTCCCTCTACTCAGCGGCGGAAGCGGAACCCGTCTCGGGCCGGTTGGCGAGGATGCGGGCGACTCGTTCGCGGCCGATGACCATGCGTCCGTCCGACTTGTAGGGGGCGGCGGGGGTGCCGTCGAGGACGCGCTTGAGGTCGATGAACGACCAGCCGCCGTACGCCTTCGCGTTGAGCGCGGTGAGCCGCTTGAGGACGTCCTGCGTCAGGACGCGCGGCTCGGTGCCGAGGACGGTGAGGATGTCGGCGAGCGGGTCGAGGGCGGGCCCGTGGTCGACGGTGTGCGCGGTGGTGGTGACTCCGGCGCGCAAGGCCTTGGCCCGCTCGGCGATCAGGGCGGCGGTGTCGGTGTCGATGTAGTGCGTCCGCACGGTGATGGACGCCTGGCCGGCCGGGATGGCGATGCCGTCGGAGGCGACGACGACGGTTCCCTTGTCGAGACCCTGCCGCAGCAGGTGCGGGGCGGCGCCGCCATCGACGGCCTTGTCCCCCAGCGCCATGCGGGCCTGCGACTCGGTGCCCAGGGCGAGGGAGATGCGGGTGTGGGCGCCTTCGCGGACGAGCTTGGGGAGGTTCTGGTCGGTGGGGTCCTGGGTGCCCTCCTCGAGGATCACGTCGACGGCACGCCCCTGGTTGTGGATCTTCCGGACAGCCATGAAGTACCGGGACGTGGCCTTGGACCCGCCGTAGGGGCGCTTGTCCGGGCCGACGGCCGGGCACATGAACGCGACCTGCGCTTCATCCACGATGCCGACGAGCGGGGTGAAGACGGTGCCGGGCGGGGCCTGGATGCGGCGTTCCATCTCGGTGACCATGCCTTCGACCATCTCGGTGGCGGCGATGACGTGGTCGTCGGTCGGGCCCTGGATGAGGGTGGTGGCCAGGCCGTCGAACATGGCCCAGTCGCCTACGCCCTTGAGGTCGGCGATCCGGAACTCGACGGTCTTGTCGAGGGCCAGCCACAGGGCCAGCGCGCGCAGTGCGGCGGTCTTGCCCTGGTTCGATAGACCCGTGATGAGCAGGTGGCGCTGGTAGAGGCTCAGCGTTGCCGCGTCGCCGCGCAGGTCCTGACCCCACGGCGCCCTGCCCGTCTTGTAGTTCGCGGTCATGGTCTCGTCGGTGACCAGCGGGGACGGTCCGATCGGCTGATCGAGGGCGCCGGAGTCGGCGATCCACAGCCGGACCGTGCGGGCGGCGGCCGGGAGGGTGATGAAGACTTCGTGCTCGTGGCGGGCGAGGTTTTCGGCGAGCTTGCGGCGCCGTCCCTGGACTTCGGCGGTGGAGACGCCGGAGGGGAGGGTGACGTCGACTTCCACGCCGCATCCGGCGATGCGGATCGGGCCGAGCATCGCGGCCCCGGCGTCCCCCATGTCCTTGATGGCGCCCCGGAGTGGGGCGATACCGAGGTCGCGCAGGGCGGTGACGACGATGGACGGGGTGATGGGTGCTCCGGCGTCGTCGCGCTGCTGGGCGGGGAGCGTCCACTGCGGTGCGGTCTGCTGACGTCGGCCGACGCCCCACAGGGCCAGTAAGGCCAGCCACGGGCCGATCGTGAGCGCGGGCCCCCACACGACGGTGGCCACGACCACGATCGTGCGGATCGTCTCGATCACGGCGCTGATCGGGGCGAACAGCCACGAGATGTCCTTGTTGGCTATGGCCAGCACGATCCCGAGCAGGAGGAGGCCGCCGACGGTGAGGCCGGTGCCGACGGCCGCGCTTTTGGCGAGGTCGGGGGCGGAGCGGAGCAGGTCCATGCGGCGGTGGTGGCGGCCGGAGCGGAAGCGCTGCAGCCGGTCCTCCCACTCCTTGGCCTCCTCCCAGTTCCCGGCCGCTTCGGCGGCCCGGATCATCCGCTCGTACCGGGATCCGGTCCGCCCGTCCCACGTCCGCTTCGCCGTGATCCGGGTCCCGCCGATGACGTACATGCCGTGCCGGGCCACCAGCCGCGCGGCGGTGCGGGTGCGCTCGCTGGTGACGGCCGTACGCACGCCGGAGGCGGTGCGCTTCCACACCCGCACCGGCCGGACCGGGCCGACGGCGGCCGGGGCGGGGGTGGGGGAAGCCGCGGTAACGGTGTCGGTCGAGGTCGAGGGGTCTTTGAACAGGGGGACGACGTTGTCGGTCATGCTGGGGACTCCTGGTCCTGCTGAGAGGCGGGATGGTGGAGCCCGGGGCGGCCGGCGTTCTTTGGCGAGAGGACGGCCGCCCCGGGGCACAGCTACTTGGTCTTGCCGTTCTTGGCGCGGGCCTTGCGTGCGGCCTTCTCGGCCGCCGCCGCGTCTTTCGCTTCGCGCTTTTCGCGGTCGCGGGCGCCGTCGATGATCCGGTCGACCTTGCGCTCCAGGTCGCCGAGGTAGACGCTCTCCCCGGCGATGCCGCGCTTGGCCATCCGGGCGACGTACCAGCCCATCCGGGCGGTCTCACCGGCGGTGAACTTCGGGTCCTTCGCCATCACAGGACTCCATCTCCGGAGCCAGGCTGTCCGGCTCCCCTCACCACCCGCGCCGGGCGGGTGGATCGGGCAGCCGTCAGCGACGGCGGCGGGCCTTGCGCACGTTCTTCACGGCCTGTGTGCCGCTCGGGCTACCGACCGACTTCACGACCGTGTGGACGCACCAGCCGAGGACCAGGGTGAGGAAGGCCAGGAACGCGATGTTCGCGGCGATGGCGGTCAGGGCGGCGATCAGGAGCGGGCCGAAGTACACGCCGGCCGCGACCGCTCCGGCGCCGACTCCGGAGCCGAGGGCGATGCGCTGGACGGTCCGGTCGGGCGGGGCCTGGTGGATGTGCTGGTGGACGACCTGCGGCCCGGCGTACGCGGCGGGCAGCGTGGCCGGATCGGCGTAGACGTAGGTGCCGTCTGGCAGGCGGACGACATCGGCCTGACGGGTGGGTTCGGGCAGGGACTGCATGTGTGCTCCCTGAGGGTGGCCACTAGGTTCGCGGCATGGGGGTTATAGAGATCGAGGTCGATCCGCTGCCGTGCAAGATGTGCGGCCAGCTGCTTGAACAGCGCCGGTGGTGGACTCCGAAGCGGTTCTGCGGGAACTGGCACCGGATGAAGTACCGGGCCGGCCAGTTCCTCGCGTTCGTACTGGACCTGCTGACCTAGCCGAGAGCAGTCCGGTCGAAAGCGCGGTCGTCGGGGTAGGCGCACGGGACCCACATGCCGAGCGAGGCCGGAATGACGTATCCGGCGTCGGCGAGGCATTCGGGGCAGGTACGGCGGGCCGCATTGGCCTTGGCCAGCGCGGCGGTCTTGGCCGGGGTCATCGGCCGGACCGGCTTCGCGCGGTCGACGCGGTACAGGAACGCGGCCAGCGGCCCCCGACGGAAGCGCGGGCGCAGAACCTGACCGGCGATGTCCTGACCCCCCGGGCGGAGCCCCAGGGCCCGTAACTGCCGTCGGGTGGCGAGACCGTCAGGGGCCAGGCGCCAGGGGAAGGTGGGGAGCCCGTGGACTCTTCCCGTCGGATCGTGACAGTCGGCTAACGACAGGCTCATCCGGCCACCGCCGCCGCTTCGTCCCGCTCGCGTTCAGCCTTCAAGGCCTCCCGCACGATCCGGGCCTTGGCCGGGGAGGTACGCAGGGCCTTGCGGATCCCTTCACCGGTCAGCTTCTCGATCGGCCACGACTCCGTCAGGCTCCGCGCTTCGCCGAGCAGCTCGGCGTCGGTGCGGGTGGGGCGGGTCGATCGGGCTGCGGCCGGGACTCGACCGGTCGCCCGACGAGGACGCACCGACTCAGCCGCCGCGACGAGCTGCGGCCGGGCCTCGATCGACTCCATCGGGATGGTGGGGGAAGAGTCCACCTCCCGCCCCGGCCGCGGTAGCTCGACGTGGGGTTCGCCCTGCTCAGGGGTGGACTGATTTACGGTGATCTGTGCCGATTCTTGAGTGGTCGGTTCGATCGGGGGCTTGTGGTGGAGGACCTTGGCGACGAGGTCGGAGCCGAAGTAGATCGACCCGACCGGAAGCGACGTCGCCAGCAGCACGAGCGCCCAGTTCGCCGGATCCCAGTCGGCCAGCCGAGTCCAGTCGATCGACTCGGCGTGCAGCTCGGGCAGGAGCCCGTGAACGTAGTTCAGGACCAGCGACGCGAGCGTGTACGCGGCCAGGACCCGCAGGGCGAACCGGCGGGCCTCGTCGGTCAGGACGAGGGCCGCGACGAGGGCCAGGGCCATCAGGCCATCGACCACGAACGGGTAGAGAGTGGCTGCCGCGTCGTCCGCGCCGATCGCCCGGGCCACATCTCGCAGGGCGTTCCAGGAGACCCGGAAGGCCATGGCAACCACGACGACCAGCGCGAGGACGAGGGCGGTTTTGGCCTTGCGGTTCATGCCGCGTCGCCGGAGGACGGGAGGTGCGCGGCCCGGTTCTCCAGTACGGTCCGCTCCGCCATCATCCGCCGGCGGGCCCGGCGGAGCCGCTGCTTGTCCACCTCGGTGGGCGTCCGGTCCAGCGTCATGATCTGCGCGTCGAGCAGGTCGCGTTCCGCCAGGATCAGCGACAGCTCCTGCTCGATCGCGTTCAGCTCCGCGTCCGACGGCTCCAGGCCGTCCGACCACGGGGTAACGAGGTTCTGAAGTGCGGCGATGGACAGCATGTGTCTTGCTCCTTCGCGAGAGGAACGGGACTCAGCAGCCCCCGGCGTCCTACCGCCGGGGGCTGCACGTCGTTGTGGGTGAAGCGGGAAGAACTCCGGCTCCCCTCGACTCCACCCGTGCGAGACGGGTGGAGGAGGCAACCGGCCGCCGAGAACGGCGCGGAAGGTTGAGCGGTACGTATGTCTCCTTCAGGTCCAAGACCTGGCGCAGGCGTATGGAGACGTGACCTTTCGGTCTAAGCCCTCCGGTAAATGACAAGGCGCCGGGTTCACCTCCCCCCGTCCAACGCGGGGCTCCTGTCGTAACTCCTACACTCGACTACTCATGTGCAGGAGTTACGACTAAGAGAGTGCTGTACTCCTGTAGAGGAGTCAAGCATCAGGGTTAGTGATTGCCTTGCCGGTTGGCTCAAATGTGGCGGGTCGTCAGTCTCCGGCAGGGATGCGGTACTCCAGAACGAACTGGTCAGCACTCATGAGGGTGTCGCAGACCTCCACCACTCGACCTGACTCGATTTGGGCGTCCCGAGTGAGGTGGATGATGGGCGCGCCTGGGCTCAGACTCAGTGCGGTCTGCTCTTCCTTGGTGGCCAGGCGGACGCGTACGGTCTCCCGGAACTCCACCAAGAGATCCCCCTGCTCTTCGAGGCGGGCGTAGATCCCTCCCGGCCCCGGGTTCTCCTCCCTGAGCTGCGGGATGCTCTCGGCCAGATCCCAGGGCAGATACGAGGTGGCCTCCTCTGTGGGGATGCCGTCGCTGTAGTAGAGGCGGCGGCGTGCGAGGACTTTGGTGCCCGCCGGCAACCCGAGGCGGGTGGCGACCTCGGCCGGGGCGTCGGTCTGCCCTACGAAGAGCACCCGAACGCTCGGCTTCGCCCCAGCCTGCTCAGCCTCTGCCAGGTACGCGGCCTTACCCGCCTTCCTGTGTGACCGACGGAAGCGGTCGCTGGACTTCCGCTGCACCGGCGGGGCTTTCCGGACGAACGAGCCGCGCCCGTGGTGGGTGTCGACCAGACCGCGAACCCGCAGCTCAGTCATGGCCTTACGGACGGTTCCCTGAGCGACCGAGTAACGATCCATGAGTTCGGACTCGCTCGGCACCTTCGCCCCGGGGCGGAGCTTCGCCTGTGGATCCCCTAGGGCTTCCTGAATCTGCTGGCTGAGGTCGTCCGCAATCTGGAGGTAGCGGGGGCGACCTGCGTCACGTGCTGTCGAGAGAGGCATACTCTGCTGATTCTCCTAGACTCATGTATATGACTAACGCTACCGCCGAGAGGCCGTTGCACTCCGTCTCGGTCGCCGGAATCGTCATCCGGGATGACGGACGCGTGCTCGTGATCCGGCGCGCCGACAACGGGGCTTGGGAGCCGCCGGGCGGCATCCTCGAACGGGATGAGCGGCCAGAGGACGGCGTGCTGCGCGAGGTAGTCGAAGAAACCGGGATCACCGTCGAGGTGGAGCGGCTGACCGGCGTCTATAAGAACCTCACCCTTGGTGTGATCGCTCTGGTCTTCCGGTGCCGACCTACCGGCGGGGTAGAGCGGCTGTCTGATGAATCAACGGCGGTCCGCTGGCTCACGCCCGACGAGGTGGAGCAGTCAATGAAGGAAGTCTTCGCCGTACGCGTGGCAGATGCCTTGGACGGCACGGTGCCGCACGTCCGGTCACACGACGGCGTTCGACTGCTTGCGGTCTGAGGGTCAGGCGCGCGTGAGGACTCGTGATCGACATGCCGAATGATCATGGCTCTGGCCAACCTCTGGCCAACGTGGCTGCCAGAGAGCGGACGTGAGAGCCAAAGGGCCAGGTGGGGGCATGGGGGAGTTACGCCACGCGATCGGTCTTGAAAACCGTCGTGGCAGCGATGTCACCGTGGGTTCAAATCCCACACCC
>NZ_JBHXSY010000080.1:0-15092 GCF_042715295.1 Streptomyces sp. NPDC058701 | reverse complement strand
CGGCGCCTCCCTCACCTCAGGCGCCCTCATCTGCGAGATCAAGGACTGACGCCCGGACCTACGAAAGACGGCCCGCACTCCCCTTCCGGGGAGTGCGGGCCGTCTTCATTGCGGTCGGCCGCCGGCCTGGCCTACTGGAACTCGGAAACGTCCGTGTAGTTGCACCGGACGAACCAGCTGTCGTTCTCCTCCAGGGCCAGGTAGTAGCCCCTGCCGTCGAGGTGGTCGTACAGCACGTGCGCGAACGCCTTCGCATCCTCCGCATGGGCGATCCGCAGCGACGCCGGAACCATGTTGCGGGGCCAGTCGTTTGTTCCGAAGTCCACGATGAGCTGGACGAAGAAGTTGTCCGCCTGAAAGTGGCTGAAGAGCTGGGAAGAGCTCTGCGTCACCTCGTACGGCTCGCCGTAGAGTTCCGTCGCGTCACTCGTGAGCCGACGCCACAAGCCTTCGACGTCCCGTTCCCGGAACGACTCCGTGGGGATCTCTCCCGCACGGGCCAGACCGGCGAACAAGTAATACGTCTCCTTGTCACTCACCGTGGATCCACCTCACACCCTTCTCTTTTCCAGCCTGTTTTCCGTGGTGATGAACCAGACCTCCGTCAACTGGATGTCGCTGCTGCGCTGGGAACCTGGTGACCGAGGCCGCGAACGGCCGGTGGGGCACGCTGTCACTCGGATGCAGCTGCCGCTGTCCGCGCCGGCCCCGGCAACGTTCCGGCAGATCTTCGTCGTCGAAGACTTCGACGGTGACGGACTCGGCGACATGTTCGCCCTGGACGCCGACGGCTTCTGGGCGTTCTCCGGCAGCTTCACCTCCTACCGCAAGCTCGCCACCGGCTGGGCCGCCCGCGACAACGCCAACGCCAACCGCGGCCTGGCCCTGCGCAAGGGCAAGCCCTGGGCGACCGGCTGAGCCATCCTCGACTCACTCGCCAGCCAAGCCGGCTCCGAAGGCGGCCTCGACCTGACCTACGCCACCACCGGCTGGGGCCGCGCCGCGCTCCCCCTCGTCCTCGGCACCACCGGCGGCAACACGTGGCTCTTCAAGGGCGGCAACACCGCCGTAGGCGCAGCCGTCGGACGCGACGAAGACGGATGGAGCACCTTCCTCACCATCGGATAACCGCATAGGACAAGAGACGGAACGCAAGCGGCGCCCCGTCCCGGACACAACGCTCCGGACCGGGGCGCCGCCCCTTGTGCATCGATCGACGCGCGCGTCCTACCGCCTCCGCATGTCCGCCACCCTCGCCCGTTCCCGCTCGCGGTCCCCCGGGTCCGGGAGGGCCGACGCGCTGCGCAGTGGCGACGGCGGGGTGGACCGGCGCTGGACCGGGAGGGGGGAGTCGCGGCGGGGGCGGCGGCCCTGCATCGGGTCGCCCGCGGCGCCCGGGTGGGTCGAGCCCGCCACCGTGATCTGTACGCCCTGGTCGGCGAGGGCCTGGAGCTCCGTGGCCGCGCGGTCGTCGTGCGGCGGGGGCTCGTCCGTGACCAGGCGGGTCATGACGTCGGTCGGCACCGTCTGGAACATGGTGTCCGTGCCCAGCTTCGTGTGGTCCGCCAGGACCACCACCTCCGCCGCCGCCTGGACGAGGGCCCGGTCCACACTCGCGCTGAGCATGTTGGACGTGGACAGGCCGCGCTCGGCCGTGAGGCCGCTCCCGCTCAGGAAGGCCCGCGAGACGCGCAGCCCCTGGAGGGACTGCTCCGCACCGCTGCCGACCAACGCGTAGTTGGAGCCGCGGAGGGTGCCGCCGGTCATGACGACCTCCACCCGGTTGGCATGGGCCAGCGCCTGGGCGACCAGGAGGGAGTTGGTCACCACGGTGAGGCCGGGCACCCGGGCGAGCCGGCGGGCCAGCTCCTGGGTCGTGGTACCCGCGCCGACGACGATGGCCTCGCCCTCTTCCACGAGGGAGGCCGCGACGTCGGCGATGGCGGTCTTCTCCGCCGTCGCGAGATGGGACTTTTGCGGAAAGCCGGACTCCCGCGTGAAACCGCCCGGCAAGACCGCACCGCCGTGCCGGCGGTCGAGGAGTCCTTCTGCCTCCAGCGCCCGCACGTCCCGCCGTACGGTCACTTCGGAGGTCTGGACGACGCGGGCGAGCTCCCGGAGCGATACCGCTCCGTTGGCCCGCACCATTTCGAGGATCAATTGGCGACGTTCTGCAGCGAACACGAAACTGACAGTAACCCCAACGACCGTCTGCTTTCAGCTCCTTCCGCCGGAATACCGAAGTTGTCCGTATGGCAGGGCGACTAGTGGTATACGCAGCCCGAGCCTTGGGTGAACGGACGGCCACACCCCCGCGTACCGCCCCAACGCCCGTGCGGCATGGGGCGGTTGGGGCGATCAGGCCTTGCCTTCCGCCTTGCGGGTCTGGAGCTGGCGGGCCGCCTCGGCGATCGAACCGGACAGCGAGGGGTACACGGTGAACGCGTTTGCGATCTGCTCGACCGTCAGGTTGTTGTCGACCGCGATCGAGATCGGGTGGATGAGCTCGCTCGCCCGCGGGGCGACGACCACGCCGCCGACCACGATGCCCGTGCCCGGGCGGCAGAACATCTTCACGAAGCCGTCGCGGATGCCCTGCATCTTCGCGCGCGGGTTGCGCAGCAGCGGAAGCTTCACCACCCGCGCGTCGATCTTGCCGGAGTCCACGTCCGCCTGGGTGTAGCCCACGGTGGCAATCTCGGGGTCGGTGAACACGTTCGAGGAGACCGTCTTCAGGTCCAGCGGGGCGACCGCGTCGCCGAGGAAGTGGTACATCGCGATGCGGCCCTGCATGGCGGCGACCGAGGCGAGGGCGAAGACGCCGGTGACGTCGCCGGCCGCGTACACGCCGGGGGACGACGTACGGGACACCTTGTCGGTCCAGATGTGCCCGGAGTCCCTGAGGCGGACGCCCGACTCCTCCAGGTTCATGTTGCTGGTGTTCGGGATCGCGCCGACCGCCATCAGGCAGTGCGTGCCGGTCAGCACGCGGCCGTCCGACAGCGTGACCTCGACCCGGTCGCCGACCCGCTTCGCGGACTCGGCGCGCGAGCGCCCCACCACGTTCATGCCGCGGCGGCGGAAGACGTCCTCCAGTACGGCGGCGGCGTCGGGGTCCTCGCCCGGCAGCACCCGGTCGCGGGAGGAGACCAGCGTCACCCGGGAGCCGAGGGCCTGGTACGCGCCGGCGAACTCGGCGCCCGTCACGCCGGAGCCAACCACGATGAGCTCCTCGGGGAGCTCCTCCAGGTCGTAGACCTGCGTCCAGTTCAGGATGCGCTCGCCGTCGGGCATCGCGTCCGGGATCTCGCGGGGGTGCCCGCCGGTCGCGATCAGTACGGCGTCGGCCGTCAGGATCGTCTCCGAGCCGTCGGCGGCCGTGACGATGACGTCCCGCGTCCCGTCGATGCCCTGGGGGCCGCCGAGCTTGCCGCGCCCGCGCATGACCCGGGCGCCGGCCCGGGTGACGGAGGCGGTGATGTCGTGGGACTGGGCGAGCGCCAGGCGCTTGACGCGCCGGTTCACCTTGCCGAGGTCCACGCCGACGACGCGCGCGGCCTGCTCGATGTGCGGGGTGTCGTCCGCGACGACGATGCCGAGCTCCTCGTACGACGAGTCGAAGGTCGTCATGACCTCGGCCGTCGCGATGAGCGTCTTCGAGGGGACGCAGTCGGTCAGGACCGACGCTCCACCCAGACCGTCGCAGTCGACGACGGTCACCTCCGCGCCGAGCTGGGCCCCCACCAGGGCTGCCTCATACCCGCCGGGTCCACCGCCGATGATCACGATCCGGGTCACGAAAAGTCCGCCTCACGTCTACCCGGTCGGCTGCCGCCCCGGCCGGTGTTCCGGGGGGTCTCCCCGGGGGATGCATTCCGTGCCCCATTGTCCCGCACGCATCACGGTGCTTCGCGCCCGGTCCCTCCATCCGGGAACGCGGCCACGGCCGCCCCTCCCGTACCCTCGACCACATGTCGCTCTACGCCGCGTACGCCGGCAACCTCGACCCGCGGCTGATGACGCGCCGCGCTCCCCATTCGCCGCTGCGCGGCACGGGCTGGCTCAACGACTGGCGGCTGACCTTCGGCGGCGAGCAGATGGGCTGGGAGGGCGCACTCGTGACGATCGTGGAGGCCCCGCGCCACCAGATCTTCGTCGCCCTCTACGACATCGCGCCGCTCGACGAGGACTCGATGGACCGCTGGGAGGGCGTCGGGCTCGACATCTACCGCCGCATGCGGGTGCGCGTCCACACCCTCGACGGCGAGGAGGCGGCCTGGGTGTACGTCCTGAACGGATACGAGGGCGGCCTGCCCTCCGCGCGCTACCTGGGCGAGCTGGCCGACGCGGCCGAGTCCGCCGGCGCCCCGCACGACTACGTGATGGAACTGCGCAAGCGCCCCTGCTGAGCCCCGCGGCCCGCCCGAGCAGCCCGGCGCCCCACCGGCCCAGCGCCCCACCGCCCGGCCCCGGCAGCCCGGCGCCCGCCCCGCACGGGTCCCGCACCGGCTCCCGCCCCGCCCGAGGGGGACGATTCGGCGGAAACGACAAGGCAACGATCCGAACACCGTGAGCTGCGCCATCTACGCGCGTAGGGATTGAGCGGTTACGCTCGTCCGCGTGAACGCATCTGTTACCGACCCCTTCGCCGCCGCCGACGCCGCAGCCGCCCGTCTGCGCGAGCTGACCGGCGCCGAGACCCACGATGTCGCCCTCGTGATGGGCTCCGGCTGGGCCCCCGCCGCCGAGGCGCTCGGTGCGCCCGAGGCCGAGTTCCCGGTCACCGAGCTGCCCGGCTTCCCGCCCCCCGCCGTCGAGGGACACGGCGGCAAGATCCGCTCGTACAAGATCGGCGACAAGCGCGCGCTGCTCTTCCTCGGCCGGACCCACTACTACGAGGGCCGCGGCGTCGCCGCCGTCGCCCACGGCGTGCGCACCGCGGTCGCCGCCGGCTGCAAGACCATCGTGCTGACCAACGGCTGCGGCGGTCTGCGCGAGGGCATGAAGCCCGGCCAGCCGGTCCTGATCAGCGACCACCTGAACCTCACGGCGACCTCGCCGATCGTCGGCGCGAACTTCGTGGACCTCACCGACCTCTACTCGCCGCGCCTGCGCGCGCTGTGCAAGGAGATCGACGAGACCCTCGAAGAGGGCGTCTACGTCCAGTTCCCCGGCCCGCACTACGAGACCCCGGCCGAGATCAACATGATCCGCGTGATGGGCGCCGACCTGGTCGGCATGTCCACCGTGCTGGAGGCCATCGCCGCCCGCGAGGCCGGCGCCGAGGTGCTGGGCATCTCCCTGGTGACCAACCTGGCGGCCGGCCTGTCGGGCGAGCCGCTGAACCACGAAGAGGTGCTCCAGGCCGGCCGCGACTCGGCTTCGCGCATGGGCACGCTGCTGACCCGGGTCCTCGCACGCATCTGAGCGGGCACACGAGGGGCCGCGGGGCCCAGAGGTACGAGAGGTAAGGCGGAAGCAGTGCAGGAACAGGACGACCTGATCACCCGGGCGCGGGCCTGGCTGGCGGAGGACCCGGATCCCGAGACGGCGGCCGAGCTCGCCGCGCTCCTCGACGGGGGCGACACGGCCGGGCTCGCGGACCGCTTCGCCGGCACGCTCCAGTTCGGCACCGCCGGACTGCGCGGCGAGCTGGGCGCGGGCCCGATGCGGATGAACCGCGCCGTGGTCATCCGGGCGGCGGCGGGCCTCGCGGCCTACCTGAAGGCCGAGGGCCACGCCGGCGGCCTGGTCGTCGTCGGCTACGACGCCCGCTACAAGTCGGCGGACTTCGCCCGCGACACCGCGGCGGTCATGACGGGCGCCGGCCTGCGCGCGGCCGTCCTGCCCCGCCCGCTGCCGACGCCGGTCCTCGCGTACGCCATACGGCACCTGGGCGCCGTCGCCGGCGTCGAGGTGACCGCGAGCCACAACCCGCCCCGGGACAACGGCTACAAGGTCTACCTCGGCGACGGCTCGCAGATCGTGTCCCCGGCCGACGTGGGCATCGCGGCGGAGATCGCGCGCGTGGACACCCTCGCCTCGGTCCCCCGCCCGGAGTCCGGCTGGGAGGACCTCGGCGACGAGGTACTGGAGGCCTACCTGGCCCGTACGGACGCCGTCCTGACCCCCGGGTCCGCCCGGGGCGTACGGACGGTGTACACGGCCATGCACGGCGTCGGCAAGGACGTCGTCCTGGCGGCCTTCGCCCGCGCCGGGTTCCCCGAGCCGGTCCTGGTCGCCGAGCAGGCCGAACCCGACCCGGCCTTCCCGACCGTGGCGTTCCCCAACCCGGAGGAGCCGGGCGCGATGGACCTGTCCTTCGCGACGGCCGCCCGGGTGAACCCCGACATCGTGATCGCCAACGACCCGGACGCGGACCGCTGCGCGGTCGCCGTCCCGGACGGCGCGTCGGCCACCGGCTGGCGGATGCTGCGCGGCGACGAGGTCGGCGCGCTGCTGGCGGCGCACCTGGTGCGCAAGGGCGCGCGGGGCGTCTTCGCCGAGTCGATCGTCTCGTCCAGCCTGCTGGGCCGGATCGCCGAGGCGGCGGGCGTCGGCTACGAGGAGACCCTGACGGGCTTCAAGTGGATCGCGCGCGTCGAGGGTCTGCGCTACGGCTACGAGGAGGCGCTCGGCTACTGCGTGGACCCTGAGGGCGTCCGCGACAAGGACGGCGTCACCGCCGCCCTGCTGGTGGCGGAGCTGGCCTCGGAGCTGAAGGAGCAGGGCCGCACCCTGACCAACCTGCTGGACGACCTGGCACTGGCCCACGGCCTGCACGCCACCGACCAGCTGTCGGTCCGCGTCTCGGACCTGTCGGTGATCGCCTCGGCGATGGCCGCGCTGCGGGCCGAGCCCCCGGTGTCCCTCGCCGGTCTGCGGGTCGTCTCGGCGGAGGACCTGTCCGTCGGTACGGCGGCGCTGCCGCCCACGGACGGCCTGCGCTACTACCTGGACGGCGACTACAAGGCCCGGGTGATCGTGCGCCCCTCCGGCACCGAGCCGAAGCTGAAGTGCTACCTGGAGGTGGTGGTCCCGGTCGCCGAGGCCGCCGGCCTCCCCGCGGCCCGCACCCGCGGCCAGGAGATCCTCGACGCGGTCAAGAAGGACCTCGCGGCGGCCGCCGGGATCTAGGCCGCCTCTTTCGGATCGTGCCGGGTCCGCGCTGCCCGGCACCGCGCCTCGCCGCGTTGTCGGGCCGGCCGAGTACGTCCAGTACTCGGCCGGCCCTCCGCCTTGCGATGCACGGCAGGACCACGCGGACTCGGCCGACACGATCCGAAAGAGACGGCCTGGCCCTTTCGACGCGCCCCCTGGCGCCACTCGGCGCCGGGGCGCCTCACGGGCTTCGGGCCGCCGCGCCGGACTCCGTCCGTCGGCCCCCGCACCCGCCCCCGTCGGCCGTGCCGCAGAACCGCGGGGCCGCCCCGGCTCAGGCCCTCGTCGGATCCCGGGCGGGCGTCCCACCCGTGGCCGGCCCGTCAGCCCGCCCCGCCCCGGCCCGGGGCGGGGGCGTCAGGACGGCTTCGCCGACGGCCGTACGAGCTCGCCCAGCGTCGGCACCGACTCGGGCCGCGAACGCACCGCCTCCGTGCACTCCCACTCCCGCGGCGGATCCGCGTCGGGACCGCCCAGGACCACCGGCCCCGGGCCCGCCGACACCGCCTCGTTGCCCGCCAGCGTGCAGACGATCTGCGACAGTGCCACCGGCGGCAGGTCCTCCGGCTTGCGGCTGAGGCGCACCGTCCCCGCCGGATCGCCCGGCCTCGGCGCGCCCGCGCTCAGGCCCGCGGGCACTCCGGTGGTGAAGCCGGCGTCCCGTTCCTGGGACGAGGGCGACTTCTCCAGCGCCTCCAGCAGCGCCTGCGCGACCAGCGCCACCGGGTCGCGCACGACCCGCTTCTCGGGCACCGGGACGATCCGCTCCACGCCCACCAGCTGCGACCCGCAGACCAGTTCCACCGACGCCCGGAAGCCCTGCACCCCGCCCTGGTCCGAGGCCTGGTCCGGGGTGTCGCACGACACCCGCGAGGGCGCCGGCCCCACGTCCACCGGCACGGTCGTCGCCCGGATCCCGCACCCGGAGACCAGGCCCGCCACGAGCGCCAGGCACGGCAGGACCAGTGCCCCCGGCCTCGACGGCCCCGGCCTCCACACCACCGGTCTCCGCACCGCCCGCCCCCGCACCGCCGGTCTCCGGACCGCCCGCCTACGCCTCGTCATCCCCGCTCACCTTCCCCACGTCCACGGGCAGCCGCAGCGTGAACAGCGCACCGCCCCCCGTCGCGTTGGCAGCGGTGATGTCACCGCCGTGGATGTGCGCGTTCTCCACGGCGATCGACAGGCCGAGCCCGCTGCCGTCCGACTTCGGCCGCGACGCGCTCGCCTTGTAGAAGCGGTCGAAGACGTGCGGCAGCACCTCCTCGGGGATGCCCGGCCCGTTGTCGCGCACCGCGATGACGAGCCACTCCCCCTCCACCGCCAGCGACACCCGCACCGGCGAGCCGCCGTGCTTGAGTGCGTTGCCGATCAGGTTGGCCAGGATGACGTCGAGCCGGCGCGGGTCGAGCCGCGCCACGATGCCCCGCTCCGCGTCGAGTTCGACCGCGTCCAGCCAGGCCCGGGCGTCGATGCAGGCGGTGACCTGGTCGGCGACGTTCACATCGTCGAGGACCAGCCGGGCCGTTCCCGCGTCGAAGCGGGTGACCTCCATCAGGTTCTCCACCAGGTCGTTGAGGCGCCGCGTCTCGCTCACCACCAGCGCCACCGCCGGCGCGATCATCGGGTCGAGGTGGTCGACCTCCTCCTCCAGTACCTCGGCGACCGCCGTCAGGGCCGTCAGCGGGGTGCGCAGCTCGTGCGACATGTCCGCGACGAAGCGCCGGCTGGACTCCTCGCGCGCGCTCATGTCGGCGACCTTCTTCTCCAGCGCTTCCGCCGTCTTGTTGAAGGTGTGCGACAGGTCCGCGAGTTCGTCCGTGCCCGACACGGCCAGCCGGTGGTCGAGTTCGCCCTCGCCGAGCCGCCGCGCCGCGTCGCCGAGGCGCTGTACGGGCTTGAGCACGGTCCGCGCCGCGGCCTGCGCGAGCAGCGCCGAGCAGAGCAGGGCCAGTCCGGTCGCGATCGTCAGCGACCAGCCCAGCGCGTTCAGGTCGTCGCGCTCCTGGGCGAGGGACTTGTACATGTAGCCGGTCGGCCCGCCGCCCACGATCCGTGTCCCGCCGACCAGGTACGGATTGCCCTGCGGCTTCGTCCGCTGCCAGTACACGTGGTATTCGGAGTCGTTGGCCGACGTCGTCTTCTGCCGGTCGTCGACCGCGTGCCGCAGGGACTGCGGTACGTCGTCCAGCCCGAAGGAGTCGGGTCCGGCCGCGCCGAACACCTCGCGGCCGTCCGTGCCCTCGTGGACCAGGAGCACGCTGTACCCGGGGCTGCTGCCCGCCATCAGCTCGGCGGTCCGCTGCATCTCCTCGGCCGTCGGGTCCGCGGGGAGGGCCGCGGCCCGGTTCTGCATCTCCTGCCGAAAGTCGCCGAGGGCGGCGTCCTGCGTACGGGTCAGGACCGCCTCGCGGTTGAGCCAGTACGCGATTCCGGAGGCGGAGACGGCGGCGGTCAGCGCGACCAGCGCGAAGACCATCAGGAGCCGCAGCCGCAGGCTGGTCCAGCGCCGGCCCGCGAGCAGCGCCCGGATCACTGCGGGGAGTCCAGGCGGTAACCGACGCCGCGGACGGTACGGATCAGCGTCGGCGAGGACGGCACGTCCTCGACCTTGGCGCGCAGCCGCTGCACGCAGGCGTCGACGAGCCGCGAGTCGCCGAGGTAGTCGTGCTCCCAGACGAGGCGCAGCAGTTGCTGGCGGGACAGCGCCTGGCCGGGGCGGCGGCTGAGTTCGAGGAGCAGCCGCAGTTCGGTCGGGGTGAGCTGGAGGTCCTCGCCGTTCTTCGTGACGGTCATGGCGGCGCGGTCGATGACCAGCGAGCCGAAGCTCGCCGAGTCGGTGGACTCGCGCTCGCCGCGGCGCAGCACGGCCCGGATGCGGGCGTCGAGGACCCGGCCCTGGACGGGCTTGACCACGTAGTCGTCGGCGCCGGACTCCAGGCCGACGACCACGTCGATGTCGTCGCTGCGCGCGGTGAGCAGGATGATCGGCAGCTGGTCGGTGCGGCGGATGCGCCGGCACACCTCGAAGCCGTCGATCCCGGGCAGCATCACGTCCAGCACGATGAGATCCGGCCGCTGCTCGCGCAGCAGTTTCAGGCCGTCCTCGCCCGTCGCCGCGGTGGCCACTCGGTGGCCCTGGCGTGACAGGGAGAGTTCGAGGGCCGTGCGGATGGCGTCGTCGTCCTCGATCAGCAACAGGAAAGGCACGGGCTCATTCTGTCCCATCGGCCGTCGGGAGTTCGACCGTCGGGAGCGGGCGATCTCGACGGGGCCGCTGTGACAGGCCTGTGACAGTCGACGGACACCCCGGTTAAGTCGGCCGGGCAGGCTTCAGTCATCGAACGAAGCACGGACCGGAGCAGACTCCACGACGGGGGGCGCGAGATGAACACGCTGCACAGCATCAACACCGGCGCGGTTGTCACGCGGCTGCACGATGTGAACCGCCGGGCGGGTGTCCGTACGGTCGCGGTCGCCCGCCCCCGGCAGTCGCACGTGGTGGCCATCGACGCGAACACGTACCAGCCGCCCCCCGCCGTCCCGGCGCCGGCGGCGCAGCCGTCCGCCGCCGCGGAGGCCGAGTTCACGGCGTACGTCCAGGAGCGCCGGTCCGCCCTCTACGCGACGGCCTTCCACCTCACCGGTGACCGGCACGAGGCCGAGGACCTGCTGCAGAGCGCGCTGTTCTCCACGTACCGGGCCTGGGACCGCATCAGCGACAAGGCCGCCGTCGGCGGGTACCTGCGCCGCACGATGACCAACCTGCACATCAGCGCCTGGCGCCGGCGCAAGCTCAACGAGTACCCGACGGAGGAGCTGCCGGAGACGGCCTCCGACACGGACGCGATGCGCGGCACGGAGCTGCGCGCGGTGCTGTGGCAGGCGCTGGCCCGGATCCCCGAGCCGCAGCGCACGATGCTGGTGCTGCGCTACTACGAGGGCCGCACCGACCCGGAGATCGCCGAGATCCTCGGGATCAGCGTCGGCACGGTGAAGTCGAGCATCTGGCGCTCGCTGCGCCGGCTGCGCGACGACAAGGCGCTCAGCTTCGGCAACGACGAGGCGGAGTCCTTCGAGGAGCTGGTGGCGTAACGCGCCGCCGTACGGACCAACGGGCCGGGGGCCCGTCCCTCGGGGGTGGGACGGGGAACGGGGGGAAAGGGGCGGGAACGAGCGGCCGGGGGTCCGCTCGTTCCCGCCCTTTCGCATGCCCGGAGCCCCCGCGGGAGGGGGGCGGGTGCTCTACGGGCCGGGCCTCCCCCGGCCCGTGTTCCGCGTTCCTACACCGTGGTGGCGGGCGTGCGGTGGCGGCCCGCCGCGGCGGCGGCCAGCCTGCCCAGGGCCTCGTCCCGGGCGCAGGCGTGCGCGCCGAGGGCGCTGTGCCGGGCCACGATGTCCCGCTCGGCCCGCATCAGCCGCCACCCCCTGCGCAGCAGGAACGGCACCGACTTGCGGCCCTCGCGCAGGTCGCGGGCAAGGCGCCGCCGGAAGGTCGTCGAGGGGCGCCCGCGCAGGCACAGGGCGTCCGCCAGCAGGCCCATGTCCTGGCAGCGGTTCACGATGTCGGCGGCGAAGATGCCCTCCGCGATGAACAGCGGGGTCCGCGGGGAGCGGACGATGTCCAGGGTCTCGGTGCCCGTGCGGGAACTGGTCGCGATGTCGTAGACCGGGACGTCGGTGCGGCCGGTCGCGCAGAGCGCGGCGATCGCGGCGACCGCGGCGTCCGCGTCCCAGGAGCCCGGGGAGTCCCAGTCGATGTCGGAGCTGCCGGCGACCAGCGGGAGGGTGGGGTCGTCGCCCTCCTTGTAGAAGTCGTCGAGGCGCAGCACGGGCAGCCCCGAGCGGGCGGCCAGCGAGGATTTGCCGGAGCCCGACGGACCGGTCAGCAGGACGACTCGGGTCGGCGAAGGAGAGGAAGAGCTCACGGGACACCAGTCTGAACCATTCCCCCGGGTAGGGGATCCTCCCGGTGGCCGGTTGGTATCGAGGATCACACCTCAACTACGCTGCGTGCGCACGCGACTACGACCTCAGGCGGGATTCCCATGGCACGTCACGCAGCCCCCTCCACCCCGAACCGGCTCCGCACCGCGGGCCTGACCGTCTCCATGGCAGGCGCGGCGCTGGCCATGGCCGCCGGGGGCGCCCAGGCCGGCGAGCTGTCCGTACCGGCGGCCCTGTCCGGGGTCGCCGACCCGATCTCGAACCTCAAGGTGAACCCGCTCGCCCACACCGGCGTGGACCCGCTCGACAACGGCGTGGCCACCAAGGTCGCGGACTTCCCGTCCGTCGGCACCGGCATGGTCACCGGCATCCTGACCCAGGGGCCCTCGGTCGGCGAGCTGCCCACCGCGGCGGTGTCCTCGCTGCTCGGACCGGCCCTCCCGAAGGGGTAGCGGGCCGCGGGCACGGGAAGGCCCCGGCAGCGCGGGGGACGCTGCCGGGGCCGGTTCGTGCGGGGCCCTCCCCTGACGGGACGGCCCGCGGGAGACGGCCGCTAGTACGAGGAGCCGCCCGCGCCCAGCGAACCCGTGGGGTGCCAGACGGTCTTGGTCTCCAGGAACGGCGTCATGCGCGCGGTCCCCGGGTCGGCGGTCCAGTCGTCCACAGGCTGTGGACGCAGGACGCGCTTGAGGTTGTCGGCCGCGGCGATCTCCAGCTCCTTGGCGAGCTCCGCACCGGCACCGGCCAGGTCGATCGCGTTGACGTCCTGGTGGGACGCCAGGTGCGGGCCCATCTCGGCGGCCTTGCCGGACAGGATGTTGACCACGCCGCCCGGCAGGTCGGAGGTGGCCAGCACCTCGCCCAGGGAGAGGGCGGGGAGCGGGGACTTCTCGCTGGCGATGACGACGGCCGTGTTGCCCGTCGCGATCACCGGGGCGATCACGGAGACCAGGCCCAGGAACGAGGAGTCCTGCGGGGCCACGACCGTGACCACACCGGTCGGCTCCGGGGTGGACAGGTTGAAGAACGGGCCCGCGACGGGGTTGGCGCCTCCGACGAGCTGGCCGATCTTGTCGGTCCAGCCCGCGTACCAGACCCAGCGGTCGATGGCCGCGTCCACGACGGCGGCCGCCTTGGACTTGGACAGGCCCTCGGCCTCGCCGACCTCGCGGACGAACTGCTCGCGGCGGCCCTCCAGCATCTCCGCGACGCGGTAGAGGATCTGTCCGCGGTTGTACGCGGTGGCGCCCGACCAGCCGCCGAACGCCTTGCGGGCGGCGACGACCGCGTCACGGGCGTCCTTGCGGGAGGACAGCGGGGCGTTGGCCAGCCACTTGCCCTTCGAGTCGGTCACTTCGTACACCCGGCCGCTCTCGGAGCGGGGGAACTTGCCCCCGACGTACAGCTTGTAGGTCTTGAAGACACTCAGACGCGTCGACGACGACTCAGACATCGAGGTACCCCTCCAGGCCGTGACGGCCGCCTTCGCGCCCGAAGCCCGACTCCTTGTAGCCGCCGAACGGCGAGGTCGGGTCGAACTTGTTGAACGTGTTGGCCCACACGACGCCCGCGCGGAGCTTGCCCGCGACCGCCAGGATGCGCGAGCCCTTCTCCGTCCAGATGCCGGCGGAGAGGCCGTACTGGCTGTTGTTGGCCTTCGCGACCGCCTCGTCGGGCGTGCGGAAGGTCAGCACGGACAGCACCGGGCCGAAGATCTCGTCGCGGGCGACGGTGTGCGCCTGGGTGACGTTCGTGAAGAGCGTCGGGGCGAACCAGTAGCCGGCGGACGGCAGCTCGCACTCCGGGGACCAGCGCTCGGCGCCCTCGGCCTCGCCGGTCTCGGCGAGCGCGGTGATCCGGGCGAGCTGCTCGGCGGAGTTGATCGCGCCGATGTCGGTGTTCTTGTCGAGCGGGTCGCCCAGGCGCAGCGAGGAGAGGCGGCGCTTGAGGGAGTCCAGCAGCTCGTCGTGGATCGACTCCTGGACCAGCAGGCGCGAGCCCGCGCAGCAGACCTGGCCCTGGTTGAAGAAGATGCCGGTGACGATGCCCTCGACGGCCTGGTCGACGGGGGCGTCGTCGAAGACGATGTTGGCGCCCTTGCCGCCCAGCTCCAGGGTGACCTTCTTGTCGGTGCCGGCGACCGTGCGGGCGATGCGCTTGCCGACGGCCGTGGAGCCGGTGAAGGCGACCTTGTTGACGTCCGGGTGCTCGACGAGGGCCGCGCCCGCGTCGCCGTAGCCCGTGAGGATGTTGACGACGCCCTTGGGCAGGCCCGCCTGGCGGCAGATGTCCGCGAAGAACAGCGCCGACAGGGGCGTGGTCTCGGCGGGCTTGAGGACGACCGTGTTGCCGGTGGCGAGCGCCGGGGCGATCTTCCACGCGAGCATGAGGAGCGGGAAGTTCCACGGGATGACCTGGCCGGCCACGCCCAGCGGGCGGGGGTTCGCGCCGTAGCCCGCGTGGTCGAGCTTGTCGGCCCAGCCCGCGTAGTAGAAGAAGTGCGCGGCGACCAGCGGGAGGTCCGCGTCGCGGGTCTCCCTGATCGGCTTGCCGTTGTCCAGGGTCTCCAGGACGGCCAGCTCGCGACTGCGCTCCTGGATGATCCGGGCGATGCGGAAGAGGTACTTGGCGCGCTCGGAGCCCGGCAGCGCGGACCACTTCTCGAAGGCCCGGCGGGCGGCCTTGACGGCGCGGTCCACGTCGGCGGCGCCCGCCCGGGCGACCTCGGCGAGGACTTCCTCGGACGACGGGGAGACCGTCTTGAAGACCTTGCCGTCGGCGGCCTCGGTGAACTCTCCGTCGATGAAGAGCCCGTAGGAGGGGGCGATGTCGACGACCGAGCGGGACTCGGGGGCCGGTGCGTACTCGAAGAGGGATGCCATGGTGATCAGTCCACCGTCACGTAGTCGGGACCGGAGTAACGCCCGGTGCTCAGCTTCTGGCGCTGCATCAACAGGTCGTTGAGCAGGCTGGAGGCGCCGAAG
>NZ_JBHXSY010000079.1:0-16736 GCF_042715295.1 Streptomyces sp. NPDC058701 | reverse complement strand
GCACCACTCCTTTGGTGCCTCCCCGGGCCTCGGGGGGGGTGGGTTGGGGGGTTTCGTTTCACTGCGGCCGAGTCGTTTGGGGTTTGTGGGGGGGGGGGGGGGGGGGGGCGGGGGGGGCCCCCCCCCCCACGGGGCTACACGGCCTACGCCTGCGGGCGGAACGCCGCGGCGTGCTCGTGGGCCCAGTCCCGGAAGGTGCGGGCCGGGCGGCCGGTGACGTCCTCGACGACGGTCGAGCCGAGCTCCGGCTCCTTGGTGAGCATCGCGAAGTAGTCCAGGGCGCCGTCCGCGTACGAGGGCGGCCAGCCGGAGCCGACCATGGCCGCGCGGGCGTCCTCGTGCTCCACGTCCTGCCAGCCCAGTTCCCGGCCGACGACCTCGCCGATGATGCGGACCTGCTCCTCCTGCGACAGCGCCTCCGGCCCGGTCACCAGGTACTTCCGCCCGCCGTGCCCCGTCCCGGCGAGGGCGGCCACGCCGACGGCCGCGAGGTCGCCCTCGTGGACCGAGGTGCGTACGGCGGCCCCGTACGGGAAGTACACCGTGCCGGTGGAGGTGATCTGCGGGGCGAAGCCGAGGGCGTTGGCCTGGAAGCCGGTGGTGCGCAGGAAGGTCCACTCCAGGGTGGTGGCCTCCAGCAGCTCCTCCAGGTAGGCGTGGCAGTTGTTGTCGACGCGCTCCAGGCCGATGTGCACGCCGATCGAGGAGACCAGGACGACCGTGCGGGCCGCCCGCTCGATCTTGCGGACCACGGCGGGCGCGGTCTCCACCGACGTGGTGAAGAACGGCCACATCAGGAAGACGCCGTCGACGCCGTCCAGGGCCGCGTCCAGGCTGTCGGGGTCGCGCAGGTCGCCCTCGTACAGTTCGGTGCCCTCCGGCAGCCGGCCGGTGTTCGGGTCGTCCTTCAGGACCAGGGCGCGGACCTTCACGCCCGCCGCCAGCAGCTGGCGCACGGCGTGCGGGCCGACGTTCCCGGTCGCCGCGGTGACCAGGACGGTCTTCTGCTCGGTCATGGGTGCCTTTCCTCGGGGTGCGGTGGGTCGGGGGCGGGGGGCGGTCACTGCGGCGGGTTGCCGTGCTTGCGCGACGGCAGGTCGGCGTGCTTCGCGCGGAGCATGTCCAGCGAGCGGATGAGGACGGAGCGGGTCTCGCGGGGGTCGATGACGTCGTCGATGAGGCCGCGTTCGGCCGCGTAGTACGGGTGCATCAGCTCGTCCTTGTACTCGGCGATCCGCTGCCGCCGTACGGCGTCGGGGTCGTCGGCCGCGTTGATCTCGCGGCGGAAGACGACGTTCGCCGCGCCCTCGGCGCCCATCACGGCGATCTCGTTGGTGGGCCAGGCCAGGGCCAGGTCGGCGCCGATGGAGCGGGAGTCCATGACGATGTAGGCGCCGCCGTAGGCCTTGCGCAGGACGAGGGAGATGCGCGGGACGGTGGCGTTGCAGTACGCGTACAGCAGCTTGGCCCCGCGCCGGATGATGCCGTTGTGCTCCTGCTCCACGCCGGGCAGGAAGCCCGGGACGTCGACGAGCGTGACCAGCGGGATGTTGAAGGCGTCGCAGAACTGCACGAACCGCGCGGCCTTCTCGGAGGCCTCGATGTCGAGCACTCCGGCCATGGCGGCAGGCTGGTTGGCGACGATGCCGACGACGTGTCCGTCGAGCCGGGTCAGGGCGCAGACGATGTTGGTGGCCCAGGCGGGGTGGATCTCGAAGTACTCGCCGTCGTCGACGACCTCCACGATGACCGAACGGATGTCGTACGCCTGCCCGGGGTCGGCCGGGACCAGGTCGAGGAGGGCGTCCGTGAGCCGGTCGGAGGGGTCGCCGGACCGCTCGACGGGCGACATCTCGCGGTTGTTCGCCGGCAGCAGCGACAGGAGGTAGCGCACGTCCTCGATGCAGTGCTCCTCGTCGTCGTAGGCGAAGTGCGAGACGCCGGAGACCGCGGAGTGGACGTCGGCGCCGCCGAGGCCGTTCTGGGTGATCTCCTCACCGGTGACGGCCTTGACGACGTCCGGGCCGGTGATGAACATCTGCGAGGTCTCACGGACCATGAAGACGAAGTCGGTGAGGGCCGGGGAGTAGGCGGCGCCGCCCGCGCACGGCCCGAGCATCACCGAGATCTGCGGGATGACGCCGGAGGAGCGGGTGTTGCGCTGGAAGATGCCGCCGTAGCCGGCGAGGGCGGAGACGCCCTCCTGGATGCGGGCGCCGGCCCCGTCGTTGAGGGAGACGAGCGGGGCGCCGGCCGCCTCGGCCAGGTCCATGATCTTGTGGATCTTCTGGGCGTGGGCCTCGCCCAGCGCGCCGCCGAAGACCCGGAAGTCGTGGGCGTAGACGAAGACCGTGCGGCCGTGGACGGATCCCCAGCCGGTGATCACGCCGTCGCCGTGCGGCTTCTTGTGCTCCAGCCCGAAACCGCTCGCGCGGTGCCGGCGCAGCGGCTCCACCTCGTTGAACGAACCCTTGTCCAGGAGCAGCGCGATCCGCTCGTGCGCGGTCAGCTTGCCCTTGGCGTGCTGGCGCTCGGTGGCGGCCTGGTCCGGGCCGCGCCGCGCCGCTTCCTTGATCTCGGTGAGCTCGTCGATCCGGCCCAGGATCGTGGCGTCTGCTGCGGGCATCGTCTTCCTCAACTCTCTTACGTCGATCGGGTGGTCAGGCGGCGGAGGCGTCGCGGCGCCGGGCGGCGAACGCGGCGACGGTCAGGTCGAGCTGGCGGGTGGTGCCGGTGGCCAGCGAGCGGGTGCGCGGCGCGATGCGGCGCCCCAGGCCCGTCAGGACGAGTCCGGGGCCCACCTCCACGAAGTGGGTGGTGCCGCGGGCGGCGAGCAGCCGTACCGTCTCGGTCCACCGCACCGGGCTGGTGAGCTGCGCGCGCAGCGCGACCACGGCCTCGGTGGCGGTGGTCACCTCGGTACCGGTGACGCTGGAGACCAGCGGGGTGCGGGGGTTGGCGAAGTGGGTGCCGATGAGCGCCTCGGTGAACTCGGCCTCGACGTCGCGGAGCAGGCTCGTGTGGAAGGGGCCGCCGGTCGGGATCTCCTGGACCCGTACGGCTCCCGCGGCGCGGGCCAGGCTGATCAGCCGGTCCACCGCGGCGGCCTCGCCGGACACCGCGGTCTGGCCCGGCTCGTTGTCGCCGGTGACCTCCACGACCCGGCCGGTGGCGCGGGCGGCCTCGGCGCACAGCCAGCGGACCTCGGCGCGGCTGAGCCCGATGACGGCGGCGGTGGCGCTGGGTACCCGGTCGTTGGTGGTGGCCACCAGTTCGCCGCGCAGCCGCACCAGTTCGAGGGCGTCGCTCCAGTGCAGTACGCCGGCGGCGGTCAGTGCCGTGTACTCGCCCAGGCTGTGGCCCGCGACCGCGTCCGCCCCGATGCCGCGGTCGCGCAGGATCTCGTACGTGATGAGACTCGTCAGGAACACGGCCGGCTGGGCGATCGCGGGATCGGCCAGTTCGGCGGCGGACCCGTACAGGCACAGCCGCGACAGGGGGATGCCGAGGAGGTCGTCGGCGTCGCGGAAGTAGCGGTCGGCGATCTCCGGCCGGGGCGCGTACAGGTCGCGGCCCATGCCCACGCGCTGTGAGCCCTGGCCCGGGAAGACGAAGGCGGTACGGGTCATGCTCTCGTGCCCTTCTGGTCGTGGGTCGTCATCGGTCGGCGGGTGGGTCCGTGCGGAGCGGGTCGGGAGCACGCAGCCACTCCCGGGACAGCCGGCGTACGTCGACGGTCCGCGGCGCGGTGGCGCGCACGGCCGCCGCGGCGACGTGGGCCGGCCCGCAGGGCACGTCGAGGACGGTCCAGCCGGCCGGGTGCGCGGCCCGGTCCCCGCCGAGGTAGTCCTGGGCGGGGGACCGCCTCAGGCCGGTGCCGATGCCCTTGAGGAAGGCCTCCTTGCGCGTCCAGGTCCGGCCGAACAGCCGGGTCCGGTCCGCGCCGTGCGCCCGGGCCAGCTCGGCGCGCTCCCAGGGGTGCAGCGCCGGCAGGCAGTACTCCACCGTCGCCGGGCGGGGCAGCCGCTCCACGTCCACCCCGACCGGTACGGCCGCGACGCCCACGAGGGCGATCCCGGCGCTGTGCGAGAGCGAGAAGTGCAGGGGCGGCGAGGACGCCGCGAGGGCGGGCCGGCCGTGTTCCCCGCCGCAGTCGGCGCAGCGTTCCCGTACGAACCGCAGCTGCCGCGGTGCGGTGCCGGTGTAGCGGCCGAGGAGCCGGCGCAGCGCGATGTGGGCGGCGGTGTAGAGGAGCCCGTCGTCGCGGCGGACGAAGGCGTCGGCGCGGCGCTGCTCGTCGGCGTCCAGGTCGGAGCGGTCCAGCTGCCCCGCCTCGGTGCCGAGCGGGCTGTGCACCAGCCACAGGTCGAGCCGGCCGGGCTCCACCGTGAACTGCGGTCGTGCCGTGTCCTGTCGGCCCGGCGCAGTGGTCATGTCCTCACCCCCTGGGCGGGCCGTGGTCGGGAGGGGAAACGGGGCGGGGAGGGGGTGCGCCGTGCGGCGGCGCACCCCTTCCACCGGTGGGTCAGGCCTGGTACGGCGTCTTGGCGCGGGCCTCGCGGAGCGCGTTCGCCCACCAGCCGAGCTGGTCCAGGAGCACCTTGGCGGCGCCGGCCGGGCCGGTCTCGTCCTTCGGCTTGCCGTCCTCGCCGAACTGCTCCCACGCCATGTGGAAGCTGACCGCGTCGCGGACGGTGACCGCGTGCAGCTCGGCGAAGATCGGGCGCAGCTGCTCCACCGACCGCAGGCCGCCGGCGAGGCCGCCGTAGGAGACGAAGCCGACCGGCTTGGCGCGCCACTGCGTGTAGTGCCAGTCGATGAGGTGCTTCAGCGAGGCCGGGAAGCTGTGGTTGTACTCCGGCGTCACGATGACGTAGGCGTCGGCCTGCTCCAGGCGGGGCGAGATCTTCGAGAGGATCCCGGCCGCCTCCTCGGACGGGTTGTGCGAGAGGGCGACGGGCAGCTCGTGGTCGGCGAGGTCGATCACGTCGACGATCAGGTCGGCGCGCTCCTTGGCGAGACCGGCGAACCACTCGCCGACGACCGGACCGAACCGGCCCTCGCGGACACTGCTGTTGATCACTGCAAGCCGCAGAGGCTCGTTCGACATGGGTGTTCCCTTCGTGGGGTGGAGAGGGTGGAGAGGGGTGTGGGGGGTCAGGGGGCGGCGCGGTGCGCCGCCCGCCGCGGCCGAAGACCGCGGAGTGCGAGGAGCAGGCCGAACAGGCCGACGGCCGTGACCAGCAGGAGGGACCGGGCGGGCCCGGAGGGGTAGAGCGCGGCGGCCGCCGCCGTCACCAGGGCCGCGCCCAGCTGGACGGCGGTCTGGTAGAGCCCGCTCGCCTCCGCCTGCCGGCCGTCCGGGACGGCGGCGGTGGCCTGGAGGTGGAAGGCGGTGAAGGCGAGGACGAACGCGGCGCCGACGAGCAGCATGGTGGGCAGGACGTCGGTCGCGTACGAGACGTCCGGACGGCCGTCGCGCGGGTACAGGGCGTACCCGAGCGGCGCGGCCGCGGCGCCGGCCGCGATCAGCCGGGCCGGGCCGAACCGGGCCGCGATCCGGCCCGAGTACAGCGCGGTCAGCGCGAGGGGAGCGCTGGCCGGCAGGAAGGCCAGGCCCGTCTCCAGCGGGCTCCAGCCGGCCCGCTGCTGGAGGTGCAGCGTGCTCACCAGGAGCAGCCCGAGGTACGAGCCGTTGAGCGCGCCGGCTCCCAGCGCGGAGCGCACCAGCGGCTCCCGGGCGAGCAGGTCGAGGCGTACCAGCGGGTGGCCGCCGGTGGTCTCGCGCCGGACGAACACGGCGGCGAGGACCGCCGCCAGGGCGAAGGCGCCCAGGGTGCGCGGGGCGCCCCAGCCGGCTCCGGGCACCGTGGTGACGGCGTACACCAGGGCGAGGACGGCGCCGGTCAGGCAGAGCGCGCTCGCCGTGTTGTAGCGGCCGGGAGCCTTCCCGCCGGCCTTCGCCCCGACCGCGTCCGGCCCGTCCGGCGCGGGCCCGTCCCGGGGGATCAGCCGCAGCCCGGCCGCGAACAGCAGCAGCGCGACCGGCGCCGGGAAGGCGAAGGCCCAGCGCCAGCTGACCTCGGTGAGGGCCCCGGACAGCAGCAGTCCGGCCGAGAAGCCGCCCGCTCCGAAGAGCGAGTAGACCGCCACGGCCCGGGAGCGGGCCCGCCCCTCCGGGAAGACGGAGGCGATGATCGCCATCCCGGTGGGGGCGGTCAGCGCGGCGCAGAAGCCCTTCACGACCCGGCTGGCGACGAGCACGTACCCGTCGTCCGCGAGCGCGCCGGCGAGCGAGGCCGCCGCGAACACGGCGAGCGCCGCGAGGTAGACGGGGCGGCGGCCCAGCAGCGCGACCAGCCGGCCGCCGAAGAGCAGCAGCCCGCCGAAGCCCGCCGCGAACCCGCTGACCACCCACTGCGCCTGGGGCGGCGCCAGGTGCAGGTCGTCGCCGATGGACGGCAGCGCCACCAGCGCGACCGACACCTCCAGGGCGTCGAGGAGCATGTTGCCCGCGAGAACGAACAGCAGGCCCCAGAGGGCGGGGGCCCTCGGCGTCGGTGTCGCGGTCGAGACGGATGTCATGGTCCTCGTCCTGGTTCGGTTCCTGGTGGGAAGGGGTCGGCGCGGCGCGCTCCGGCCGGCGGTTCAGCCGAGGAGGGTGCCGCCGGTGGCGTCGACGAACGAGCCGGTGATCCAGCGGGCCTCGTCGGTGGCGAGGAAGGCCACCACGTCGGCGACGTCGTCGGGCTCGCCGACCCGGTTGAAGGCGGACAGCCCGGCCATGGCCTCGACGGCCTGCGGAATGTCGAACACCGGGTTGCCGTTGCGGGTGATGCCCGGCGCCACGCTGTTGATGGTGATGTTGCGCGGGCCGAGGAGCTTCGCGAAGTGCAGCGCGAGCTGCTCGACGGCGCCCTTGGTCATGGCGTACGCGATCTCGTCCGGGTTCGCGAAGTGGGTCAGTCCGGAGGAGATGTTGATGATGCGGCCGCCGTCGGGCATGTTCTTCAGTGCCCGCTGGATGAGGAAGAACGGCGCCTTCGCGTTCACCGCGAAGAGCCGGTCGAAGACCTCGGGGGTGGTGTCCTCGGCCTTGACGCCGCCCATCACACCGGCGTTGTTGACCAGGATGTCCAGGTCGGTGCCGCCGGTGCGCTCCCGCAGGCCCTTCTCCAGGCCGAGGAACAGCTCGTGGACGTCGCCGGCCACGCCCAGTTCGGCGCGGACGGTGAAGGCCCGGCCACCGTCCTTCTCGATGGACGAGACGACGTCCTCGGCGGCCGACTCGTTCGACGTGTAGTGGACGGCGACGAGCGCGCCCTCCGCGGCCAGCCGGACGGCCGTCGCCCGGCCCATGCCGCGGCTCGAACCCGTGACCAGGGCGGTCTTGCCGTTGAGCCTGCCTGCCATGCCTGTTCTCCTTCGCTTCGCCGTCACTGCGGCTGATGCTGATGTGGATGCGGGTGAGGTCGCCGCGGCCGGTGCGGCCGTGCGCGGTGCGGCGGCGGCCGGTGTGCCGAACCAGCGGGTCAGGGCCGTGGTGAGACCCCCGGCGCCGTCGCCGGCGGGGTCGCCGGCCGGGTCGCCGGCCGCCCAGACGACGTGTCCGTCGGGGCGGACCAGTACGGACGTCCCGTCGGGGTCCGCCCCCGTGGCGACGACCGTGTCGACGAGGCCCGCCCAGGGGGCGGCGCGGTCCCGCAGCCCCGCGCCGTCGCCGCCGCTCAGCAGCAGGACGCCGCGCCCGGTCCGCAGCAGCGAGGTGCTGGTGACCGGCCCGTCCGCGGTGGTGAGCCGCCGGTGCGGCAGCCGGCGGCCGAGCAGCGGGTGACCGCCCGGGCCGACGTCATAGCGGATGTCGAGGCCCGCGACCATGCCGGCCAGGTGGGCCCGTACGTCCTCGTGTGCGACGAGCTCCGCCACGACCTGCCGGGCCGCCTCGACCTCGCCGGCGCCGAGCAGCAGCAGGGCCTGCGCCCGGATGTTGCTCAGGACCCGGGCGCCGACCGCGTGGCGCTCGGTGTGGTAGCTGTCGAGCAGCCCCTCGGGACCCCGCTCGCACACCTGGGCGGCCAGCTTCCAGCCGAGGTTGACGGCGTCCTGGAGACCGAGGTTGAGCGCCTGGCCGCCGATGGGCATCTGCTGGTGGGCGGCGTCGCCCGCCAGGAAGAGCCGGAAGTCGCGGTAGGCCGAGGCCTGTCGGGAGGCGTCGCCGAAGGAGTTCACCCACAGCGGGGTACCGCCGGTGATGTCCTCCCCGGTGACGCGCTTCCAGGTGTCGGCGACGTCCGCGAACGTCGGCGTACCGCCGCGCGGCACCGCGCCGAACTCGTGCACCATCACCCGGGTCACGCCGTCGGGACGCCGGGCCGCGATGGCGAGTCCGCCCTCCAGCCGCTGGAAGCGGCGGTTCGGTACGTCGATGCCGGCGACGTCCGCGCGCAGCAGCTCGCGGGTCGCGTCGGCCCCGGGGAAGGCGAAGCCGCCCAGGCGCCGCACCGCGCTGTTCTCCCCGTCGCACCCGACGAGGCACCTGGCCCGGAAGGACGCCGTCGTCCCGTCCGCGCGCAGCGCCCGTGCCTCGACGTGGTCCCCGGTCACGGTCAGCCCGGTCAGCTCGTGGCCGCGCCGGACGTCCGCGCCCAGGTCCCGCGCCCACTCCCCGAGCAGCTCCTCCATGCGGGTCTGCGGGACCTTCCACTGACCCGGGTACGGGCCGGGAAGGGTGAGGTCGAGCGGGATGCCCCCGAAGTGCCCGGCGACCTCCCGGGGCACCTCGCCCAGCGGCGCGAGGAGGCCGCGGGCGTCGAGGATCTCCATGGTGCGGGCGTGCAGGGTGGACGCCCGCGACTCCGTGGTCGGCGCGGTCAGCTTCTCGAGGACCACCACGTCTGCGCCGGCCAGCCGCAGCTCGCCCGCGAGCATCAGGCCCACCGGCCCGGCGCCGACCACGATCACCTGCGTGTGCGTGAAGTCCCCGGTCACGGTCAGACCGCCTTGGCTTCCGCGTACGCCTTGGCGTGGCCGAGCGTGGCGCGGCTGTTGGTGCTGAGCGCGGTGCGCACGTACTCCCGGGCGTCGGCGACGGTCGCCCCGGCGCCGAGGATGCGGGCGATGTTCTCGGTGTTGATGGTCACCGTGTGCTGGGAGGAGGCGGCGACGCCGTTGTCGTTCTCCGCGAACGTCCAGTAGCCGGTGTGCAGGGTCATCAGCGCCGGCAGGGTGACCTGCTTGTAGGCGATCTTGTCGTGCGGGAAGGTCACCCGGTACGACTTGGTGGTGTGCACCGAGCCGTCCTTGGCGCGGGTGTCCATCTCCAGGGTCTGCAGGCCGGGGACGTCCTCGTCCAGGCGCACCTTGGCGACGTGCGGGAGGCGCTCCTCCCACAGGTCGGCCTCGTTGATGAAGTCGTACGCGTCCTTGGCGGAGCCGTTGATCTGGACGGTGTCCTCGAAGGAGAACGTGAGGTCCTCGGCGCCGTGGACGCGTTCGATGTTCTTCTTCAGCGCGGCCAGCTCGGAGCGGGAGTTGCGGTCGACGGCCTCGTCGATCCACGCCAGGCCCGCCGGGTCGTCGTCGACGGCGCGGTAGTCGTGCAGCAGCCGGACCCGGGAGACCTCGGTGTTGACGGCCTCGATGATCCAGGTGCCGCCCATGGAGGCGATCGGGGGCGCGGAGACCTCCTGGCGGAAGGTGATCCGCAGGTTCTCCGGGTCGAGGGTGCGGCGCGAGGTCCAGTTCTTCGGCTCGCCGTTGGCAGTGGCCCAGATGCGGATGCGCTCGGTGCCCTCGCCCTGCTCGACGTGGTCGACGTAGACCGTGGGCGGGAAGATCTGCGGCCAGTTCTGCACCTCGGCGATCAGCCGGTAGACGGCGGCGGGCGGCGCCGAGATCCTGATCTCGTGCTCCACCTCGCGCGGGCCGGGTTGCGACATGCTCATGCTCCTTGGAAATCGGGTTCGTGGCGGCGGGCGGGCGGCGGGACGGCTCAGAAGTTGCCGAGGCCGCCGCAGACGTTGAGCGCCTGCGAGGTGATGGAGGCGGCGGAGTCCGACGCCAGGTAGCCGACCAGGCCGGCGACCTCCTCCGGCGTGGAGTAGCGGCCGAGCGGGATCTTCGACTGGAACTTTTCGAGGATGGCGTCCTCGGAGGCGTTGTACGCGGCCGCGTAGCCCTGGCGGACGCGCTGTGCCATCGGGGTCTCGACGTAGCCGGGGCAGACCGCGTTCACCGTGATGCCGGTCGGCGCCAGCTCGTTGCCCAGCGCCTTGGTGAAGCCGACGACGCCGTGCTTGGAGGCCGAGTACGGGGCGCCGAGGACGACGCCCTGCTTGCCCGCGGTCGAGGCGATGTTGATGATCCGGCCGCGGTCCTTGTGGCGCATCCCGCCGGTGTTCAGCACCGCGTGGGTCAGCCGGAACACGCTGTTGAGGTTGGTGTCGATGACGTCGTGCCAGAGGCTCTCGTCGATGTCGGCGGTGACGCCGCCGCCGCTGCGCCCGGCGTTGTTCACCAGCACGTCCACGGAGCCGAAGCGGTCGACCGCGGCCTGGACGAAGGCGATGGCGTCGTCGGTGGAGCGGACGTCGAGGGTCGTGCCGTCGACGTCCAGGCCCTCGGCCTGGAGCTCCTTGACGGTCTCGGCGACGTTGTCGGCGTTGCGGGCGCCGATGAACACCTGGTGGCCCGAGCCGGCCAGGAGGCGGGCCGCGGCCAGCCCGATTCCGCTGGTGCCACCGGTGACGAGGGCGACCCGCTTGTCCTGCTGCGACATGTCTCAGTACTCCAAGATCCGGGAAAGTGGGGAGGTCAGGCGGTGACGAGGTCGTCGAGGTAGCCGTTGATGGCCGCGACCAGGGCCCGCGGGGTGCGGTGGTCCGCGAAGACGTCGTCGTCGAGCGATATGCCGTACTCGCGCTCGATGCGGCCGCCGGTCTCCAGCAGCGCCAGCGACTCGTAGCCCAGCTCCTCGAAGTCGGTGTCGAGGATGTCGCCGTCGAGGTCGACGCCCTCGCCGGCGCCCGCGCCCTCCAGGAGGATGCGCTTGAGGTCTTCGGTGGTGAACTCCTGCTTGGACATGTGCTTCCTTGCCTCTCGTCGGTGCGTCGTGGGTACGTCGTGGGGGGGGGTGCCACCCGCCGGACGGCCCGGCTGGTGCGGGCGGTCCGGAGCGGGGCGGGAGAAGTGCGCGGGGCCGGGACGGGGCGCCCGCCGCCGGTCAGGGCAGTGGCGTCACGGCGGGCGCCGTCCCGTACGGCGTTCAGTGCGGGGCGCGCACCAGAACGGCCGAGTTGAAGCCGCCGACGCCGCGCGCCAGCACCAGGGCGCTGCGCAGCGAAGCGGTCCGCGGCTGGCCGGTGACCAGGTCGATCGCGTACTCGGGGGAGAGTTCGACGTTGGTCGTGGGCGGGATCAGGCCCTCGCGCATCGCGAGGACGGCCGAGACCACGTCGACCGGCGCGGAACCGGAGTACAGCCGGCCGGTCATCGTCTTGGGCGCGGTGACCGGGACCCCGTTCGGTCCGAAGACCGCGGTGATCGCGTCGGCCTCCTCGCGGTCGAGCCGCGGGGTGCCGGCGGCGTCGGCGAACACCACGTCGACGTCACCGGGCTCGGCGCCCGCGTCGGCCAGGGCCACCTCGATGGCGCGGCGCAGGCCCGGCTCGCGGCCGCTGCCCGGCTTCGGGTCGATGGTCGCCCCGTACCCGGCGATCTCGCCGTAGATCTTCTGCGCACCGCGGGCGCGGGCCGTCTCCTCGTCCTCCAGGATCAGCAGCGCACCGCCCTCACCGGGCACGTAGCCCGAGGCCGCCCGGTCGAAGGGCAGGTAGGCGCGCTCCGGCTCCTCGCTGGTGGACAGCCGGCCGCCGGCGATCTGCGCGACCCAGCCCCACGGGCAGATCGACGCGTCGAAGCCGCCGGAGAAGATCAGCTTGCTGCCCTTGCGGATCTGCCGCCGGGCCTGCGCGATGGCGTCGAGGCCGCCCGCGTGGTCGCTGACGACGACGCCGGAGGGGCCGCGCATGCCGTTGCGGATGGAGATCTGGCCGCTGTTGACGGCGTAGAACCAGGCGAAGGACTGGTAGGCCGAGACGTACTGGCTGCCCTGGCTCCACAGGTTCTTCAGCTCGTTCTGGCCGAACTCGAAGCCGCCCGAGGTGGAGGCGGTCACCACGCCCATGTCGTACTCGGGGATGTCCCCGGGCTTGACGCCCGCGTCCTCGAAGGCGCAGTCGGCGGCGACCAGCGCGAGCCGCGTCATCCGGTCGGTCTGCGGGATCAGCCGGCTCGGCAGGTGGTCCTCGGCCTCGAAGCCGCGGATCTCGCCGGCCAGGCGCGACGGGTACGGGGACGGGTCGAAGCGGGTGATCGGCCCGATGGCGTTCTTGCCGACGCGCGTGGCGGCCCAGAAGTCCTCCACGCCCAGCCCGTTGGGGGTGGCGACGCCGATACCGGTGATCACTGCCTTGGCGCTCATGACGCGCTCCTCTCAGGACGGGCCAGCACCATCGCGCTCTGGAACCCGCCGAATCCGCTGCCGACCGTCAGGACCGCGTCGGTGCGGTGGTCGCGCGCCACGAGCGGGACGTAGTCGAGGTCGCACTCGGGGTCCGGGGTGTGCAGGTTCGCGGTGGGCGGCACCACGTGGTGTTCCATCGCCAGGACCGAGGCGGCGATCTCGATGGAGCCGATGGCGCCCAGCGAGTGGCCCACCATCGACTTGATGGAGCTGACGGGCGTGCGGTACGCGTGGTCGCCGAGGCTCAGCTTGAACGCGGCCGTCTCGTGCCGGTCGTTCTGCTTGGTGCCCGAACCGTGCGCGTTGATGTAGTCGACCGACTCGGGGTTCATCCGTGCCTCGTCGAGGGCCACCCGGATCGCCTCGGCCATCTCGCGGCCGTCGGGGCGCAGGCCCGTCATGTGGAAGGCGTTGCAGCGGGAGGCGTAGCCGGCGATCTCGGCGTAGATGTGCGCGCCGCGCTTGCGGGCGTTCTCCAGCTCCTCCAGGACGAAGACGGCGGAGCCCTCGCCCAGCACGAAGCCGTTGCGGGTGCTGTCGAACGGCCGCGAGGCGTGCTCGGGGTCGTCGTTGCGCGGGGTCGTCGCCTTGATCGCGTCGAAGCACGCCATGGTGATCGGCGAGATCGGGGCGTCGGTGGCGCCGGCGATCATCACGTCGGCGGTGCCCTCGCGGATCAGCTCGACGGCGTGGCCGACGGAGTCCAGGCCGGAGGTGCAGCCGGTGGAGACCACCGTGGCCGGGCCCTCGGCGCCGACCGCCCAGGCCACCTCGGCCGAGAACGAGCTCGGGACGAAGTGGTTGTACAGGTGCTGCGGCGCGTAGGCGTGGTCCACCAGGTCGAGCCGGCCGTCGTCGCTGACCACGCGGTACTCGTTGTCGAGTCCGGTGGTTGCGCCGACCGCGCTGCCGATGGTGACGCCCGTGCGGTGCGGGTCGAAGCCGGCCAGGTCCAGGCCGCTGTCCGCGAGCGCCTCGCGGGCGGTGACCACGCCGAACTGCGCGGCGCGGTCCATGCGGCGGATCTCCTGGGGCGTCAGCCCGTGCAGCTCCGGGTCGAAGTCGGCCTCGGCCGCGATCCGGGAGCGGAAGGAGGAGGGGTCGAAGAAGGTGATGCCCCGGGTCGCTGTGCGGCCTTCGCTCAGCAGACTCCAGAAGTTCTTGGCACCGATGCCTCCGGGTGCCAGCACCCCGACACCGGTGATCACTACACGGCGGCCCACTAGCGGTGCCCTCCCATCATGTCGTGGCGGAGCGGCTTCACTTGGAGGCCGTCCAGTCGTAGAAGCGGGTGGCCATCGCGTCGGCCGGGGAGCGCCAGGTCAGCGGGTCGTACGCCTCGATGAACGGCTTGAGGTCCTGACTGATCCCGACGAAGCGGGGGTCCGACTTCGCCTGCTCGATGAGCTCGCCGCCGTTGTCGCCGTCGAAGTCCTGCAGGTGGAAGTACAGGCCCTTGTACGAGAACAGCTGGCGGCGCCGGGTGCCCATGCGGTGCGGCATCTCGGTTCCGTCGAACTCGCCGAAGAGCCGGGCGACCTCGGCGCTGGACTCCACGTCCATCCGGGCCACGATCAGGGTGCTGTGCATGTCTTCTCTCTTCCGTGGGGTCAGCGCGCGGCTGCGGGGCTGAACAGGCGGATGAAGTCCGCGACGCCGGCCGCGACGAGGGAGTCGGTCTCGAAGTCCGACAGCGGCAGGGCGCCGTGGAACGAGGCCTGGACGACGCCGCCCGCGACCAGCTGGATGAAGCGGCCGGCAGCGTGGTCGCTGTCGGGGATGTCGAGGAGTCCGGCGTCGCCGAGGCGCTCCAGCCGGCGCGCGAGCTCGCGCTGCGCCTGCCGGGGCCCGGACGTCTGCCACATCTCCACCACGCCGCCCGGGAGCCGGACGATCTCGGCGCCGAGGTGGCGTACGACGGCGAAGTGCTCGGGGAAGTCGGCGAGCGGCGAGAGCCACGCCCGCCCCAGCGCGGTCAGGTCGCGCTCCAGGTCCGTCACTTCGACCAGGTGGTCCTCGGCGATCACGGTCAGGGCCGCGGCGACGGAGGCAGCGCTGTCGAGCAGGACGGACAGCAGCAGCTGTTCCTTGTCCTTGAAGTAGTGCTCGACGGCGCCCTGTTCCAGCCCGGCTTCGTCCGCCACGGCCCCGACGGTGCTGTGCGTCCAGCCCTCGCGGGCGAAGACGGTACGGGCCGCGGCGACGACGGCGCGGCGCTCCTCGGCCGGACCGGCGGTGGGCCGGGCGATCGTTGCTTGCGTAGTGGCCATGGGTCTGTGCCTCCAGTGCTCTGGCTGGTGTGACTGCGTCTGCGGGGGCGGTCCGGGCTGGCCTCAGACCGCGAGGGGCTTGCCGAACCAGCGCTCCAGGGCCATCGGCAGGTCGTGGTGGCTGCCGGGCGCGGCCCAGGCCACGTAGCCGTCGGGGCGCACCAGCACGGCGGAGGTTCCGCGGAGGCCGCTCGCCCGGGTCAGCTCGGCCGGGTCCGCGGTGACGATGTCCACGCGGTCGGCCCAGCCGGCGGCCCGGGCGCGCAGCCGTGCGTTGTCCTCGAAGTCGAGCAGGACGCCGCGGGCGGAGTGCAGCAGCTCCCGGCTGGTCCGGCGGCGCTCTGCGACGGTCAGCTCCACCTGCGGCATGCGCCGGCCGAGGAGCGGGTGGTCGCCGGAGCCGACGTCGTAGCGGATCTCCAGCCCGCTCACCATGGCGGCGAGGTGCTTGGCGACGTCCTCGTAGCCGATCAGCTCGCCGAGCACGTCGCGCAGCGGCTGTACCTCCGGGCCGCTGAGGAAGAGCAGGCCCTGCGCCCGGGTGTTCATCAGCAGGCGCTTGCCGACCGCGTGGCGCTCGGTGTGGTAGGTGTCCAACAGGCCTTGCGGAGCCCAGCCGTTGACGACCGCGGCGAGCTTCCAGCCGAGGTTCACCGCGTCCTGGATGCTCGTGTTCATGCCCTGCCCGCCGGCCGGCAGGTGGATGTGCGCGGAGTCTCCCGCGAGCAGCACCCGGCCGCGCCGGTACTCGGTCACCTGCCGGGTCGCGTCGCCGAACGAGCTCACCCACACCGGCTCGGCGTGCGAGATGTCGTCGCCCGTCAGCCGCTTCCAGGCGTCCGCGACCTCCTGGAACTCCGGGGGGCTCTGGCGCCGGCGCGGCGGGGTGCCGCGCTCGCACACGATGATCCGGGTGACCCCGCCGGGCAGCGGGCCGACCATCACCATGCCGCCGGGCAGCGTCTCCCCGATCATCCGGGTCTCCAGCTCGATGCCCTTCAGGTCCGCGAGGAACATCTCCATCGTCGCGGGCGTGCCGGGGAAGTCGAAGCCGACCGCCTTGCGGACCATGCTGCGCCCGCCGTCGCATCCGACGAGGTAGGCGGCGCGCAGCGTCGAGACGCCGCCGGGGCCGCGGACCTCGACGGAGACGCCGTCCCCGTCGTCGTCGATGGACAGCACCTCGTGTCCGCGCCGCAGGTCGGCGCCGACGCTCGTCGCCCATTCCTCCAGGTGCGTCTCGGTCGCCGACTGCGGCACCGTCTTGGCGGCCTGCAGGGCCCCCTCCAGCACCGCGAAGTCGACGGGGATCCCGCCGAAGTGCCCGTGGTTGCTGGTCTCGACGTCACCGAAGCGGGGCAGGATGCCGCGCTGGTCGAACACCTCCATGGTGCGCGCGGTGAACCCGAGGCCACGGGACTCCCCCGTGCGCTGGGGGAGGCGCTCCAGAACGATGACATCGACCCCCGCGAGCCGCAGCTCACCGGCGAGCGTCAGCCCGGCCGGACCCGCGCCCACGACAATCACGGCAGCGTCCATGTACCTCTCCTCAGACATCTCAGGGTTCCTTTCAGCGGAAGCTGTTAATGAGTCTCCGCGATAAAGGAGAGGGCGACAATGCATTCCTATTCAAACCCCGGTGATATTTCGTCACGGGTTCGCGCATTATTCAGAGACTCATGAAAAGAACTACAGAGGAAGGAAAAGCGGCACGTCAGCCGCACCGGAATCCGCAGTCCGTCCGCAGCCGCCCGTACGCGTGAAGGCCCCGCCCGGACCGGAGTCCTGGCGGGGCCTTCACGTGGTCGCCGGCGGGGGCTGGAGGGCTCCAGCCCCCGTCGGCGCGGGGGTGCGGGGTGGGCCCGGGGCGCGGTCGGCGGTCCCCGGGCGGGCGTCAGTCCTTGATCTCGCAGATGAGGGCGCCTGAGGTGAGGGAGGCGCCG
>NZ_JBHXSY010000078.1:0-16873 GCF_042715295.1 Streptomyces sp. NPDC058701 | reverse complement strand
CCAACGAGCAGGCCGCCCTGAAGTGCGTCTATATGGCGATCATGTCCCTGGACCCACCGGCAAGGGCCACGCCCGCTGGACCATGCGCTGGAAGACCGCACTGAACGCCTTCGACATCACCTTCGACGGCCGGCTCTCCGTAGCTCGTCAGTAGCCCTCAACAACCCGAGATACACCGCTCGTTTGACAGACCCAGCCCAGGGGTCACCAACTCAGGTCGAACACATCCACAAACGCTGTGCTGGACGTGACGAAGCTAACGTGGCGTAACCTCCCGGTGCACATCTCGTGATGGTGCCGATCACTACTCGGAGCTGGTCGGCTTGAGGCGCCGTGGGGTCCGGCCCCCACCACGGGTCGCCAGGCCGGCCCGCCACATGCGGCGGTAGGGGCCGGCGACGGACAACAGCGCGCGGTGGGAGCCGTCCTGCACCACGCGCCCCTGGTCGAGGACGACGACCCGGTCTGCCCGGGCGGCAACGGCCAGGTTGTGCGCCACCACGATGGTGGTGCGGCGGCGGCCGCCTCCCCTTCCTGCGCGAAGCATGGCGGACGCCTCGGTAGCGGCGTCGAGCGCCGAGGATGCCTCGTCCAACAGGACGATGTCGGGGTCTACGAGTTCGGCGCGAGCCAGGGCGAGCAGCTGGCGCTGTCCTTCAGAGAGGTTGCGGCCCTGGCCCAGCAAGCGGTGGCGGTACCCCTGGGGAAAGCCGATGATCACGTCATGAGCCCCGACGTAGCGCGCGGCGGCGACGACTTCGTGGTCGCTCGCCTCCGGACGACCGTAGGCGATCGCATCACGTACCGTCCCTGCGAACAGGTGCGTTTCCTGGGGAACTATGCCCAGGCACCGACGGTAGTCGCGAAGGTCGTAGTCGCGCAGATCAGTCCCGTCCACGAGGATCGCCCCGTCGGTCACGTCGTGAAATCGTGCCAAGAGTTTGGTGATAGTGGATTTCCCAGCTCCTGTCGATCCCACCAGCGCAACGATCTGGCCCGGTGGTATGTGCAGCCGGATGTCCGTGAGAACGCTAGGGCTTGTGCCGTTCCGGGCCGGATAGGTGAAGGAGACCCCGTCGAAGCGGATCTCGCCTCGGAGCCGCGTCGCAGGCACCGGCGCAGGTGCCTGCGGCGGAGTTGCTGGGACTTCCATGAAGCTGCGGATCCGGCCTGCGGCGACAGCCGCGCGCTGGAAACCGTCGAAGACTTGCGCCAGTTGCTGAATCGGAGTGAAGACCAGATCGACGTAGAGGAGACAGGCGACCAAGCCCGCGACGGCAAGCGTTCCGTCTCCCACGCGCCGAGCCCCCACGGCCAGCACCCCGACCGAGGCCGCCTGCACGAGAAGAGTCAGGAACGGGAAATACAGCGCACCGCATGCGCTTGCGTTCAGCGCCGAACGACGGTGAATCGTGCTGACGGTTCGAAACAGGCGTGCCCACCGCTCCTCGGCGCGGAAGAGCTGGAGCGTCCGCATGCCGGCGAAGGCTTCCTGAAGGAAGGCGTTCACCTCCCCCATGGTGTTCCGTGCCGCCTCGTAGCGCACAGCAGCAATCCTTCGAAACAAAACGCCGGATGCTGCGTACACCGGCAGGGCTGCGCAGACGACCAAGCCGGCTCCCCCGTCACCTGCCGCGAGCGCCCCCAACGCTCCCAGACACGTCAGCAGGCTGACGACAGCCGCAGCCAGCCCCGACTGGAGGAACGCGGAAAGGGCTTCGGGATCAGTGGACATGAGGGTGGTGACCTGGCCTGCGGGCTGACGATCGAAGAAGTCCGTGCCCAGGCCGTGCAGCCCGCTCCACATCCTCACTCGCAGGGCGTACAGAAGAGATTCCGCGTTGCGAGCGCTTAGCCGGGCCTCTCTGGCCTGGACGAACCACCGCAGCACGATCACGACAGTTCCGGTGACCGCCGCGCCGGCCAGGACGCCGGGTACGTCTGATGTGACGCCTTCAGCCATGCCGCGGCGCAGGATGACGGATGCTGCGAGCGCCGCCGCCGCATCCAGTGCGATCAGGACCAACGACGCGATGAGGGAGAGTCGTAGGGGGCGCAGGAATGGAAGGAATCGAAATCGCAGTGCTTTTGGTCCGACGGTGTTGTGTCGCTCGGTCGTCCGCCCTCGGTGGTCGCGCACCGCGGCGCCGCCGGGGTCTTCCGAATGTGCGGAGCCTGGACCGTATCCGCTACCCGGGGGCGAGGATTCGGGCTGTCCAGTGCCCTCTGGTGCATCCAGCAGACGTAGGTACGCGGGGCAGCGCCTGCTCAGTTCCTCGTGTGTGCCGAGGTCGACCACACGACCGTGTTCGAGTACGGCGATCCGGTCCGCCAGGCGAAGCGACGAGCGTCGGCGGGCGACGAGCAGTACGGCGCGCCTGCCGGCCTCATCGCGCAGTGCCGCCTGTACCTCCGATTCGGTTCGGAGGTCGACGGCCGACGTCGTGTCGTCGAGCAGCAAGATCGGCGGATCTGCCAGCAAGGCCCTTGCCAGGGCCAGACGTTGTCGCTGACCGCCGGAAAGGCTCAGGCCACGCTCGCCCAGCACGGTCGCGTACCCGTCGGGCAAGGCACTGATGAATGCGTCTGCCCGGGCGGCGCGGGCGGCGGCCTGGATCTCGTCCGCGGTTGCGTCCGGTCTTCCCAGAGCGATGTTGTCGGCGATGGAGGATGAGAACAGAAAGGGCTCTTCGCCGACCGCCGCCATGGCACTTCGCAGTCGTCGTCGACTGAGCAGGCGTAGGTCGCGCCCGAAGACTCGGATCGTGCCCGCCGTGGTCTCGTGGAAGCCGAGTGCGAGCTCTATGAGGGTTGACTTGCCCGATCCCGCCGGACCCATGATGCCCAGGATTTCTCCCCGCTGCAGGCATATGTTGACCCCGTCGAGGGCCGGCGAGCCGGACTGTTGCCCTGGATACCGGAAGGTGACCCCGTCGAAGACAAGTGCCGGCGATTCCGGAAGGAAGGGCAGCGCCTCGGCCCGGTCAGCCCCGGTGTCGTCGGGTACGGGGGCAACGTCGATGAGCGCCGTGATGCGTTCGGTCCCGGCCCGGGCCTGTCGTGCTGTGGTCGCCAGAGTGGACAGCGTCCACAATGGCGTGTCCACCTGGCTGAGGTAGCCGCAGAAGGCCACGAGCGTGCCCAGGGAGATCGTGCCGGACAGCGCGAGCCAGCCGCCCACGCCGAGGGCGGCCACCTGGCCGAAGGCAGGAACGGCCTGCATCGGCGGGACGCAGCGGCTGTTGGCGAGTGCCAAACGCATCCGAGCCGTGCGCAGGAGGCGCGCGGACCGTTCGAACCTGCCGACCTCGCGGTGCTCCTGTCCGAAGGCCTTCACCACACGGATCCCCGCCACGGTAGCGGCCACCATGTCGGCAGTCTCCGCAGCGCGCTGCTGTGCGGCGGCGGTGAGGGGGCTGAGCTGAGCCCGGCTGCGACGGACCGCCATCCACAGGGCACAGGCGGTGGCTGCCGGGACGGCAGTGAGCAGGGGCGACATGGACAGCATGACTGCCGTAGATGCCAGGAGGAGTAGAAGGTGTCCAGCACTCTGGGGAAGCAAGGTGATAAAGCGGTGCACGAGTTGCAGGTCTGAGGTGGCCCGGCTGAGTACCTGGCCGGCTTCCAGCCGGTCGTGACCCGCCCCGTCGAGCCTGCTCAAGGCCTGAAACAGGGAGACGCGCAGGTCGTGGTCGAGGGACAGGGCAAGTCTTTCGCCCCACAGGTTCCGGGCGGTGGTGAACACGAAACCCGCGCAAGCACAAAGGGCGAGCAGCAGCAATGAGCGGTCCAGGGCTCGGGGGGGCCCGCCAGCGATGTCATCGATCGCCGCCTTCATGATGAGCGGTGCCGAAGTCGTCGCGGCCGTAGCTGCGGTCGCTGCGAGCAGGGAGAGCAATGCAGTGGTCCGGTGGGGGCGACCGACGGCGGCCAAGAACCGAATCCACGCGGCACCGGGACGCGCGGGCGCAGCACGGAGCGCCCTTGCGGAAACTCTCATTCGATGTTGTTCGCGGGTCACGGGGTCACAGCCGGGCCGGGGCCGAGGAGAACCGGCAACTTGTCCAGAACGCGGTGTTGGTAGCCGCCCCGCCAGGCGAGTTCCGACGGCTCGACGGCGAGCGAGAGCTCGGGATGAAGACGCAGGAGTTCTCCCAGTGCAGTGGTGAGCTCCATCCTGGCCAACGGGGCACCGAGACAGTAGTGCGGTCCATGGCCGAAGGCCAAGTGGCGAGACCGGCGGGAACCGGAGGCGTGAAGCCCGGCCGGTCCGAAGGCACGCGGATCTCTGTTGGCCCCACCGAGCGAAAGGAGCACGTCGTCTCCGGCCGGAATGCTCGTGTCGCCGATGACCATGTCGGCCACTGCCCTCCGGACAGTCGTGAACGGAGCGGAGGTGTCCTTGCGGATCAGCTCTTCCACCGTTTCGGGCAGCAGCGAGGGATTCTCTAGCACTGCTGAGAGGACAGATTCCTGGGTCAGCAGACCGAGTAGGCAGACGCCGACCATCTGGGTGGTGACGCCGAATCCGGCGATCAGCACCATGGTGCACAAGGAAACCGCTTCGTCCTCGGTCGCATCGGACGACTGGGCCGCGGCAGCGATCGATGCGAGGAGGCCGGCCTCTGGTGCCTGTCGGCGGCGCAACTCGGTCCGGACGAGGTCTTCCACGTGATCGAGCGCAGCGGTGACGGCGACCGGGTCTCCGCTGCCCGCGTCGAGGGTGCACATCCAACGGTAGAGGCCGTCGTGGTGGTGGGCTGCGATGCCCATGACCTCGCGCAGCACGGTGAACGTGAGCGGCCGCGCATAGGCGTCCATGACGTCGAAGCCTTCGCCCCGCGGCATGCCGGCTATCAAGCCTGCGGCGATCTCACGTGTCCGGTGCCGGAAGCGTTCCGCCGCTGCGGGGGTGAAGTCCTTCGATGCCAACGCCCGGAGCCGGGTGTGATGAGGTGGATCGTGGTGGAGGAGCGTCAGGTCACGGGCCCTGCCCGGTTGCCGGAGGGAAGTGGGAGGTGTGTGGTGCTGGAGCGACAGCCTCGGGTCCGACAGTGCTGCGCGTACGTCGGCGTAACGGCTGACGACCCAGACAGTCCGGCCCCCGGGTAGTCGGGCTTGTGTGACGGGGCGCTCTTCACGAAGAGCGTCCAGGACCGGGTGTGGTCGGTCGGTGAACGCGGAACCGAACAGGCCGCTCGGACAGCGAGGGATGGGGGGCGTCTCCAGCACGGGGTCGGCCTTTCTGCACTGGGTTGAGGTCGGTCAGCGTGCGTCGGGCCGAATCGGGGTACGGTCCGGGCGGAGTCCGAACGTCACGGCAGTCCCGCCCCCGAACCGGAGCCTCTGAAGGAAGCCGAGAACACCGGCAAGGCCGGTGCCGTACCCGAAGAGGTCGTGGCCGCTGCTGTCGCCCGGTACGACGACGGTGCGGCCGCCACGGACGGTACGTCTGCTGATCAGAATGGAAGCGGTTTCCTCCGCCGCGTCGCGATACCACGACTCGCCCGTCGCATCCTCGAGGTCGAGGAAGAAGTTCCCGATGCCGGGGAGGCCGCAACACCAATAGGAGTTCTGCTGCCACAAGCGCTGACGTGCGGCGCGCGCCGCCTGTTCGGCGAGAGTGAGAAGGTGCGGCCGGTCGGTTGCCTGCCACGTACGGAGCAGGAAGGTCCCGATGCCGGCGGAGCCGTTGCACCAGTTGACGAGACGACGGTTGCCCGAGTGGTGGGGCCAGTAGGCCTGGTCCTCGTGGATCTCGACGGACTCGATCAAGCCGCGGGCGGTCGCGTCCGCGGCGTCGAGGTACTCCTCTCGGTCGGTGGCGATGGCCGTTTCGAGCAGGAAGGCTCCGATGCCGGCCGCGCCGTGGGCGAAGCCTGCTGCCCTGCGGCTTGTGCCGGAAGCCGGATCCGGCACCTCCCAGTACCGCATCGTCCCCGTTGTCACACCGGCGTTCAGAACTTCGTCGGCGCACTTCACGGCCCGGTCGAGGAAGCGGCCGTCGCCAGTGGATCGCCACAGCTGGATCTGAGCGGACCCTGCACCGGCAAGGCCGTGGGTGAGGTCGGTGTGCGGCCCCAGGACCGGCAGGGCTGCGCCGAGCGCAGCCGCCCGGTCGGCGAGGTCGTCGTTGGCCAAGTGCTCCGCAGCTTCGATCAGCGCCATCGTGGTGCCGGCCCGGCCGCTGTGCAGGCCGGGCAGTGTCCGGGGAATGTCCGACACGCGTCCCGCGACCCAGTGAGCCGTCCTTTGCAGGGCGCGCCGGATCTCCGGGCGGTCCCCGGTGCGGATGGATGTACGTACGAGAAGGGGCAGGATACTTGCCGCACCGTCGTAGCCGTTGCACTGGTCCTTGTCCCGTTCCGCACCTCCGGGCTGCCACAGATGTTCCGCGCGCTCGAAGTCGACGGTGTGCAGCAGCAGGCCGAGGCCGTCCTCGAGGATCTGGGTGGCATCGACACCGGACGGGGGGCCGGGCAGGGGCGAGCCCCGCTCGGCCGTCGGGTCGTTCAGGAAGTCCCGGGCGCGGTGAAGACTCCAGCGGTCCTGGGGCTTCGGTTCGGTGAGCCCCAGGACAAGCGGCAGGACGACTTGAAGGCCCGGGCGGCCCGTTGACGCCAGTAGTGCCGTCTCCTGCAGGGAGGCGGCGAAGCCGCGTCCCTCGTCGCTGGTGGGGATCTCCCAGGTTGGCAATGCCGCGACTGCGTGGCAGAGGGTCGCACCCAAGCTGAACACATCGTCGCTCAGACGGGGTGCCGGCCGGTGAAAGCCGCTGCGGCCGTCGGATGCGGAAGGTGCCGCGAATCCGTGGGTGGATACGTGCCGGGCGGGCCTGTCGGGCTCCGCTGCGTGCTCCAGGTCGATCAGGCGCAGGTCGCCGTCGGGCAGCATCATGATATTGCCCGGCTTTAGGTCGCGGAGGACGAGATTCTCGTCATGGACACGTGAAAGCACCTCGACCAGTTTGCGGGCCAGTTGCAAGGCGGCGTCCGGAGCCAAGCCGGTGCCCGGGCACGAGTCCGCCACTTCTTCGCGGACCCACTGTTCGAGGGTCCTGCCGGGCAAGAACTCCTGCACGAGGAAGACGTCGCCCTGCTGCGTGAAGAACGCTATGCGGTCGGGGACGAGCCCGGTGGCCGACAGCAGCTCCAGCACCTCCGACTCGTGCCGCACGGCGTCGCGGGCGTCGCTGCCGTCAATATCTCCGCTAACGTGCGCTCGGCCCTGTTTGATGACCACTCGGTTCCCGCTCCGCCCATCGGTCGCCAGGAAGACTCCCCCGCGGTTGGAGTGCTTGAGGACGACGTCGACGGTGAAACGGTCATCCAGGCGAACGGTCGTGGCATGGGGCCGACTCGGAACAGGTTCACCGCGTGCGAAGGGGTCTGAGGCCCAGGCGGGAGCGCTGTACGCGGCGGTCCTACGATCCTCGACCGCCTTGCCGTCCGGACCGACCATGACGGGGACGAAACGGCCGAAGTCGTCCAGGCGGGTCTCTCGGATGAAGCTCCCGTAACGGTAATGGACCAGGCTGGAGGAGGATAACGGCCGGTCCGAAAGGATCCGCGGGCCGGGCAGTCCCAGCGTGGCCAGATGCAGCTCGCTCGCGATCTCCTCCAGGGCGCCGATCGGTGGATAGGCGGTAATGAACTTCCCTGCCGCTCCCCGGTCGGCGTTGGCAGAAGTCTGCTCACCGACGGCATGCAGGTCTCGGGCGAACTTGAAGGCGCACCCCGCCTCGGTCAGTACGGAGGCCGCACGTGCCAGTACCAACGGTGCGGACAGGACGGTCGCCGAGACGTGCAGCTTCCAGCCATGTGGCGGGAGTTGACAATCGGCAGGCAGAACGGCGAACCAAAACCCCTGCCGGTTCATGGTCCACACATCGGTGAGACCCCTGCGGGCTAGCTCAGCTCGCACCACATCGGACAGCAGGGTGGAGTCCGCCCACTTGGACATCATCGTGCTCACTCACTGGACTCCGCCGAACCATGGAGGTCGGGAACGGACAAAAGGACGTGTGACACGCGGGGCAGGCTGCGCCCGCAGAGCTGCCCGCCCCGGGCCTCGCAAGGCACCGGGACGGGCAGGGTGTCGATCAGACCTCGGCCGGAACGAACGTCTCGCAGGTGCCGGTCCACGGGTTCCGGACGTCGGTGGACGGCGGGTAGGCCTCGGTCTCGACGTCCACGGCCAGAGTCTGCAGGTCAGCAATGTCGAACGACATGTGAAAAAACCTCTCTTGTAAAGGGATTCGATGCACGACGATTCGTGGTCGTGGCACACCGGTTGTCGGGCCCGGCTGCGTGCTGCGATGACACGCTCGTCCCGACACGGAAAGAATGGCGGACAGGACGAGCGGGCGTGATCAGAAACGAGCGGTCTGCCGTCCGGATCCCGGGCCTTGGTCAAGCTATACGCACACCTTCCGCCGTCAAAACCGGAATCGAAAATTGAGCAGAATTTACTCAGCCGATGAGTCCGCCCCCCTCTGCGATGCCGCCTACTATCAATGAACATCCACCCAAAGCTGTTTCGGAAGAAGACGGAGATCTCGCACGTGAGCACCGATACGATCCCGCGGAGCATTATCTGGGATATAACCTATTCCTGCCCGCTCCGTTGCTCGCACTGCTACTCCGAATCCGGGCGGCGTCCTTCCCGTCAGCTGGGAACGAACGAACTGCTGCGCTTGGCCGACGTGATGGCGGCGCTGGATCTGGAGAGCGTCACCTTCGCGGGAGGCGAGCCCCTGCTCGTCCCGAACATTTTCGAGATCGCCGCCCGGGTCGCGTCAACCGGTGCGCACACCACGCTTTATACCGGCGGATGGAACTGGCGACCCGACCTGCCAGATCGCCTGGAGGGCGCGGTGCGCCAGGTCACCGTCAGCATCGACGGCGCCACAGCTGACGTGCACGACCGCATCCGGGGCCGGAAGGGCTCGTTCGCACGGGCAGTGGAGGCATGCGTCTCCTTGAACGAGGCCGTCGCGCGCAGGGGCGGACGTGGTGCCTCACCCTTCGCCTTCGGGATCGATTGCACACTGACCCGCAGCAACTTCGGCCAGATGGAGGAATTCTGTTCCGAGCTCGGCAACCGCTTACCCCAGATGAGCTCGTTGTCGTTCGGTGCGGCAGTACCCTCCGGACTGTCGAGCCGCACGGGGTTCAGCGACCATGAACTCCTCACCGACGACCAGATGGCGCAGCTCGCCGACCCCGGTCTCGCCAGCCACCTGAACGCCCTGATGACCCATGACACCTGGGTCAGCGTCTCCGACAATCGCGTGTTGCAGATGCGGCCCGACCAGGTCGCCACAGGTCGGGTACCCACAGCTGTCCAGGTGGAGCCGGACGGCGCGGTCCGCGCGATGCCCATCTACGAAGGCACGGTAGGACGACTCGGGGCGGAGCCCTTCACCGTCCTGTGGGAGCGCGCGGTGGCTCGCTGGAGCCACCCGTATATCGTCGGTGCGCTGGCCTCGGCGCACACCATGGCACAGTGGGCCGAAGCCACCCGCAGACTCGATGCGTACTTCGGCACTCCCGAGGACCGGCTCCGCTTCGACCGCCGCCTCCCCTTCACGCCTGTTCCGACGCAGCCGGAAACCGGCGCGGGAGTCGGCTGATGACAGGCCGCCCGCTCCTCGCCCTCGGGTTGGACGGTGTGGCGACCGGACCGGAAACCGTCACTGGAGCCTTCTGGACAAGGATGATCGGGCTCGCCGCGCACGCCGGAGTCGACTTCGTCACGATGGACGACTCGATGGCACGACCGGCCTCGAGCGGCCCGCAGCCCCTACCAGGCGGCCGTCTCGACGCGATCTCCCTCCTGGCGTACGCCGCCCCGTCCGTCTTCGGACTCGGGCTCGTCGCCGCGGTGACCACCACCTACACCGAGCCGTTCCACGTCTCCGCCGGCTTGGCGACGCTCGACCACATCAGCGGAGGATGGGCCGGTTGGCTGATCCGGCCTTCCGTGCGGGCCGCAGAGGCACGGCACTTCGGGCGCGCTGCCGCGCCGTCCCGGCAGGAGGCCTGGATCGAGGCGGGAGAGGTCGCGGACACCGTCGTGGACCTCTGGGACAGCTGGCAGGACGGAGCGGAGATCCGCGATCGTGCGACGGGCTGCTTCCTAAATGCCGACCTACTGCACCCGCCGGGCCCTCACGGACGCTTCCACGTGCAAGGGCCGTCCATCACGCCCCGGCCTCCTCAGGGCCGGCCCGTCATCGTCGTCGCCCTCGATACCGATCCCTGTGCCGCCCAACTCGCCACGGCCGCCCGATGCGCGGACGTCGTGCTCCTGCCTGCCACTGATCTCGTTTCGGGACGAGAGTTGTGTGCGGGTCTGAGGGGGCGTGCTGCTGCCCACGGGCGGCATCCCGACCACCTCAAGGTCCTCACCCGCCTCGTGGTCGGGACCGCCGGCAGCGGTCCGGGCGTGCACGGTCCGGCTCGGGGCGTCGGCGACGTAGGCGATCTGGCCCTCGGACTCGAGGATTGGTACGGCCTGGGCGGGGCGGACGGCGTCCACGTGTCGCTCGACGCCCCCTCGGACGAGTTGCCTGCTCTCGCCGGGGAGGTCCTGCCGCTCTTGGCTGCGAGCAACATTCCGGCACCGACCGGCGAACCGGCAGGGATGTTGCGCACACGCCTCGGACTGCCGCGTGTCGACGGCCGACGGCACCCATCCATCGAGGAGGGTCGATGACCGTGTCCGAGGAGAAGCCGCCGTCGGCAGGGCGCACGATGCACTTGGGCGTGCTGTTCCCTAACGACAGCTCGACGGTGTGGAGTCGTGCGCCCATGGGGAGCCAGATCGCGTTCGATTCGTTCCTCCACATGGCACGAACCGCGGAGCGGGCCGCGTTCGACTTCTTCTTCCTGACCGAGAGCCTGCGTCTTCCCGAAGTCCACGGACGCGTGCGTGAACTGGATGTCGCCGGTCGCCCGGAATCCTTGACGTTGCTGTCCGCGCTCGCTGCCGTCACCAGCCGAGTAGGACTCGCAGCCACCGTCAACACGACCTTCAATGAGCCGTTCGATCTGGCGAGGAGGTTCTCATCGCTGGATCACCTCTCCGGCGGACGTGCCGCGTGGAACGTCGTCACCACGTCGGATGCGTTCACCGGGGGCAATTTCCGTCGTGGAGGATTCCTGCCCTCCGCGGAGCGATACACCCGGGCACGAGACGCGGTCGGGCTGTGCCGCACTTTATGGCGTTCCTGGGAGCCTACTGTGTGGCCAGGTGCGTCACCGGAGGGATTCAGCTACGCCGGCTCGCATTTCAGGGCTTCGGGGGCGTTTACCCTCCCCCGCAGCCCTCAGGTGGATCCTGTACTGATCCAGGCGGGCAATTCCGATGAAGGGAGGGAATTCGCGGCGTCCCATGCGGACGTCGTGTTCACCCTGCAAAACGGACTGGAATCCGGTCGGCGTTTCTACGCGGACGTCAAACGCCGTCTTGCGCTATACGGACGCCGCCCCGACGACCTGAAAGTCATGCCTGGTATGTCCTTCGTCCTGGGCACTACGGGCGCGGAGGCGCACGAGCGCGCAGTGCAGCAGCGCCGGGACCTGATCACGCCGCAGGCCGCTCTTGCCTTTCTTGAGCACACGTGGGGGGTCGACCTCAGTGGCTACGACCCTGACGGCCCGTTGCCGGAGATAGGGCCAGCCGATCCTCGGGACGTGCCGGTCGTGCAGCGGTGGCGGGATCGTGCAGATGAGGAGGGTCTCTCGGTACGCGAACTCGTCGTCGAAGTGACGGGACGCCAGTCCTTGGTGGGCACGCCACTTACCGTGGCGCGGCGACTGATCCAGCTGTTCCGGGCCGAGGCCGCCGACGGATTCATCATCCGGCCCCACGCTGCGCCGGACGGACTCGACGGATTCGTCGACGAAGTCGTGCCGTTGCTTCAGGAGATGGGGGCCTTCCGTAGCGCATACACGGGTAGCACACTCCGCGACCACCTGGGTCTCTGCCCGCCGGGGTGATGCTGTGCCCGGCGGCAGGATCAGCAGGTCACGCAGTGGCCACCCACGAGGACGCGCTGGCGTCGACGGCACGAGGCGGCTACACCAGTCCTACGCTGTGTGCACTGCTCGGCGAACGCAGCGCTGGCTAGGCCAAAGGGCGATGCCACGGAGGCCGGCTGGCGTCGTCGTGCCGTTCGGTCGACGACGCGGGCGGTCGAGCGCATGACGGTGGCGACGGAGATTGCTTCCGTTCGGCGATGACGACGATGGTCTCGGACCCCGGTGCGGGGTAGCCGACCAGGGTGACCCTTGCCGCCTTGCGCTTGGCAGAGCTGGGGCCGTCCAGCGGCCGTCAACGGTCTTCTCGGGGCGTACACGGGTAGGGCAGGGACCACTCACGGCCGGAGCGGGTCAGCTGGAGGTGACGGCGATGACGTATGTCGAAAGAGGCCGCCTCGGCACCATGTCGGGCGCGGTGCCGAAGCCGGGCCATGGCCGCCCGCTCGAAGCGGACCGGTTCGAGACCTGCATACCTCAGCTGTACGGCAGTCTGCGCAGTATCCCCACCGGTAGGTGCCGGAGAAGGGCGACGGCCAGGCCGACACGCCGTGGGACCCACACGACGTCCTTGGCGGACATCAGGGCACGGCACGTCTGTTCCGCCACGGCGGACGCAGTGGTGGCCATGGGAGGAACCTCGAGCCCCTCGGTCATGGCCGTCCGCACGAACCCGGGACGGACGACCAGGACACGGACCCCGGTTCCGGCCAGGCTCTGCGCCAGCCCCCGCGCGTACGTGTCCAACCCGGCCTTCGCGGCCGCGTAGGTGTAGTTCACCGGCCGCGGGCGCCGGGCTGCGGCCGAGGAGAACACCACGACGGTGCCGTGCCCCTGCTTCCTGAGGACAGCCCCGGTCGCATGCAGGACGGATACCGCACCGAGGAACGTGGTCCGCACGCAGTTCAGCGTCGCGGCGTGGCTCTCGGCCAGGTGCCCGGGGTCACCCAGGACCCCGAAAGCCAACACGACCAGGTCCAGGTCGCCGAAGCGGTCGGTGACCCCCCGCATGAAGGTCTCGTGCCCGCCGGTGTCCGCGGCGTCGAAGGGCACGGTGTGCACGCACGCACCTTCGGCCTCCAGCAGTGCCGCACGCGCGGCCAGGGCGCCGCAGTCGCGCCCGGCCAGGATGATCGTGCTCGTCCCGCGTCGGGCCAGCGCCCGGCAGAGCGCGAGCGCGATGTCGGACGTACCGCCCAGCAGCAGTACGGTCGGCATGACACCGAAGGCGTTCCTCATGTCCGACCCCGCCCCGGACGCGGGTCGATGAGCCGCAGGCGACGTGCCTGGTCGGAGCACAGGACGCGGCCCGGGTCCATGCCGTCCCGGACCGCCCGCCACTCCTCCAGCCCCTGGTACATACCGGCGAAGACCTCGGGGGCGCAGCGGGAGTCCTTAGCCAGGTAGAGGCGACCACCGGCCTCCAGCACGGACCCGTCCAGCGCGTCCAGCTCCCGGGCCAACCCGGGCATTGCGGCGGGAAAGTCGAGGGCAAGGGTCCACCCGTCGATGGGGAAGGACAGGTAGGAGCGCGCCGGTCGCCCCAGCCTCTTGAGCACGGCGAGGTAGGGCGGGCAACCGACGCGCTGCAGTCGTTCGAAGGTGCGGATGAGCACCTTCCTCCCTTCGGTGGAGTGGGGCACGGCGTACTGGTACTGGACCAGGCCGCGCGGGCCGTAGAGGAGGTTCCAGCCCGCGATCGCGTCGAGGGGGTGGAAGAAGGTTTCCGGGCCGACCAGGGCCGAGGCCCTGGCGGTGCGGAGGCGGTGCTGGTTGTACACGCGCACCGCCGTCGGTGACAGGAGGGGGGCCAGTAGACGGTGCGGCACCGTCCTGTCCTTGGCGACAGCGTGCCGGGGCCGGTGCGGAGCAGCAGACAGGTCCGCCGGCCGGGCCCAGGCAGCCCGGGTGAGGATCGAGCGCCCCAGTCGGGCCCCCCTGGCCGTGCCGTCGATCCAGGCCACGACGTGCGGCAGTGCCGGCGTCGGCACCGCCATGGCGGCCAGTAGCGCGTCGAGGTCGTCGTACCGGCGTTCGTGTTGGTGGAGCAACGGGCAGGGCACGCGCTCGGTGCGCAGCGTCGCGCGGGTGATGACGCCGGTCAGGCCCATCCCTCCCACGGTCGCCCAGAATTCCTCGGGTCGGCGGTCCGGGGTGAGGAAGAGGCGGCCCCGTGGAGTCTGCACGACCATGTCGACGACGTGGTCGCCGAAGCTTCCCGCCACCGGATGGTTCTTGCCGTGCACGTCAGCCGCGATGGCGCCACCCACCGTGACGTGCCCGGTGCCGGGCACGACGGGTAGGAAGAAGCCGTGTCGCAGGAGGCGCCGGGTCAGTGTGCGCAGGTGCAGGCCACCGTCGACCGTCACGGTCCCGTTCGTGTCGATCCCGTGCAGGCGTCGCAGACCGCTGAGTTCGACCACGGCGCCCCCGGCGTTCTGTGCGGGGTCGCCGTAGCTGCGTCCCGCTCCCCGGGCCACCACGCCTCGCTCTGGGGGCCGCTCCAGGAGCGCTCTCACCCCATCGTCGGAGTCCGCTTGCGCCAGGAGGGCGGTCGTCGGGGCCGTACGGCCCCATCCGCTGAGCGGGACGGTGCGTCCGGGGACGGGCGCTCCGGGCGGGCACATCGGCTGGTTACCGGGCCGGTTCCTCACGATAGGGCCTCCTTGCGGCGGCCGAGCAGCAAACCGCGCCCGGGTTCCTCGACCGTTTCGTACATCAGCCATGCACACGCCAGCGCGGCGCAGAAGACAACGCCCGTGAAGGCGGTCCCGGTGCCGGGCGCGAAGCGCGGCACGGCGCCGGCGAGCCGTTCACCGACTCCCATAATCAGGACGTGCACCATGTAGAAGGCGAACGAGAGCTTTCCCAGCCGCACCGCGGGGGGACTGCGCCACACGGAGCGCAGACCGCGGAGGTCGGCGACCGCAAGCGCCGGTATCAACAGTGCGAACCCGCCCACGGTGCACGCCGCGTCCGCGAAGGGCGCTGGGACGAAGTGGGCCATGGAGTATCCGATCGCCGTCACGGCACCCGCGTGCAGCGTGCGGGGCCCGCGCCACTCGTTCCGGCGCACGAGGCACGCCAGGACGGCGCCCAGGGCGAACTCGGGGAAGCGGACGGGCGGGAAGAACGGCGTCCACCGCAGCCCGCTGAGGAGGGCGGCTGCGGGTAGCAGCAGCACGGCACCCGCACACAGCGCGGCGACGACGATCAGGACGCGCGTCGTGCACCGCCTCAGGACCGTGACGAGGGCCGGGAAGACGAGGTAGAAGAAGGCTTCGCACGCCAGCGACCAACTGACCGTGCGCATCGGGTCCCACGCCGGAAACCACGAACTGACGAGGATCAGATCGCCGACAGCGGCAAGCAGGCCGTGGGGGCGCAGCCACGGCAGCACGCGGGCCGACAGCACCATCCCGCACAGCCCCGTCACCAGGTGCACCGGGTAGACGCGGGCCGCTCGGCGGCGCCAGAACGACCGTGCGGAGTCATGCGCGGGCGCGGACCAGACAAGGACGAACCCAGACAGGACGAAGAAGAACGACACGCCCGTCCTGCCCGCTGCGAAGACCCGGCCGACGACCTCGGCCGCCGGCCCCCCGAAGTATCCGTAGATGTGAACGTGGTACAGGAAGACCAGCAGTGCAGCCGCCCAGCGGGCCCCGGTGAGAGACGGCAGTGAACGCGGCACCGACAGTCCGGGAGCAAGTGTCCCGCTAGGCCGCGGACGGTCAGCCACAGCAGCCCGCAGCCAAGAGCAGCACCCAGCAGATTCCCGCAACTCGCAGGAACCGGTCCGAGAGCACCAGGTCTTCCGGGGCTCCGCCGTCTCCGCGCTCGAGATAGAGGCTGTAGCGGAGCAGGCCGCTGACGAAGGGAACGACGGACAGCTGGATCCAGACGGAGCCGTCCGGGCTCGGGGCGCGCTCGGGCACCGGCGATCCCAGGCCGAAAGCCCAGGCGCAATAGGCGGTCACCGCGACGGTGGCGGCCAGGGTCTGTATGCGCACAAGGAACGGCAGGCTGTAGCCCAGGTCCGGCACGCCGCGCGCACGGCAAGGGGGTGCGGCCCGCAGGTCGGCGGCGCGTTTGCCCGCTGCCATGAAGAGGGCGCCGAAGGCGGTGACGATGAGCAGCCAGGGCGACAGCGGCACCGCTGCAGCGAGCGCCCCCATGACTGCACGCAGGACGAACGCCAGCGCCAACAGCACGAGGTCGAGGACGGCGATGTGCTTGAGCTGGAGGCTGTACCACACGGTCAGTGTGCTGTAGACGGCCGCGCACGCTGATGCAGCCGGCCCGAGGGCGAGGGTGCTCACCGCGACGGCCGTCACGATCAACGCGACTGCCGCGGCGTACGCAGCGGCCAGGGGGACGGTGCCGGCCGCGACGGGGCGCGTCTTCTTGCGCGGGTGGAGCCGGTCGTTCGCGACGTCCCTGGCGTCATTGAGAAAGTACGTCCCGCTGGCGGCCGCGCACAGGACGAGGAAGGCGATGCCCGTATTGCGTGCAGACTCCGGTCGCCCCAGTGTCCCCGCCACGCCCGGCGCGACGAAGACGAGGCTGTTCTTCATCCACTGGCGCGGGCGAGCGGTGCGGCACAGAGCCACGAGCATGTCGCCCGCACGACCGAGCCCGCTGTGTCCGGAGACTGTGATCTCGTGCAGCACGGCCGGCTCTCGCGAAGCATTCATGCTGCTGCCTTCCCGGAGTGCTGGGGCGCCCCGTCCCGCGCGGACGCGGGGCTTGCAACGTCATTTTCGACGCGGGCGTTGAGGGTGGTGAGGGTCAGGAGGGTGGCGAGGGTGATGAGGAGGTAGTGCTGG
>NZ_JBHXSY010000077.1:0-17023 GCF_042715295.1 Streptomyces sp. NPDC058701 | reverse complement strand
TGACGCCGACGACGAGGGGCAGTCCGTTCGCGTCCGACAGGACGTGCATCTTGGAGCCCGGCTTGCCCCGGTCCACGGGGCTCGGACCTGTGAGTTCGCCCCTTTTTTAGCCCTCACGTGGGCGGAGTCGAGGACCACACGGGACAGGTCGAGGAGGCCGGCGTCGTCGAGCCGGTGCAGAATCTCCTCGTGCAGTCGGCCCCACACTCCGGCCCTCGACCAGATCAGGAACCGGCGATGGGCCGTCGACTTCGATATTCCGAAGCAGGGCGGCAGTGCCCGCCAGGCACACCCGCTGACCAGTACGTAGATGATGGCCGCGAACAGCGTCTCATCAGGAGTGTCCTGCGTCCCGCCGCCCTGCGACCGCACCTTTGACGGTGGGATCAACGGCTTCGCGATCTCCCACAACCCGTTCGGAACAATCCAACTCCAAGTACCCCGCCCCATACCGACTTCAACGACGCCTCACCACATAGGACACGGTCTTAGAGTGGCCAAATTGGACTCAGTCACAGCTGGCTGGGAGACCTGCTCCGTCCCGACGGCCGACCGGCCGTACCGCGGCGGCGCTCGGGCCGGTCGGATGGGACGCTGGATGAGGGGAACAGCGGCACGGATGTTCGTGTGCGTCCTACCTGGTCAGGGGCTATTTCGTTCGGGCTGGTCACCATTCCGATCAAGGTCTACCCCGCTACCGAGTCGCATGCGGTGTCCTTCCGGCAGATCCACCTCGCTGACGGTGGCCGGGTCCGGACCCGGAAGGTCTGCGAGGTCGACGGCCAGGAGCTGCGGCAGGACGAGATCGGCCGCGGCTACGAGACCGCGACGGGCACGCTCGTGGAGATCACCGACGCCGACCTCGACAACATGCCGCTGCCCACCGCGAAGGCGATCGAGATCGTCGCGTTCGTCCCGGCCGACAGCATCGACCCGATCCAGATCGGCGCCTCCTACTACCTCGCCGCGGACGGCGTGGGCGCCAAGCCGTACGAGCTCCTGCGCCAGGCCCTGCAGCGCAGCAGCGAGGTCGCCGTGGCTAAGTTCGCGATGCGCGACCGCGAGCGCCTGGGCCTGCTCCGCGTCCGCGATCAAGTGATGGTGTTGCACGGGCTGCGCTGGCCGGACGAGATCCGCTTCACCGACCAGGTCCCCGTACCCGACACCACCGTCACCGACACCGAGGTCGACGCCGTGGTCGCCCTCGCCGAAACACTGTCCGGGCGCGACATGAGCGAGCTGCGCGACGAGTATCGGGCCGCGCTGGAGCAGGTCATCGCCGCGAAGGCCGGCGGCGAGCGCCCCGCGGCCGCAGAACCGGCCGAGCCCGCATCCGCCGAGGTCGTCGACCTGATGGCCATGCTGGAAAAGTCCGTCGCCGACGCCAAGAGCGCCCGCACCGGCGACGGCGACGCCACCCTCCACCACCTTGCGCCGGAGATGAAGGCGGTGAAGAAGTCGGCCGCCGGCAAGAAGCCCGCGGCGTCCGCCGCCAAGAAGCGGCTGCGAAGCGGAAGCCGCCCCGGCAGCGCCTGAAGAGGCCCAAGCCGGGGAGGGACGGCCGGTGGGTGCCTCGGCCGCGTTACCGGCCGGGCAGGCCTTGCCTCCTCAGTACCGCCGGGCCGGCCCCCCTCATACGCCTTGAGGGCGGCCGCGAGGTGCGACCGGGTCATGAGGAGTCCGTGTCGTTCGGCGTCGGTGAGCTGTCGGCGGATCAAGGCCGCTTCGTACATCGCGAACCGGCGGGGCGCGCGCCAGCAGGCACGGGCGGGCCGGTATGTGTGCTGGTCGTCATGCCGGTACAAAGCCGGTGGAGGGGGCGGGGCGCTCCCCGATGTCGACGAGCGCGGCCGGGCGAGCAGCCCGGCTGGGCCGACGGCCGCGGGTGACTGCCGGTCCGTGTCCGTGTCTGCTGGTTGTTCTGCGTCGTGCCGTGAGGGTGTCAGCGGCGGTGTCGGCTGTGGTGCTGGGGTTCGGCGACGGCCAGAAGTACGAGCGCCGGCCCGAGGGGCAGGAGGAACAGCAGGAGGAGATGCATGCGGCTCTCGTGCCCCCATGGGGGCACCGGACGCCGATGACCATGCTCTCTTTCGGAGGCGTCTCGCTTTACCAGCCTTGGACGGGGAAGGAGAGCGCCCTGCAGCGCTTGCCGGATTGGTGGCAGGCAGGCCTTGCCCAGAGTACCTGTGCCGGGCGTTGCCGGATGCTGGGTGTGTAAGTGCATCCAGTTGGCCGTCTTTGTCCGAAGGATGATGGGGGCGACGTGCGGCTGTGATTCGCTGCCTCACGGAGTACGGACCTTGTGGAGGCTGATGTGGCACGTGATCGGATCGGACTGGCGGAGGTGCTGGCCGCGGCGGAGGCTGCCGCGCCGGTGGACTCCCTCGACGTCGTCGCACGTAATCTGCGGGACCGGTTCAGTGCCCGGTATGTGTCGTTCCTGTTCATCGACATCGTGGGTCGGCGGATGCTGCGCGTCCACGACACCGAGCGCGCGTATGCGGAAGACCGCGCCGAGCGGATCCCCCTGGTCGACAGCAGCATCTACGACGAGGTCCTGCGCACGCAGCGACTGGTGCGGGCGCCGGCCGGCGATGACGGGCAGCGGGTCCTGGCCCCGGTGACGAACCGCGGCGACACCATCGGCGTCCTGGAGCTGTTCCTCACCGAGCCCACCGACGACGTTCTGACGCAGGTGGAGGAGGCGGCGCACGCACTCGCCTACATCATCGTCACCGACCGCCGCTTCACCGACCTCTACCACTGGGGCAACCGCACCACCACGGTCACCGTCGCAGCCGAGATCCAGCGCCAGCTCCTGCCCTCCGCCGCCGCGTGCGAAGCCCCCCAGTTCACCCTCGCCGGCGCCCTGGTTCCAGCCGCCACCATCGCCGGCGACACCTACGACTACAGCCTCGATGCCGACACCCTGCATCTGTCGATCACCGACGCCATGGGCCACGACGTCCACGCCTCCCTGATGGCCACCCTCCTCGTCAACGCCTCCCGCGGCGCCCGCCGCGCCGGAGAAGACCTCGCCGAACAGGCCCGCCAGACCCACCAGGTCCTCCTCGACCACGGCCACCGCACCTTCGCCACCGGCCAGCTCCTGCGCATCGCCCTCGACGGATCCGGCGCCCAGCTCGTCAACGCCGGCCACCCCAAGCCGCTGCGACTGCGCGACGGCACGGTCACCGAACTCGCCCTGGCCGTGAACATGCCCTTCGGCTTCGGCCACCACCCGGGCATCTACCAGGTCCAGGACCTCGACCTGCAACCCGGTGACCGTCTTCTGCTCCACACCGACGGCATGCAGGAACGCGAAGCCGAAGCCGTCGACCTGCCCGGCCTCCTCCGCAAGACCGCGGACGAGCATCCCCGTGAGGTCGTGCGCGCTCTGGTCGGCGCGGTCACCGACGTCTACGACGGCCAGCCGCCGAGAGACGACGCGACCGTACTGTGCCTGGACTGGCACGGACCCCGTCCATCGGGGGCGGTCCTCAAGGGCGCCGCCGGGCGGGCGGAAGACCACGGTTAACCCCGAGACGTGAGGGCAGGTGCGGGTGGACGAAGACTTCCCCGAAGGGCCGTGGATGCCACACCTCTTCCCAGGCATCCGTACGGCCGGGTGGACCTGTTCTTCAGGTGGACAGGCCCCACCCCTTCCGAGACGCCGGTCGGCCTCCTCCCTCCCCGACCGGCGCCTTGGCGCGACCGCATATCGCGAACTCACAGGAATGACAGCACCGTCGATGAACTGCATCCCACCGCGGACGTGACTTTCGGCGTCGACCGGCACCACAGCCTCGTCAGGAACTCGATCTTCGGCCCAGCGGCCGCTGTCGCCCCAAACCGACGGGCTACTACAACGTCCGGTCCCTGCGATGGCATCCTGATCATCACACCGCGGCCCGCACGGGCTGGGACGGCATGACTCCCGCGGCGAAGAGCAGGTGATCACGGATGGACACGCCTACATCGGCTGACGGCACCCCCGGGTCGCACCGTCACGAGGCCGGCGGCCTACCGGCTGTTACCACGGCGGCCGCTGCCCGCCGCCACGTCAGCGAGTCTCTGCAGCGGACCGGCGTCGGCCTCGACAGTGTGATCGCCGCGGACGCCCTCACGGTCACCACCGAGCTCGTCACCAACGCGACCCGCCACGGCGGCGGCATCACCCTCTTCCGCACCGACATCACCGGTGACGCCCTGCACGTGTCGGTCGGCGACGCGAGTACCCGCACCCCAACCGCCCGCCGAAGCGATCCCGGCCAGCCCGGCGGATACGGATGGCCCCTCATCCAGCGCCTGGCCGAACACATCGACATCACCCTCCATCCCGGCGGCAAGACCATCAGAGCCGTACTGCGCCTGCACTGATCCCGCTTCCCCCGTGCCCGGGAAGGCTGCCGGTGAATGCCCGCGGGCTGGGCAGGCTGGGAGCATGATCCCTACGTGTGCTCAAGGAGGCGTCGTGGAACCGACGGTGACCGTTCTGCTCAATCGTGACGGGCAGCGGGTGGTGCGGTGCGCGGGCGAGTTCGAGTTCAGCACCCTCGCCCCGCTCCAAGCCGCATGCGATACAGCCCTCGCGGAGGCCAGGGTCGAGCGGCTGGTCCTGGACGTCCGCGATGTCACCTTCGGCGACTCCACCTTCCTGAACCTGCTCCTCACCCTGTCCGGCGCAACCGATCTGCGCCTGCTCGGCCCCCTGCCGCGCCAGCTCGCCCGCCTCCTGGCCGTGACCGGCACCGACCAGATACTCACCATCGAGGACGCCACCGCCGGCAAGGTTGCCGAGTAGCAGGAACGGGCCCCGGGGATCTCGCCGCAGGCCGCCGAGCCGCGAAGCCGCGCCTCCCGCCTGCCCGCCGCGGAGCCGGAGTCCGCGCAGGCTGACATGTCGTCGTGTAGTTCTTCGGCGCGTTCGTGCTGCGCGAGAGCCTGTCCGAGGCCGAACCAGGTCGCCGGCCAGGTGGCGATGAAGATTCCCCACCGGTCGGCCCGGTCGATGCCCGCCGGTTCCACCTTCATCAACGTCAGCCACGAGGCGATGGACAGCCCGATGGTCAGGCAGGCGACGGTGTTCGCTCCCCAAGCCCTTGTCGTGCAGCATCTTGACGATCACGGCGCCCCTCGCGATTCGACAGCCGAGCCTCAACGTCGCCCACACGCCGGTCGCACGCATCCGGGGCACAGCAGCCCCGTAGATCCGCGCCGAGCGGGCCCTGCGGGGACGCGTGACGTCGGAGCTGGATCGCGTCCACGACGCGCCCCCCGGGATGGTGCTCGCGGATGTGTGCGCCCATCTGGTGGCCCGGCAGGAACGGCTGTCCGTCCGGTTTCCCGGCTGGGGCGCCGGTGGTGCTACCGGGCGAGGAGGGCGCTGACGGTTTTGCCACCGACCGGGTGGAGGGTGACGGCGGTGGTGTGGGCGAGGCGGTTGACCATAAGCCAGCCGAAGCCTCCGGTGCCCCCGTTCAGATCGGGGGTGCGCATGCGCGGGGTCCGCGGACTGCTGTCGTGGACGGCCACCTCGACGCTGTCGGGGTGCGCGGCCAGGTCCATGGTGCAGGTCCCGCCGCCGTGGCGCAGGGCATTGGTGACGAGCTCGGAGACGACCATGACCACGGTCTCGGCGGCCTCGGCCGTGGTCGCCGGCCGGAGGTCTGCGAGGAAGCGCCGGGCGCTGTCGCGAGCTCCGGCGACGGATGTGGCGGAGCTGGCGGGTACGACGGTGACGGTCATCGTGTCCATGCAGGTCACCCAAATCTCTGATCGTCGATGCGCGGTCCCGTATGTCCGGTGCTTGTGCCCCGGCCTGTGAGGGTTAACCCGGAGATGACCACCTTGCACCCCGCCTCCAGCACTGTTCAAGATTGATTACCTCGCCGCCCAACGCCCGAAAATCTATGTCGGCTGGATTAGACATTGAGCGGTGGTGTGGTTATGGTTTCTCTCGTAACGCAGAGAGACCGCAGGGCCTTGCAGGGACGAACTGCCGGGCAATCAGTACACGCAGTACCCGCATGACGGTGCGGTGGTGGAGTTCCGAAGCCAGATTTAGTTGCATGGCGGCGACGGGGCTGACGACCGGACCGGGTGGCCTGCAGTGATCAGGGGCCACCGCAGTAGTGCAGTCGCAGTACCAGCAGTGAGCAGTACCTCGGTGGAGGCGTCGATGGTGGGCGCGCGCACCGGGAGGTTCGGCAGTGGGGTTCCAAGCCAGAGCAGATGCAGGACGGGCGACGGGGCTGGCTGCCGGAGCGTGGCGCTCGGTGAGGTCGCGCGCAGTACCAGCAGTTCTGAGTGGAGCAGTATCCGCAGTTCGCAGTATCAGCAGGTAAGTAGTTGATCACCCGAGGGATGAACGGAGGGATTGGGCGCCATCAGGATCGCCCGGGCCGAGGTCTGAGTCCGGGTACCGCAGGACATCGTTAGTGAGGTGGTCCCCGGTCGAGCAACCGCGATCCCCGCAACCCCGACAGCAGTCCGGTCGGGTAGGCGGAAACAGTAGGCCGGCGCAGTTCCTGGGCCGGCAGATGGTGTAGCAGTTCCTTCGGGGCCCTGGTGCCATAGGCACCAGGGCCCCTCCGCGTGGTTCACAGAGAGGTGCGATGACCGCAGACGACTCGTTCGGCCGTCTCGACGACGACGACTCCCCCGCCTACACGATGGGCCGGGCCGCCGACATGCTCGGCACCCCACAGAGCTTTCTGCGCGCGATCGGCGAGGCCCGCCTGATCACCCCGCTCCGCTCCGCCGGCGGCCACCGGCGCTACTCCCGCTACCAGCTGCGCATCGCCGCCCGCGCCCGCGAGCTCGTCGATCAGGGCATGCCCGTCGAGGCGGCCTGCCGGATCGTCGTCCTGCAAGACCAGCTCCAGGAGGCGCAGCGCCTCAACGCCGAGCACCAGCAGGCCGCTGCCTGATCCGCCTGGCCCACCTTCACGAGCCGATGTGGAGAACCCCCACATCGGCCATTCCTTATCCCCTGTCCAGCCGAGCTGCGCAGCAGCCGCCTGGTCCTGGCCGGCCCCCCGTCCCGCGTCCTGGAACTCACCCAAGCCGGCCAGCTGTTCCCGACGGCAGGCAGCGTGGAAGAGGCCCGCACCCAGGCGGTGTAGTCCTTGGGTGCAACAGGCGGGGCGTCCGGAGGAGTGCTGGAGCGGATCGCCGCCCGTGTCGGGCGGGAGGCGGCCGGCGAGCTGCGCGCGGCGGCGTGTCCGCCGAGACGGTCGCTACCGGGCTCGGGACCACCCGCTCCGAGGCCCTGGTTCCCTCCTGGCCGCGCAGGACAGCTAGCGACGGCCTTGGCAGCTGAGACCAAGGCGTAGAACAAGCCGGCGCAGCCGTCGCGATCGTGGACGCCCCTGGAAGACTGCTCCGCCGGAACGGTCCCGGCCTAGGCTGCGGCGTTCTACGGTGGCCGGTAGCACCCGCCGCAGGAGGAGCCGATGAGCGCCCAGCCCGACCACACACCCGCCGCCTCGTACGCGCCCGCACCCGGCGCTGCGGCTGAACTCCTCGCCCAGCTCCGGGGAGACCGCCGTGCCGAGCAGTGGGTGCCGGCTTTCGAGCGGGACTGGGCCAAGGCCCTGGAGGACGCCCGCCACGCCTACAGCCTCACACCTCTGCACGAGGTGGTGCGCACCTGGCAGCTGCGCGCGGCCGCGGCCCCGGACGTCGACGCCTTCATGGACTCCGGCCAGGACGACGCCGACTTCGTGGACCTGGACGACGTCCTCGGCGGCCGCCCGTGACCGAACAGCCGTGGGCAGTGCGCCTGTCCCCGCAGGCTGCGAAGACCCTCGCCGAGCTGCCCGAGCCGGCCCGGGAGACGGTCCGCGACGTCCTGGACATCGCGGTGCGCGCCCCGTGGGGCTGGCCCCAGTGGAACGCCGGCGATCCCGAGGGGCAGGACGTCCGGGCCGCGTCCGTGGGCCAGCTCTCCGTCGTGTACGTGGCCAACCGGCTCACGCGGCGGCTGTCCGTCCTGGGCATCGTCTGGCTGGGTTAGGTCCTGGTCGGCGACTGCTGCACCTAAGGGCTGTCCCTGCCCGCCGCCCGCAGTGGCCTGCCGACATCCCCGTCGTCATGGACTGGACTGCCGTCCTCGCCGTCTTCACTTCGACCTTCCTTCTCGGCGCCGCTTACGGCGCCCTCGCCGCAACCCGCCGCCTCGGCAACACCCTCAACCGCACCAAGGCCTGATGCCCGCTGGGCTGAGCAAGCCGACCTGTACGAACGCGAGGCCAGCCGACATCCCGGGTTGCCCGCGATGACGCGCGAGCAGCTGATCAAGGCTTGCGAGAAGGCGTAAGCGGTGTGATCGACCGGCTGACCGCCCGGAACCGGGGAGGCGACGGTGTTCGTCTCTGCGGCCTGGTCCTGGCCGGTGAACGCCGAGTCGTTATCGCGCGCGGTATCGCCGATTGCGCAGGAGAACGAAGCCCAGACCGGCCGCAAGGACGGTGGTCGTCAGCACCGCGGCGATCGGGCGGGCTGATGAGGTGCCGGGTGGGGCGGGGCGGAGCGCGTCGCGGACCCGGTCGTGGACGCTGAGGGGGATGCCGGCCAGGGCGTTGCCGGGGGGTCGGCGGGAAACGGCGGGGTGGGGTCGGGTGGGGGAGGTACGCCGTACGGTCTCCCACGTGGTGCCGAGCCGCCGCAGCCGGGCGGTGTCGTGGCCGAGCGCCTCCTGGAGGCGCGGTAGCAGGATGTCCTCCTCGTCGCGGATGTCCTGCCGGATCAGAGCGAAGGCAGCGGCGGTGAGCTGGTCGTGCCTGGGATCGTCCGGGTCGGTGCTTTGAATCTCGATGGCGAGCTCGTTGATCTGCTGGTGCTCTTCCTCCACCTGCGAGGTGAGTTCCTCACCGTCGGGAGCGAGCCGTCGCAGGGCGGGCCACAGTACGGTTTCCTCGGCGAAGGCGTGGCTGAAGGTGAGCTGGAAGATGTCCTTGAGCGTCTGCTGCCGTTCCGCCGGCGGAAGCCCGCCGGATTCGTACCGGTGCATGAGGCGATCGAGTTCCTCGTGGTCGCGACGCTGGCGGGCCAGAACGCTGGACTGCCCGCCGAGCTCCTCGACGCTCTGCAGGGTGATGGACCGGGACATCGGCAGACCTTTCCGTCAGGTGTCGCGCTGGGAGAGCGCACGGCCGCAGGTCAGTGACCCGTACGTTCTGCGAGAGCCGCGTGTCCGAACTGCAGGGCGTCCGAGAGGGTCAGCGCAGTCAGGGCGCCGGTTACTGTGCGGGTGGCTTCCGGCCAGATGGTGCGGGCGCCGGTGAAGGTGGTGACGATCCACACGCTCAGGCAGAAGGGGCAGCTGATCAGCTCGCCTACTGTCGTGCGGCCGGGCTCCTCGCGGGGGGTCTCGTTGAGTTCGGCCGGGGCGCCCGCGCCGTCCACCTGCGTGAACGGGGCGCGCACGGGCCGTGTCACCGTGGCCTTGGCGATCAGCCGACTGAGCCGGAATGTGGCGGTGGCGATAAGCGCGAGGTCCCAGGGCCCGGGCGGGGCGGGCCGCGTCCTTCCGCTCCGGCGCTGCAGCACCGTCCAGCCGGCCGCGTATCCGGCGAACCCGGCCATCGCGCACAGGTGCCCGCCGTGGGACCGCAAACCCTGGAGTGTGGCCATCGATGTCCCTCGTTCCGCCTGATAAGAGCGTCACGGCGTAGGCGCCGTGGTCGGCAGCTGGTGGGCTTTCGAGGCAGCGCCTACCCGGCACCGGCCAGAGAACACACCGCACCGTGAACCAGGGCAGGGAGCACTTTTCGACGGCCGGAAACCGGCGGGACCCCCGGGCGGGGTCGACTGGTATCCCCGACGGCCTTCCCTCGGGTGTAACAAGAGGGAAGGCCGACTGCGCGTTCACTGCCGGCATCATCGCCTGCGGGGGAGTTCCTCAGGCGTCCGGGTCGGAGTCTTTGTCCATGACTCCGCGGATGGCGTCGCGGGTGCGGTCTACCAGCGCGGCCATGGGGCCGAGCATCATGTTGGCGGACGCGCTCTCCGCACCGGGGTGGGGGTGGGTCGGTGCCATCTTCTCCGCCGCCCGGACCGCCTTGGCCATGGTCATGAGACGGGCGGGGGAGCTGGTGCGGCGCAGCAGGGCGAATTCGTACCGTTCCTCGGCGCGGGCGTGCACGAGCACGGCGTCGCGCAGGGAGAGCAGCATCGGCATGAACTTCGGATCGCTGGTGTCCATGCCCTCCAGGCTCGTCAGCATCTCCTTGGCCGCGTTCTCCTCCGCGAGGCGTTCCTGCACGACATCGTCACCGCCGTCGAAGGCGCCGCGGGCGTACGGGTGCACGACTTCTTCTTCCGCCGTCTCGTGGACGGCCAGGAGCCGGACCAGACGGTCGAAGGCGTCCTTGCGGTCCTCGCCGTCGCTCAGCCGTACTTCGTCGAAGAGGCTGTGGATCTGCCCGTGCTGGCGCACAAGGAGAGCCACCACGTCCTCGCCGGCTGCGGGGTCACCCGCCTGCTTCTCGTCGTCCTGTACGTCCTTCACGACATCCTCCTGGAGATCGGGTCTGTTCCCGGCGCCGCATGACACTCGGTCGCCGGCCGGCTGTACTCGACCGGCCCCTTCACGCGCGTTGCGCGGGGTCGGGGTGGGGGCCCTCGGTCTCCACGCGGTAGTCGCGCCCGAACATCTCCTGGTGCTGCTGCATGACCCGGTCGCTGGGCGGCGCCTCCCCGCCGTGGATCGTTGCCTGCATCTCCTCGAAGCGCTCGTGCGCCTCCCGCACGTAGCCGGCTCCGAGGGTGGTCAGGTCGATCTGGGTGGCCAGCAGTTCCCGCAGGTAGGCCTTGTTGGGTTCGAACGTGAGCACATTCGGCAGCTCCGGCGCGAGGATTTCCTCCGGCTCCCGCCCGTCGTGGCGGCGCATCAGGTCGCACGCGATCCGAAGGTGCTCCAGCTCCATGTTCAGGTGCAGCTCCCACACCGCCTTCACCTTGGGGTGGCTCTCCTGCTCCATGAAGGAGTGGTACAGGTAGCACTCGTTGTACTCGTGGGTGACCAGCTGCTCCCACCACGTCTCGCCCGGATCGACCAGGGACTCGTAGTGGGTGACGTGCTCCTCCTCGATGAGGCCGATCTCCTGGTAGAGCTGCCGGGCGATGGGCTCCATGTAGGTGGGGCCTGTGTTCATGTAGAAGTTCATTGTCTGCTGCTCCGCCGACAGGATCGTCAGCGCGTGCAGCCTCGACAGGGGATCCGTCCGGTTCTTGTCGTAGGGGTCACGCACGTTGTCCACCGGGTTGCGGTGGTGCATGGGGGTCGGCCGGCCCGGCATCACCTCGGTCAGACCGTCCACGATCGCCTCGGCCTTGCGGTGCTCGATCATCTCGTACAGGTTCGCGTACCGGTACAGGTGGTCGAAGTCCTCAAGTACCCCGAACTCGTACGCCTGCTTGAGGTACGGGTCCGGCTCCATGCGCGCCACCCACGCCGTCAGGTCCACCGCTACCTGCTCGTAGGCGATCGTCGTCTCCAGCACCGAGGAAACGCCGGGAAACAGCCAGTTGACGACCTTCTGCTGCTGCGCCTCGATGTACCGGGTGCGGGCGAGCTGCCGCTTGACCTCCGGATCAACGCAGTTGCGGGCGAGGTTGTGGCCGAAGAGGATCGCCTCGACCTCGATTCCGTTCATCGTGATGATGCGGCACCGGGTGTACGGGTCACTCGCGTCCGGATCGATGGGAGTGACGTTCAGCTCCCGCCAGCTGCGCAGTTGACGGTCGAGAGGGATACCGCGGTGTTCGAGCGGGTTGAAGGCCATGACGGGCACGGCTTCCCAGGAAGTTCGTCCCGCGCACCTCGGGCGGAGCACGAGTACAGACCTGGGACCACGCGTGCCCCGGAGGACCGTATGAAACGGCGAAATCCAGACAGAACGGGGCCAGGCGCCCCCCAAGGTCTCAGTTGCGGCATGCCACGCGAGGCTGATCCGGTCCCCTAACGCGCCGAGTCACTCTGATGGGCCAGCCAGCCGTCGTGCTGCTCGGCCGTGTCTGGCAGCACGGAGGGGCTGGCCAGGCACGGCAGCGCCTTCCGGCTCTCGGACGGCTGGAACACGGCGGGCAGGGCCACCGCCCCTCAGCCCGCCTCCGAAAGCCGCACCACCGTTGGTCGCGGGGAGGCCCGCCTTCGTCCGCTGCACGAAGCGACAGCCGATAGTGCGCAAACCATGCGCTGGAGCCGGCGGCCGGGCGGTGCCTGCAGTGCGGATCCCACCGTAGGCATCGCGGTCGCCCGGGAAGCTTCGGCGGCTGCCCGGCGTATACGCCGCCCCAAAGATCGCCCGGCCGGCCTTGGCCACGGGCCCCCGTCGTCGGCAAACGGGTACACCCCGGGCGAGGGCTGCGGCTGTGTCCGCGTGCTGGGGAATCGATGGACGGTGATGCCGGGACCGGCCCGGCACCCGTGAGAGAGGAACCGCGTAATGGAGCAGTCTGAGCTGGAGAGCAAGATTCAGACGCTGGAGACCAGCCTGGCCGTCCAGGAAGCGACCATGGCGGGGGCGCAGGCGACGCAGGCGGCGACGCAGGCGGGGATGACCTCGACGTTCGGCGCGACGCAGGCGGGGACGTGGTCGGTGATGGCCGTCGGCAGTGTCGCGCTGGTGGTGGGGATCTTCCTCGGCATGGCCATCGCCAGGGACTGACGCCTCCTCCCGCCCTACCGGGAGCCACCGTCTTGCTCTGCGCCGCCCTCTGCCCGGCCTGATGGCCGGGCAGAGGGCGGCTCGCTGCGAGGCGCTGTTGGCCCAGCACAGGTCACAGCCACCTTGCGCGGTGAGGACTTCCCCCAAGCGGGAGGGAGAAGGCCGTGGTGGCGCCGGGATCACCCGGATGCCGCGCAGCGACTGCGCAGGAGACGCGGCGAGCGGGGCCCGGGCCGACTGGGCGACGAGGTCTCGCGTGCGGCTGGGCTTCTCCCCCGTGATGCGGGGTCAGGAGCCGTTGTCGTCGTAGTTGTCCCGGCTGCCGGACTTGGCCAGCCCGCGGCTGAGCATGTAGCCGACGGTGAGGATCACGATGTACATCCATGCCTGGTCGGCGCGGAAGTAGTCGCGGTGGCCCTCTTCGGTGCCCACGAGCATGGACGCGATGAGGACCGCGATGACGGCAGCGATGTAGACGAAGAACTCCGTCGTCTTCAGGGCCGACTTCGTCTCGGTCGACAGCCGGCGCGTCCGGTGTCCGGACACGTCGGCACTGGTGCTCCGGCGGCCTGAGGTGCCGCCCGGGTTCGCGGTGGTCATGGCGGTGTCCAATCCGTCGTGCGGAGCACGGAGTGCTCCACGGGGCGGGAGGCGCCATGATCGACGCCGTCCCACCAGGCGACTACCCGAAAACCGGCGAGTAAGCATCGCGTAAAGAACAAATCACGCAAATGGCCTGCTCGGCCCTCTGCTCACAGGGTTGGCGGTGTCTCCACCGGCGACGAGCTCGAGGCCAAGCTTCGAAGGCCTCGTTGCCCCGAGTCGTTGCCCGAGTCGGACCCGGGCTGGGCAGGGCGAAGCTCGAACGCTCGTGTGCCGGTCGAGCACGCGTAGTGCCTGGCGGGGACACCCTGCAACCCCAGGTTCCGCCCCCGGTGCGGTGCGGTTATGCGGGACGAGGCATCCTCACGTGTGGCAGGTCCCGCCGCGGACCATGTCCAGATGCATGGCTACCACCGGGCGGGCCTTCTTCGCCGCAGCGGTGGTCTCCGTGTCCGTGCCCTGGCTGATCTGCTGGTCGATCAGCGTGAGCGTCTTGGCGTGACCGGCTTCCTGGGCCATCAGCCACGCCTTGTCGTAGTCGGGACTGCCCGCCTTGGACCGGACGTCGGCGAGCGCGTTCTGCTGCTCAGGGGTCGGGGCTCCCGGCAGGGAGACGTCACCCTTCTTCGCCAGCGCGGAGAGCTCCGCGTCGAGCTTGGTGTGATCGCTGACCAGAGTGGCACCGGCCTGCTTGACGCACGACGTGGTCGCGTTCTTCTGCGCGTCCTGACCGGCGGCTATCTCCGCCAGGTTGCTCTGGTGAGCCATCTGCATGAAACGCGCATCGGCACTGTCCGGAGCCGGCGCGGCGGCAACTGCCGACACCCCCGAACACGCCAGGGAAGCCGTGAACACCGCAATCGTCAAAAATCTTGCACGCATGGTTCCTCCCAGCCCGCGGGCGGCCCGAGCGGCCGGCAAGACCGCGGCACCCGGCGCCTGTCCATACCGCCCGAGAACAAACACACACGCTGGCGCAGCAGCAGTCCTGCGCCGTCGGCATGTGCCAAAAACGCCGGAAACGCCTTCACGGTCTACGGGCAATCGACATACATGCTTGGCACGTCCAACCGCACCTGCTCACTGGGACCCCCTTCGAGGGCACGTCGCGGAGCTCGCTGGCGCCGGGCTTCGGCGCGAGGTACGGAGCGGCGGTGCCAAGGCTGGAGGCCCTCGGCATCCCTGATCCAGTCACTCTGCCAGTTACGCCGCGGAGCTCGAACGCAACCGTTCGCCTCCACCCGCAGGTACCCGCCCCTCGCCCGTCACCGCGGAGTTCACATCAGGGCCAAGACGGGTATAACGGCCGTCCGATATGCGGCCTGCGGCGGGTCCAGTCAGCCCGTGGCTACAAGGCGGTGACCAATGTCCCAATGCAAGATCCCCGACTACCGTACCGGCCGACGTGGCCGCCACTGGACGCACGCTCTGCGCAGCGCGCAGAAGGCCGGAGCCGTCATCGTCACCGACGACACAGGCGAATCAGTCATCTACACCCACGACCACACAACGCCCGCATGTTTCCGCCCCTGGATCACCGCCGCCGGGGTCCGCTACGACAGCCACGACGTACACGCCGAATGGTGACCGCCGTCGGACACGGCACAGCCGGCCTTCACCCAGGCACGCCTGGGTGAAGAGCCTTCTCCCGCCCGCGGCCGCTGGGACCTGCCGGGGCGGTGTGGAACTCAATGACCCCACGCTGTGATCGGGGCAGCGATTGCTATCGGCGTACAGGCGCAGACCCAGCAGCGGGTTCGAAGCCCGCCTCAATGCAGCGCTGCCGTCCGGCCGGGCCTTGGGGGTGGGGCTGCTACAGCTCGTCGCCCTCGACGTCGCCCTCGCTCACCAGGTCTTCCTCGCGGCGGCGTTTGGTCTCTTCGTCCAGGCCGCGGGAGGCTTTCTCCGGCTGCTGGGGACGCCCCGGGGCCCGGCCCGCAGAAGGCTGGCGCTGCGTCCCCGTCTTCTCAGGCCCCTCGCTCAACCGACCCGGCTGCTGCCGCTTGTCCTGCTCGCTCATGACGATGGCTCCTCGCGGTGTGGAAGTCTTACCGGCACCACGCTGACACGATCAATGACCCGTTGCATCATTTCGGTCACACAGTGTCGCAAGAGTGAAGGCGGTCCCCGTCCAGGCGCGTCCGGCAGCCCGTCCCGGAAGCCGGCCCGACGATGAGGCGCAACACCCCCGAGCCGTCAGGAGCCCCCCAAGCTGGAGCGCAAGCAGCTCAAGGACCGTACCCAGGTCACGTTTGTCCTGCCCGCGGAGACGCCACCCGGCCCGGTCAGCGTCGTCCGCGACTTCAACGACTGGCAGCCCGGCATCCACACCCTGGAACCCCGGAAGGACGGCATGCGTGCCGTCACCGTCGCCCTGCCCGGCAAGAGCGTCCACTCCTTCCGCTACCTCGCCGCGGGCGACCGCTGATTCGACGAGGACCACGCGGACGGCCACGACGGCACCAACAGCCGCCTGCACACCTGAGTGCCGCCCCGGCAAAGCTCACACGCCGAGCAGCCCCGCCCCTGCCAACCCGAGCACGGCCCATACGCAGCCACAGACAAGGAGCCCGACCGCATGACCACGGCCCGCGACATCATGACGGAAGACGCCGAGTGCATCGGCGCGCAGGAGACGGTCCTTGAGGCCGCGAAGAAGATGACGCAGATGGGCGTCGGCGCGCTGCCGATCTGCGGCGAGGGCGACAAGCTCAAGGGCATGCTCACCGACCGCGACATCGTGGTGAAGGTCCTGGGCGCGGGCAAGGACCCCGGCCAGGTGAAGGCCGGCGAGCTGGCGCAGGGTGAGGTGGTCACCATCGGCGCCGACGACGACGCCGCCGAGATCCTGGCCACCATGAGCGAGCACCAGGTACGCCGCCTGCCCGTCATCGACGGCCACCGCCTGGTCGGCATCGTCGCCCAGGCGGACGTCGCCCGCGCCCTGCCCGACCCCCAGGTCGCAGACCTCCTGCAGGCACTCTCCGTCGAGTGATACCCGTCTGGCGACAGGCCACCTCCGGGTTCAGCCCACCCGGACAGTGACCTTAGGCCAACGTGTGGCGTTAGCGATGAGCCGGAGCGGCGCACCTTCCCGGGCCGCCCGCTCCGGCGCCTCCGGCGACCCGTTCGGACCAGACGAGATGGCGATGCCCGACTCGACGCGGGGCGTCGGCGACGGTCGACTACGCGACCCGCACTACGGCCCCGGAGTATCCGCCCGGGGCCCGTCCGCTGTGCTCTGTGCTTCCCGCGCCCCGTGTCCATGCCCGCCGCCTGCCTGGGTTGCCCCGACCGGCTCGACGCAGCTCGGGGGCATCCCTGCACGGCATCGGCGGGAGCGTGCTTCAGCGGCGGCAGAGGAGAATCAGGACGGCTGTCCAGAGAGCGAAGACGCCTGCCGCCAGGCCGGTGGCGCGCCGGCACAGCTCACCGTACCGGTGTGCGTACTCGTCTTTGAGTTCCGCCGCCCGCGCCACGGTCGTGGCCAGCATCTCCCGGCGCATGCTCAGGTGGCGGTGGGCGAAGCGGTCGCTGATCGCGTCCTGTTCGTCGGGGCCGAGCCAGGTAAGGGTGCGCGCGAAGGCCTGCCCTTCCTCGCGTGCCTCCCGAAGGGCTGCCTGACTCATCAGGAAGCCCTCGATCCGGGCCAGCCCGGCTGCCGTCTCGTCCCGTCCCTCGCTCATCAGCGTAGTCCCCGCTATTCGGCCTGGTCCGGACCCGAGCCGGACACTGATCCCCGC
>NZ_JBHXSY010000076.1:0-20034 GCF_042715295.1 Streptomyces sp. NPDC058701 | reverse complement strand
CCTGACTTCCTCGGTGCTTTCCAGGTATTCGCTTTCGCGCTTTCCTTTCCGGCGATTCCGACTCTACCAGATCATTTCCACACCGTTTCCAGCTTGGAATTGAATTCGGTGACCGTCGGAAGGTCTTCGGCCTTTCGGCGCTCCGCTACGTTAACGCTTTCCCTTCGCTGCTCATAATCGAGCTGCCGGCGTGGAATTCGGACATGCCGAAGAGGACCCCGCCAGGGGTTCGTCGTAGGTAGTGGGTTGGCCGCTGGAGGTCTGCTGATGGCAGTGCCCCGTTCAAGCGGCTCGGACAACGTTAGGCGTCCAGGAAGGGCGAGTCAAGTTGAGCGGCGGCGTGGCGCGTGGGCGCGGTACGGGCTGACCGTCGGGTCCTGGGTGATCCAGAAGCGGTACGGGTGGTGGGCGCCGTCGCCGCCCACTCCGGTCCGTGGGCCGCTGCTCGCCAGGTCGGGCGGGGTGGGGGTTCCCTCCAGGACGGACAGCGGGGAATCGGGGCCGGCGCAGAGGTCGGTGCCGTCGAGGGAGCGATCGATGGCCAGGGCCGTGGCCAGCCGGGCCGGACCCTTGGCCAGTTCTCTCGGGTTCTTGGCTGAAAGACGACGTTTGGCGGCCAGGTCTGCGCCGGTCGTCACCTCCCCCGCACGCAGCAGGACCCCGCTCGCGAGACCGGGCGGGCCGCATACCAGGTTGAGGCTGAACCACATGCCGTAGATGAAGTAGACGTACGCGTGTCCGGGCGGGCCGAACATCGATGCGTTGCGGGCGGTGCGGCCCCGGTAGGCGTGGGAGCCCGGGTCGGCTTCGCCCTCGTACGCCTCGACCTCCGTGATGCGCAGTTCGAGGGGGCCCTCCGGTGTGCTGCGGACCAGGGTGCGGCCGAGCAGGTCCGGGGCCACGGTGAGGACCGGGCGGTCGAAGAAGGCCCGGGTCAGGGGCGTACGGTCGGGGCGCGCGCTCATCCGGTCGAGCGTACTGGAAGGGGCGCGCGTGCAACCGGGGCCTAATGTTCCGCGTTGGTGTGGGGTAGGCGCGCGACGCCCGTGGTGGTGTCGCCGCCGGGTCCTTCCGATCCTTAGATCCTTCTTCAGGGGAGTTTGAACATGGGGTTCAAGAAGCTGTTCGCGAGCCTGGGTGCCGGCGGTGCGTCCGTGGACACGGTCATCACCGAGCCGAACGTCGTGCCGGGCGGCATCGTCCAGGGCGAGGTCCGGATCCAGGGCGGGTCCGTCGACCAGCAGATCGAGGGGCTGTCCGTCGGTCTCCAGGCGCGGGTCGAGGTGGAGGGCGGCGACCAGGAGTACAAGCAGGACGTCGTCTTCAACAAGCAGCGCCTCGGCGGTGCCTTCCAGGTCCAGGCCGGCGCGCTGCACGTCGTGCCGTTCGGGCTGGAGATCCCGTCGGAGACGCCGATCACCCACTTCGGGGGCCAGCACCTGCACGGGATGAACATCGGGGTCAGCACCGAGCTGGAGATCGCGCGCGCGGTCGACGCGGGCGACCTCGACGCGATCAACGTGCACCCGGTGCCGGCGCAGCAGGCGATCCTCGACGCGTTCCGCCAGCTCGGCTTCTCCTTCCGCAGCGCGGACATGGAGCGCGGGCACATCCGCGGCACGCGGCAGACGCTGCCGTTCTACCAGGAGATCGAGTTCGCGCCGCCGTCGCAGTACCGGGGCCTGAACCAGGTCGAGCTGACCTTCGTCTCCGACGGCCGCGAGATGGACGTCGTCCTGGAGATGGACAAGAAGCCCGGGCTGTTCAGCGAGGGCAGCGACACCTTCCGCTGCTTCCAGGTGGGGCTGCACTCCTACCAGGAGACCGACTGGACGGCGTACCTGAACCAGTGGATCGCCTCCGTCGGTTCCACGCGCAACTGGCTCTAGCTCCTGGGCTCCGTCCAGGACACGCGTCCGATCAGCCACCGACCAGGAGGGTCAGCAGTGACCGAGCAGAGCAGGGCGCCCCTGCCGCACGACTTCCATCCCGAGGTGCACGCCTTCACCGTGACGAGTACGGACCTGGAACCCGGGGCGGACCTGGGTGACGCCCAGGTCCTGTCGGGCGGGAACGTCTCCCCGCAGTTGCGCTGGGAGGGCTTCCCCGAGGGGACGAAGAGCTTCGCCGTGACGTGCTTCGATCCGGACGCGCCCACGGGCAGCGGGTTCTGGCACTGGGTGCTGTTCGACCTGCCGGCGTCGGTCACGGAGCTGCCGGCCGGGGCGGGCGGCGGGAAGTTCGAGGGGCTGCCCGCGGGGGCGGTGCACGTGCGCAACGACTACGGGACCGCGGACTTCGGCGGGGCGGCCCCGCCGGCCGGGGAGCGGCACCGGTACGTCTTCACCGTGTACGCGGTGGATCAGGAGGAGCTCGGCCCCGACGGCGACGTCTCCCCCGCCGTGGTCGGGTTCAACCTCCGTTTCCACACCCTCGGGCGGGCCCAGCTGATCGGCGAGTACGAGGCGCCCGCCGGCTGATCGTTCTCCGAGCGTTTGCCCGGTCCTGGTCTAAAGACGGCCAGGACCGGGCATTTTTATTGCGTTGTCCCGCGTGGCGCGCGCGGCCAGAGTGGTCGCGGGCCCTGCTGCCGGTGTGGTCGCGGGCCTGCACACGGGAGGTGGGCGAGATGCGGGACACGCTGGTGCTGAATGCGAGCTTCGAGCCGCTGTCGACGGTGACGTTGAACCGGGCGGTGGTTCTGGTGCTCCAGGACAAGGCCGTGGTCGAGCAGTCCCATCCCGAGCTGCGTGTGCGAGCTGCCACCGTGGAGCTGCCGATGCCTCGGGTGATCAGGCTCTGCAGGTACGTACGGGTGCCCTTCCGAAGACATGCCCCCTGGTCACGGCGGGGGGTGCTGGTCCGGGACCAGCACCGGTGCGCGTACTGCGGGAAGCGCGCGACGACCGTGGACCACGTGCTCCCGCGGGCCCAGGGCGGCGGGGACACCTGGCTGAACACGGTGGCCTCCTGTGCCGAGGACAACCACCGCAAAGCGGCCCGGACGCCGGAGGAGGCGGGGATGCCCCTGCTCCGCAAGCCGTTCGTGCCGTCCCCGGCCGATGCCATGCTGCTGGCGCTGGGGGTGGCGGGGCGGGACGTCCTGCCGGAGTGGCTGGAGCGTTCCGCCTAGCCGTGAGCCCCCGGTCCGCGCGTACGCGCTCGCGCTGGGCGGCGTAATTCCGCTACGCCGCTCAGCGGACGAGCAGCTGGACGATCGCGAGGATGCCGACGGTCACGATGACCGCGCGCAGGGCGGTCGGCGGGAGGCGGCGGCCGACCTTGGCGCCGATCTGGCCGCCGATGGTGGAGCCGACCGCGATCAGCAGGACGGCGGTCCAGTCGAACTCGGCGACGAAGAGGAAGACGACGGCGGCGATGCCGTTGACCAGGGCGGCGACGACGTTCTTCACGGCGTTGATCCGCTGGAGGTCCTCGCGGAGCAGCAGGCCCATGAGGCCGAGGTAGAGCACGCCCTGGGCGGCGCCGAAGTAGCCCCCGTAGGCGCTGGAGAAGAACATGCCGGTGAGCAGGGCGGGGCCGCCGTCGGGATGGCCGGTGTCGCCTCCGGCGGCGTCCTGGCGGCGGCGCAGCGCCTTGGCGAGGCGGGGCTGGAGGACGACGAGCACGAGGGCGAGTCCGATGAGGACGGGCACGATCGTGTCGAAGGAGTCGGACGGCAGGGTGAGGAGCAGGACGGCTCCGGCGCAACCGCCGACGAGGGAGACCGCGCCGAGCCGCAGGATCCGGGAGCGCTGGCCCCGGAGTTCCTTGCGGTAGCCGATGGCCCCGCTGATGGACCCGGGTACCAGGCCGAGGGTGTTGGAGACGTTGGCGGTGACCGGCGGCAGGCCGGTGGCGAGCAGCACCGGGAAGGTGATCAGGGTGCCGGAGCCGACGATGGTGTTGATCGTGCCGGCGCCGATGCCGGCGGCGAAGACCGCGAGTGATTCCCAGACGGACACGGGAGGGGCCATCCCCTTTGCATGAGTGGGTCGCCTCCCCGCCATGAAGGTCGAGGGGCCTCACCCGATCATGCAGGACGGCACGGCCCGCCCGGTGTGCCGGGGTCCCGGGGCGGGGGCGCCGTCAGTCGATGGGGGGCTGCTCGCGGCGGTCCGGCGTGGCCTTGTCGCCCGCGTCGGCGGTGGCCTTGCCGGAGTTCTGCGGGTTGAAGCCGGAACCGCCGCCCATCGGGCCGAAGTTGCCCATGGCGCCGGAGAGGCCCTTGAGCGCGTCGCCGATCTCGCTGGGCACGATCCAGAGCTTGTTCGCGTCGCCCTCGGCGAGCTTCGGGAGCATCTGGAGGTACTGGTAGGCGAGGAGCTTCTGGTCGGCGTCGCCGGCGTGGATGGACTCGAACACCGTGCGGATCGCCTGCGCTTCACCCTCGGCGCGCAGGGCGGCGGCCTTGGCGTCACCCTCGGCTCGGAGGATGGAGGACTGCTTCTCGCCCTCGGCGCGCAGGATCTCGGACTGGCGGACGCCCTCGGCCTGGAGGATCGCGGCGCGCTTGTCGCGGTCGGCGCGCATCTGCTTCTCCATCGAGTCCTGGATGGAGGTCGGCGGCTCGATGGCCTTGAGCTCGACGCGGTTGACGCGGATGCCCCACTTGCCGGTGGCCTCGTCGAGGACTCCGCGCAGGGCGGCGTTGATCTCCTCGCGGGAGGTGAGGGTGCGCTCCAGGTCCATGCCGCCGATGATGTTGCGGAGGGTGGTGACGGTCAGCTGCTCGATGGCCTGGATGTAGCTGGCCACTTCGTAGGTCGCGGCCCGGGCGTCGGTCACCTGGTAGTAGATGACGGTGTCGATGTTGACGACCAGGTTGTCCTGGGTGATGACCGGCTGCGGCGGGAAGGGGACGACCTGTTCGCGGAGGTCGATCCGGTTGCGGATCGAGTCGATGAACGGAACGACGATGTTCAGGCCCGCGTTGAGGGTGCGGGTGTAGCGGCCGAAGCGCTCGACGATGGCTGCGCTGGCCTGCGGGATCACCTGGATCGTCTTGACCAGTGCGATGAAGACCAGAACCACCAGAATGATCAGGACGATGATGATCGGTTGCATGCGGTTCCCCGTGCCCTTCCGGCTGTCTGTGCTGCCCCGTTGAGCGGAGTCTCGCAGACCCCGGGGCCGCGAGTCGGCTGGTTGCTCACATGACGGCTGCGTGACGGCTCACACGCCGTCCGGGTGACGGCTCCCAAGTCCCTTGCGGAGACGGTCACATGACGACTGCGGTCGCCCCGTCGATCTCCACGACGTCGACGGACCGGCCGGGTTCGAAGCTGGTGTCCGCGTCGAGGGAGCGGGCGGACCAGATCTCCCCGGCGAGCTTGATACGGCCGCCGCTGCCGTCGACGCGTTCGAGTACGACGGCGCCCTTGCCTCTCAACGCGTCGATTCCGCTGCGGTGTTGGGGGCGCTGGTCACGATGGCGGTTGGCGATCGGGCGGACCACGGCGATGAGCGCGACCGACACGATCACGAAGACCAGGACCTGCGCGACCACTCCCCCGCCGAGCGCCGCCGTCACGGCGGCCGCCACCGCGCCGACGGCGAACATGCCGAACTCCGGCATGGCGGTCAGGACGAGGGGGATGCCCAGTCCGACCGCGCCGATCAGCCACCACACCCACGCGTCGATGTCCACGTGGTCATGGTAGGTCGGGCGGGCGCGGTCGGGACAGGGTGCGGGGTGGTTCGGTCCGCCCGGCCCCGTCCCTTCCGGGGCGTTCCCGCTAGCGGAGGGGCAGGCCCTGGGCCGTCCAGCGGTCGTTGCCGTTGCGCTCGACGACCAGGGGGAGGCCGAAGCAGAGCGAGAGGTTGCGCGAGGTGAGTTCCAGGTCGATCGGACCCGAGGCGACGACCTTGCCCTGGCGGATCATCAGGACGTGGGTGAAGCCGGGGGCGATCTCCTCGACGTGGTGCGTGACCATGACCATCGAGGGCGCGAGCGGGTCGCGGGCGAGGCGGCCGAGGCGGCGTACGAGGTCCTCGCGGCCGCCGAGGTCCAGGCCGGCCGCGGGCTCGTCGAGGAGCAGCAGCTCGGGGTCGGTCATCAGGGCGCGGGCGATCAGCGTGCGCTTGCGCTCGCCCTCGGAGAGCGTGCCGAACTTCCGGTCGAGGTAACCGGTCATGCCGAGGCGGTCGAGGAAGGCGCGGGCGCGCTGCTCGTCGATGTCCTCGTACTCCTCCTGCCAGGTCGCCGTCATGCCGTACGCGGCGGTGAGGACGGTCTGCAGGACGGTCTGCCGCTTGGGGAGCTTGTCGGCCATCGCGATACCGGCGATGCCGATGCGGGGGCGCAGCTCGAAGACGTCGACCTTGCCGAGGGTGCTGCCGAGGATGGTGGCGGCGCCCTTGGTGGGGAAGAGGTAGCTGGAGGCGAGGTTCAGCAGTGTGGTCTTGCCGGCGCCGTTGGGGCCGAGGATCACCCAGCGCTCCCCCTCCTTCACCGACCAGGAGACCTGGTCCACCAGAGCCCGGCCCTCGCGGACCACGGATACGTCCACCAGCTCCAGAACATCGCTCATGAGCGTGTTGTCACCCCTTGCAGTCACGGTTCTCTGTGCGCCGGCAGGCGCAGCCCCAGGGAAGAACCTACGCCACTCGGAGAGGGGTCCGGGGCCGGGGCCGGGTCGGGGTCGGGGAGGTGCCCGGGTACGGGGTCCGGCGCGGGGTGCGGTCCGTAGAGTTGGGGGATGCTTTTCGAACCACGTTCAGGGCGGCTGGCCGCCTGGGGGAACGCGCTGCTGGCAGGTCTGGTCTCGCCCGACGAGGCCGTGTCGTCGATCGTGGGCGAGGACGCCGTGCACCGGGTGGAGGGCCTGCCCGGGGAACCGGGTCCGGTGGGGCTCACGCTGGCGCTCGGGCGGATGCGGGCGCTGGGGGTGACCGGACTGCGGGTGGCCCTGCCGGCGCCCGGGCATCCGCTGGGGCTGAGCGGGCCGCCCGAGTTCAACGCGCGGGCGCTGGACGCCGAGGAGGCGGTGGTCGCGGTGGGCGCGGGCCTGGGACTGGTGCCGGAGGTCTTCGAGGTGGGCCCGGCCGGGGACTTGCACGTGTCGGTGACCTGGCACTGCCTGCCGGTACGGGAGGCCCCGCCCGCGGACGTGCCGTCGCTCGGCGAGGCGGAGCGGGAGCTGGCGGAGGCGCTGCGCGAGGCGACGGTGGTGCTGACCCGGCTGGACGTGGCGGGGTCGGGGCCGGTCGCCGACGCGGCGCTGTCGGCGTACCGGGCGCGGGCGGAGGCCGGACGGGAGGTGCTGGCGCCGGGGTACCCGCCGCGGGCGGTGCGGGTGCTGGCGCTGGCGCAGCGGGTGGACCTGCTGGTGTCGCTGGCGTACGAGCACGGCCCGGGGGGCGCGGTGGCCGCCTCGGAGATGGCGGCGCGGTCGGAGGCACTGCGGCCGGTGGAACGGGTGGCGCGGCGGGCGCTGGTCGCGGCGTACAACGCGGCGGTGGAGCGGCACTGATACCGGCACCGACACCGGCCGGGACACCGGCCGGGCGCGGGCGGGCAGCGGGCGGGCAGCGGGTACCGCCCGGCTCGGACAGCGCCTTGGGGCACCGGCACGGGTACCGGCCCGGCTCGGGCAGCGCGGGTACGGAACCGGCGCGGGGTGGCCGGGCCCGGCTGGCGGGTACCGGCAGAGGCGCCGGGTGCCGTTCGACCGGAACGCGCCCGGGTCCGGTGGCGTCGGGCGGAACGGAGCGGAACGGCGACGGCCCCGCTTCCCGGGGAGAGGGGGGGAAGCGGGGCCGGTGGCGCGGGCCCCGGGCGCGCCGCGGAACGGAGTCCGGGGAGCGGTGCGGGGGCCGCGCCGGCGGCGCGAGCGCGGAGCGTCAGGCGTTGACGCCCGTGTTGCCGAAGGCTCCGTTCAGCAGGCCGACCACGTTGACCGTGTTGCCCACCGCGTTCACGGGGACGTGCACGGGGACCTGGAGCAGGTTCCCGGAGGCCACGCCGGGCGAGTTCAGGGCCTCGCCCTCCGCCGACGCACCGCCGTGCGCCGAGGAGACACCGGCGCCGGCGGCGAGGAGGCCGCCCGCGATCATGGTGACGGCTGCGGCCTTCTTGAAGTTCTTCACGTTTTTCTTCCTCCGTACGTCCGCCGCGACCATCCGTCGCGGCACGCCATGGAGAACGGCCGCCCGGCCCCCGGGATACGCCATGTGGGCTACATACACCCGACCGTATGAATCTCCGATGGTCTGCACGGGCGCGCCCGGCCGGTCCGCTCAGTCGGTGAGGCCGTGCCTGACCGCCCACAACGCGGCCTGGGTGCGGTCGGCGACGTCCAGCTTCATCAGGATGTTCGAAACGTGCGTCTTGACGGTCTTCTCCGACAGGACGAGGGCCCGCGCTATCTCGCGGTTCGAACGGCCGTCCGCGATGAGGGCGAGGACCTCGCGCTCCCGTTCGGTCAGCGAGCCCCCGCGGCCCGACGGGGGGCCCTGGCCGTCCTGGGCGAGCAGCGCCTGCGCCACCTCCGGCTGGAGGAGCACGTGTCCGGCGTGGACGGAGCGGATCGCGCCGGCGAGGGCGTCCGGGTCGATGTCCTTGTAGACGTACCCGGCGGCGCCGGCCCGCAGGGCGGGGACCGCGGTGCGCTGCTCGGTGAAGCTGGTGACGATCAGCACCCGTGCCGGGTTCGCCGCCCCGCGCAGCCTGCGCAGGGCCTCGATGCCGTCGGTGCCCGGCATCTTGACGTCCATGAGGATCACGTCCGGGCGCAGCTCCTCGGCGCGGGCCAGGCCCTCGTCGCCGTCGGAGGCCTCCCCGACCACCTCGATGTCGTCCTGGACCTCCAGGAAGGTGCGCAGGCCCCGCCGGACCACCTGGTGGTCGTCGACCAGCAGGACGCGGATGCGGCCGGGGGTGTCAGCCACCGGGTACCTCCATCTCGATCGTGGTGCCCCTGCCGGGCTCGGCGTGCACGGCGAGCCGGCCTCCGACGCCGCCCGCGCGGTCGCGCATGGAGACCAGGCCCAGGTGGCGGCCGGCGCTGCGGACCGTCAGGGGGTCGAAGCCTCGGCCGGCGTCGGTGACCCTGAGGACCGCTCCCCCGCGGGGCGTGCGGGCCAGTGCCACCTCGACGCGGTCCGCGCCCGAGTGGCGCAGGGCGTTGTGGAGGGCCTCCTGGGCGACGCGCAGGAGGGCTTCCTCCTGGGCCGCGGGGAGGGCGCGTACGCCGTCACAGGTGAAGGTGACGTGCGCGGCGTGGGCGCGGTCCAGGACGTGGACGTGGGTGCGCAGGGTCGCGACGAGCCCGTCCTCGTCCAGGGCGGCCGGGCGCAGCTCCGTCACGGCGGCCCGCAGTTCGTCGGCGGCCTCCGCCGCGAGGGCGGCCACCTGGTGGAGTTCGTCCTTGGCCCGCGCCGGGTCGCGGTCGACGAGGGCGGCCGCGGCCTGGGCGGTGAGGCGCAGCGAGAAGAGCTTCTGGCTGACGGCGTCGTGCAGCTCGTGGGCGAGGCGGGAGCGCTCCTCGGCGATGGTCAGCTCGCGGCTGCGCTCGTAGAGCCGGGCGTTGGTGAGGGCGATCGCAGCGTGCTGGGCGAGGAGGGAGAGGAGCTCCTCGTCCTCGTCGGTGAAACCGGTGGCGCCCGCACCTCCTCCCTGTCCGGTACCTCCCCTATGTCCCGCATCGGCGCTGCCGCCGGCCGGGGCCCCGCGCTTGTTGGCGAGGAAGAGGGCGCCGAGGGTCTCCTCGCCGTCGCGGACGGGCAGGCCCAGGAAGTCGGACATGTCGGGGTGGGCGGACGGCCAGCCGCCGAAGCGCGGGTCCTCCCGTACGTCGGCCAGCCGCTGGGGGCCGTCCTGGCGGAGCATCGCGGCGAGGATGCCGTGCTGGCGGGGCAGCGGGCCGATCCGCCGCCATTGCTCCTCGCCGATGCCGTCCACGACGAACTGGGCGAAGCCGCCGTGGTCGTCCGGGACACCCAGGGCCGCGTACTCGGCGTCCAGGAGCTCGCGGGCCGAGACGACGATCGTGCGCAGGACGTCGCGGACCTCGAGCGTGCGGCTCATGGCGAGGAGTGCGGTGCTCACGGCCGCGAGGCCGCTGCGGGGTCCCCCGTATCCGGGGCTGGCTGTCATGGCCTCACCGTACTCGCGGGCCTGACCTGCGGGATCGGGCACCGGGCGGAAGGGTGGGGGGTCGCTCGGCCTACGGCCGACGGCGGAGGCGGGTCCGTGCCGTCTCTGACCTCGGGAGGACATCAGGGGGCGGTGGCGTGGTCCCCAGGTCGTACACGCGTGACACTTCGCGTTGCTTCCGCAACGGTGGGTCAGATTGTTACGTGCCCGATGTGAGCCCGCACATAGGACGCAGGTCACTTACGAAGCTCCCTAGTGGACACGTAAAGGTCCTGTGAGCTCGGGCGCGCGTTGCTCAGATGCGGCAGAGCGGGACGAGTCGGCCGGCCCTGATCCACTAAGCGGGATCGTACGTCACACCTTTGCCAGGCGATTTTGCCGCCGCTAAGAATTGCTCCCGTCGCACAGCGCCGCAGATCTCGGATCAGCGCGGCGCTTTCCTGCGGCCCCGCCCTCAGACTGCCCGGGGGTGGCCCCCCGTCGAAGAGGTTGCCCCGCCATGTCTGCTTCCAGCACTCCCGGTCACAGTCGTCTGACGAAGGCACACAAGCTGTCCATCTCCGGTGTCGCCACGCTCGGTGCCGCCGCGCTCGCGTTCTCCCTCGTCCCGGCCGGTGCCGGCGAGACCGAGACCGTCGTCTCCGCCGCCCCCGTCGCCTGGACCCAGGTCGTCGACGGAGCCCAGACGAAGGCTGTACAGCAGAACCTCTCCGTGCAGCACGTCGTCGCGGCCAAGGCCGCCTCGGACGCGGCGGCGAAGGCCAAGGCCAAGGCCGCGGCGGACGCCAAGAAGGACCGCGAGCAGAAGACGGCCGCGAGCCGCTCCGCGACCCGCACCCCGGTCTTCGCGAACAACCTCGACGGCTGGATCAAGGAAGCCCTCTTCATCATGAAGCGCGAGGGCATTCCGGGCAGCTACCACGGCATTCACCGCAACGTGATGCGCGAGTCCAGCGGCAACCCGCTGGCGATCAACAACTGGGACATCAACGCCCGGAACGGCATCCCGTCGAAGGGCCTGCTCCAGGTCATCGCCCCGACCTTCAAGGCGTACCACGTCAAGGGCACCAAGTTCGACCAGTACGACCCGGTCGCGAACATCGTCGCCGCCTGCAACTACGCGGCCGACCGCTACGGCTCGATGGACAACGTCAACAGCGCCTACTAGGCCTGGCACGGTCCGTCGGCCCTCCCCGACCCCCCATGCGCCTCAGGGCGGCCCCCGGAGACCGGGTGCCGCCCTGAGGCGTTCGTGTGCGCGTCCGCGGGGCGGGGCCTACTTGCCCGCGCGCATCACCTCGGGCTCGTGGCGGCGCAGCAGGCGCTGCACCGCGAAGCCGCAGGCGATGCCGAGGAGGACCAGGACGGTGATGTTCAGGCTCCACTGGCCGACCGTGGCGTCCCAGAGCGGGTCGGTGTTGGTCGGGTTGTCGGCGTCCCACGGCGGCATGAGCACGCCGAGGTTCAGGGTGGAGCCGGCGGCGGCGATCGCCCAGCGGGACGGCATCAGCCAGGCGAACTGCTCCAGGCCCGGGGAGTCGTACAGCTGGAAGAGGATGCCGGTGAAGACGACCTGGACGATCGCGAACATGACCAGGAGCGGCATGGTCTTCTCGGCGGTCTTCACCAGCGAGGAGATCACCAGGCCGAACATCATCGAGGTGAAGCCGAGCGCGATGACCGACAGGCAGATCTCCACGGCCGGCGGCAGGATCAGGCCCTCGGCGGGCAGGTCGCGCGGGAAGAAACCGATGCCGCAGATGATCACGCCCTGGATGGCCGTGATGACGCCGAGGACGATCACCTTCGACATGAGGTACGCGGACCGGGACAGGCCGGTGGCGCGCTCACGCTCGTAGATCACGCGTTCCTTGATCAGTTCGCGGACCGAGTTGGCGGCGCCGGAGAAGCACATGCCGACCGCGAGGATCAGCATGATCGTGCCCGCGTCGCCGTTGAAGCGGGACGGCGCCACGGGCGGCGCGAGGCCGAACTTCGCGGGGATGACCGTGGAGACCACGCCCAGGACCGCCGGCAGGATCAGCATCAGTCCGATGAAGCCCTTGTCGGAGGCGATCACCGAGACGTAGCGGCGCATCAGCGTGAGGAGCTGGGAGCCCCAGCCCTGCGGCTTGGGCGGGCGCATCTGCTGGACCGGCGGCATCGCGACCGACTGCGGGGCGACCGCGTCGATGTCGGCGGCGTACAGCTGGTAGTGCTGCGAGCTCTTCCAGCGCTCGGCCCAGTCGTACTCGCGGTAGTTCTCGAAGGCGGAGAAGACGTCGGCCCACGTGGTGTAACCGAAGAAGTTCAGCGCCTCGTCCGGCGGGCCGAAGTACGCGACCGAGCCGCCCGGCGCCATGACCAGCAGCTTGTCGCAGATGGCCAGCTCGGCGACGGAGTGGGTGACCACCAGGACCGTGCGGCCGTCGTCGGCGAGGCCGCGCAGCAGCTGCATGACGTCGCGGTCCATGCCGGGGTCGAGGCCGGAGGTCGGCTCGTCCAGGAAGATGAGCGACGGCTTGGTGAGCAGCTCCAGGGCCACGGACACGCGCTTGCGCTGACCGCCCGAGAGCGCGGTGATCTTCTTGTCCTTGTGGATGTCGAGCTTGAGCTCGCGCAGCACCTCGTCGACGCGGGCGGCACGCTCGGACTCGGCGGTGTCGCCGGGGAAGCGGAGCTTGGCCGCGTACTTGAGGGCCGTGCGGACCCGCAGCTCCTTGTGCAGGATGTCGTCCTGCGGGACCAGGCCGATGCGCTGGCGGAGCTCCGCGAACTGCTTGTACAGGTTGCGGTTGTCGTAGAGGACGTCGCCCTGGTTGGCGGGGCGGTAGCCGGTCAGCGCCTTGAGCAGCGTCGACTTGCCGGAGCCGGAGGGGCCGATGACGCCGATCAGCGACTTCTCCGGGACGCCGAAGGTGACGTCCTTGAGGATCTGCTTGCCGCCGTCGACCGTGACCGTGAGGTGGCGGGCCGAGAAGGAGACCTCGCCGGTGTCGACGAACTCCTCGAGGCGGTCGCCGACGATCCGGAACGTCGAGTGGCCGACGCCGACGATGTCGTTCGGGCCGAGCAGGGCGGTGCCGGACTTGGCCACCGGCTGACCGTTGACGTAGGTGCCGTTGTGGCTGCCGAGGTCGTGGATCTCGAAGCGGCCGCCCGGCATGGAGCGGAACTCGGCGTGGTGGCGTGAGACCTGGAGGTCGGAGACCACCAGCTCGTTCTCCAGCGCGCGGCCGATCCGCATGACGTGGCCCAGCGAGAGCTGGTGGAACGTCGTGGGGCTGCGGTCGCCGTAGCCGGGCGCCCCGCCCTGCGCCGGCCGGGCCGCGGCGGGGCCGCCGCCCTGCTGGTGCGGGAGGTGCGGCTGCGGCTGCTGCGGTGCGTGCTGCGGGTGCTGCTGCGGCGGCACCTGCTGTTGCGCGGCCTGCTGCTGCGGAGCGTACTGCTGGTGCTGCGGCGCCTGCTGCTGTTCCCAGGCCTGCTGCTGGGGCTGCTGCTGCGGGGCCTGGTACGCCGGGGCGTGGGCCTGGGCCGGCTGCGCCGCCGGGGCGGCGGCGCCGACCGGGTTCAGCCGCGGGCCGTCGGTGGCGTTGCCGAGGTGGACCGGCGTGCCGGGCACGAGCTCGGCCTGCTGGACCCGGGCTCCGCGCACGTAGGTGCCGTTGGTGCTGCCGTGGTCTTCGATCCCCCAACCGCGGCCGTTCCAGCTGATGGTGGCGTGCCGCCACGACACCCGGGCGTCGTCGATCACCACATCTCCCTGGGGGTCGCGCCCCAGCGAGTACGACCTGGACGGATCGAGCGTCCAGGTCCTTCCGTTCAGTTCCAGTACGAGTTCCGGCACTCCAGCCCCACTTAAGTCCCCCGAGAATCCCCCATGACGTCAGGGAGTCTAGGTATGGCGAACATCCGGGGGAACTATTTCAGGCCCACGGCCACATGTGGAATCCGGGCCGTGCCAGGGCCTCCACGACCCGCCGTTGACGGGGGCGAAAGCCACTCGGAGCGTGCGATACGGGACTTCTCACCCAGGCGCCCCGGACGTCGCGGATGCCGCGGAGGCCCCGCCGGGCTCGCGTCGGACCGGGGCACCGAGGGCCCGGCGGCGGGGAGGCGACGGGCCGGGCACGACGGCGACGGGGCGGCGACGGTGCTTGGGAGCGGACGCGGTCACGCGTCTCCCGCCGCGGGAAGGCCCCGTCAGCCCGCGGCCGCCTCGGCGGCGGCGGCGGCGGGGGCGGGGGCGGTTGAGCGCCGTGCCGCCCCGCGGCAGCGGCACCGTGCGCCGGCGGGCCGCGTACGTGCACGGGCCGGCCGGAGCGGCGCCGCCCCGGCGCCCGGAGGCCGCCGCGGAGGCTCCCTACGGCCGCCCGGCGGCGACGGGGTCCGCGCCGCGGTCCGGCGGTCCCGGCCCGGCCGCTCCCGGCCGCCTCCGCGGCGGGGTGCCGCGGCTGCGGGCCGGGGCGGGGCGTACGGCGTACGGCGGCATCCGCGCGGCGGGGTCCGTCCGCGGTCGGCGGCCCGTCCGGGGCGGCCGCCCGCCCCGGCCGCCGCGCGTTCAGGGAGTGGGACGGGGGTCCTGTCACCGGCCCGGGGAAGATACGGTGAGGTCACCATGAGCGCATCGCAGACCTCCGACGTCCCCACCCTCCTCGTCAAGATCTTCGGCAAGGACCGTCCCGGGATCACCGCCGGGCTGTTCGACACCCTCGCCGCCTACTCCGTCGACGTCGTCGACATCGAGCAGGTCGTCACCCGCGGCCGCATCGTCCTGTGCGCCCTCGTCACCAAGCCCGCCGGCGCCACCGAGGGCGACCTGCGGGCCACCGTCCACAGCTGGGCCGAGTCGCTCAAGCTGCAGGCGGAGATCCTCTCCGGCACCGGAGACAACCGGCCGCGCGGCAGCGGCCGTTCCCACGTCACCGTGCTCGGGCACCCGCTCACCGCCGAGTCGACGGCGCAGATCGCCGCCCGCATCACGGCCACCGGCGGCAACATCGACCGCATCTTCCGGCTCGCGAAGTACCCGGTGACGGCGGTGGAGTTCGCCGTCTCCGGCACCGAGACCGAGCCGCTGCGCACCGCGCTGGCCACCGCCGCCGGGCACATCGGCGTGGACGTGGCCGTGGTCTCGGCAGGGCTGAGCCGCCGGGCCCAGCGCCTGGTCGTCATGGACGTGGACTCGACCCTGATCCAGGACGAGGTCATCGAGCTCTTCGCCGCGCACGCGGGCTGCGAGGCCGAGGTCGCGGAGGTCACCGAGCGGGCCATGCGCGGCGAGCTGGACTTCGAGCAGTCGCTGCACGCACGCGTGGCGCTGCTCGCGGGGCTGGACGCCTCCGTCGTGGACAAGGTCCGCGCCGAGGTGCAGCTGACGCCGGGCGCGCGGACCCTGATCCGCACCCTGAAGCGGCTCGGCTACCAGGTGGGCGTGGTCTCGGGCGGGTTCACGCAGGTCACGGACGATCTGCGGGAGCGGCTCGGGCTGGACTTCGCCGCCGCCAACACGCTGGAGATCATCGACGGCAAGCTGACCGGGCGGGTCACCGGCGAGATCGTGGACCGGGCCGGCAAGGCGCGGCTGCTGCGCCGGTTCGCCGCCGAAGCCGACGTCCCCCTCTCCCAGACGGTGGCCATCGGCGACGGCGCGAACGACCTGGACATGCTGAACGCGGCCGGGCTGGGCGTGGCCTTCAACGCCAAGCCCGTGGTCCGCGAGGCCGCCCACACCGCGGTGAACGTGCCCTTCCTCGACGCCGTGCTGTACCTGCTCGGGATCACCCGCGAGGAGATCGAGGCCGCCGACCTGGCGTGACGCGGGGCGCGGGGACGCGTGGCGCGGGGACGCGTGGCGCGGGGACGCGTGGCGCGGGACCCGCACTGCGGGGTCCGCGGCCCGGGTATCCGTACGGCATGACGTGAAGGGCCCCGGCAGGGCGCACGGCCCGCCGGGGCCCTTCACGTCGGGTGGCCGGGAGTCCGGTCAGTGCTCCTTGGGGGTCCAGAAGTCGACCAGCGTGCCCACGCCGTGCTCCAGGGTCTTCCACGAGCCGGTGAAGGAGACGACGGCGAGCGCCGCGGTGGGGAATCCCGTACGGCTCATGCGCGCCGGGGCGTCACCTTCCCCGCCCGCGGAGAGGGCGTCGGCGAGGGCGTGCATGCCCGGGTTGTGGCCGATGACGAGCAGGTCGGCGACCTCGTCGGAGGTCTCGTTCAGCAGGGCGATCAGCTCGCCGAGCGAGGCGTCGTAGAGCCGCTCCTCGTACGAGGTCTTGGGCCGGTGCGGCAGCTCCTGCACGGCCAGCTTCCAGGTCTCGCGGGTGCGGACCGCCGTGGAGCAGAGGGCCAGGTCGAAGGCGATGCCGGTTTCGGCGAGCTTCAGACCGACGGCCGGCGCGTCCTTGCGGCCTCGTTCCGCCAGCGGGCGGTCGTGGTCGGACACCTCGGGCCAGTCGGCCTTGGCGTGCCGGAGGAGGGCGATCCTGCGGGGTGTGTCGGCGCTCATGACTCCCAGCTTCGCACGAAAGGAGCCACGGGGCGCAGGCTGTTGGGAGGCCGGTCGGCCGGTGCGGCGCGTCCCGGCACGCACGGGCGCGCGGTGTCACACGTACGGGCGCACGGTGTCAGCCGACGGCGCGCAGGAGCCGTTCCGCCACCTGGACCAGGCCCGGGCCGTGCCCGTCCGCGGTGGCCGCCCGGGCTTCGCCGGATCCGGCCAGGAGCAGCAGCAGGCCGAAGGCCAGCGCGGGCAACGCCAGGGCCCACCAGTGCAGGCGGGCGTCGGCGTCCCCACGGGTACGGCCGCCGCGAGCACGGCCGGTGAGGGCCGCGACCGGGCGCGCACCTGCGGCCCGCGGTGCGGCGGGACGGGGGCGGGACGGGAGGGACCGGGTGTGCGTGGGGGCCGACATGGCCGCCTCCGTGGGTGTGCGGTCGGGACGGGCTCGCTGTCTTCGAATCTATGGATCCGAAGGCCCGCCCCCCATCCGGGGCACACCCCACTTCACCCTGACCCTGGCCCCCTAGGGGGAGGGGGGTTGTCCCCACCACCCAGCGCGGCGGCCGGTGTCAGGGGGAGGCGATCGTCGCGATGACGGCGATGATCACGGTCACGGCGATCATCGCGCCGAAGACGAGGCCGAGCTTCTTGCGGCCGTTCTGGGGGTTCGGTTCAAGTACGGGCGACATGCCGGTCAGTCTCCCATGCCGCATTCGTCCTCGATCGTGCGGTCCCGTCCGGCCAGGACGCCCAGCACCATCTGCGGGACGAGGAGTCCGGCCATCAGTGCGAGGGGCAGGTCCCAGCCGCCGCTGTGCTGGTAGAGGGTGCCGATGAGCAGCGGACCGGGGATCGAGATGAGGTAGCCGACGCTCTGGGCGAAGGCGGAGAGCCTGACGACTCCGGCCGGGGACTTGGCGCGCAGGCCGATGAGGGTGATGACGAGGGGGAACGCACAGTTGGAGATGCCGAGGAGGAGCGCCCAGGCCCAGGCGCCGGCGGCGGGGGCGAGGTAGAGGCCGAGGTATCCGGCGAGGCCGAACAGGCCGAGGGCGGCGGCGATGGCCCCTTGGTTCCGCATCCGGCCGGCGAGGCGGGGGATGACGAAGGCGAGCGGCACGCCCATGACCATGGTGACGGCGAGGAGCACTCCGGCGGTGGAGGCGGACACCCCGGCATCGCGGAAGATCTGCGGGAGCCAGCCCATGGTCACGTACGCGCCGGTGGCCTGGAGGCCGAAGTAGCAGGCCAGGGCCCAGGCGGTGCGGCTGCGGACGATGCGCGGGCCCGCGTCGGCCCGTACGGCGGTCCCGGCGCCGGCCTGCTCGGCGGCGGCCGCCCGTGCGGCGCGGCGGGAGGCGCGGGCGATGGGCAGCCAGGGCAGGACGGCGACCAGGGCGAGGACGGCCCAGATCAGCAGTCCGGTGCGCCAGCTGCCGCCGAGGGCGCCGGTCAGCGGGACGGTGGCGGCGGCCGCGAGGGAGGTTCCGGCGGCCAGGGCCATGGAGTAGAGGCCGGTCATGGTGCCGACGCGGTCCGGGAAGTAGCGCTTGACGATCACCGGGAGGAGCACGTTGGTCAGGGCTATGCCCGCCAGGGACAGGGCACTGGCGGCGAGGAACCCGGCGGCGCCGCCCGCGAAGGGCCGGACCAGCAGGCCGGCGGCGATGGCGGCCATGCCGGCGCAGACGACGGTGGCGGGGCCGAAGCGGCGGGAGAGCCGGGGGGCGGTGATGCCGAAGACGGCGAAGCAGAGGGCGGGTACGGAGGTGATCAGTCCGGCGACGGTGCCGCTCATGCCCAGGCCCGTACGGGTCTCCTCGAAGAGGGCGCCGAGGCTGGTGATGGCGGGCCGCAGGTTGAGTGCGGCCAGCACGATTCCGACGATGAGCAGCGGACCGAGCCACGTGGGGGTGACGTGGGCGGGCACGGGAAGGCGCTGGTCGGCGGGGGTGCGCGCGCCCTGTGGGCGGTTCAGGGTCTGGATTTCGTCGTCGGACATTCAACCATCATAGAATCATGGGATGATTGGTTGTCCAGTTGCGCACGCTGCTCTCGAGGGGAACCCATGCCGCTGACCTCGCCCCGGCGCTCCGCGCTCGTCGACCAGGTGATCGCGCAGTTGCGGAACCAGATCACCTCCGGGGAGTGGCCGGTGGGCTCGCGCGTCCCCACCGAGCCCGAGCTCGTCGAGCTGCTCGGCGTCGCCCGCAACACCGTCCGCGAGGCCGTGCGGGCGCTGGCGCACAACGGCCTGCTCGACATCCGCCAGGGATCGGGCACGTACGTCATGGCCACGAGCGAGCTGGCCGGCGTCATGCACCGCCGCTTCGCGAACGCCGAGCCGCGGCACATTGCGGAGCTGCGCTCCACCCTGGAGTCCTCGGGCGCCCGGCTCGCGGCGGAGCGGCGGACCGAGCGGGACCTCGTCCAGCTGGACGCGCTGCTGGCGCGGCGCGAGGAGGCCTGGGCCGGCGGGGACGCGGAGCGGTTCGTGGCGGCGGACGTGAGCCTGCACATGGCGGTGGTGACCGCTTCCCACAACGAGGTGCTGATCGAGCTGTACGCGGACCTCGGCGACCTGGTGGCGGACTGGCTGCGCGGCGACGTGGGCACCGTGCTCGACCCCGCGGCCCACCTCGACCACGGCCGGCTGATCGAGGCCATCCGGCGGCGGGACGGCGACGCGGCCGCCTCGGAGGCGGCCGGCTACCCGTTCGCCTGCCTCGGCCGGGAGTAGTCGGGGGGCGGGCGGCCGCGGTCAGGGGCGCCGGTGGGTGACCCAGGTGGAGCGGACCTCCTTCCAGCAGCGGGCGGTGATCTCGGCCCGCCCCGCCGGGCCGACGGGAACCGCCGCGCCGTCGCCGTCGACGTCCCACCAGCGGTCGCACTCCACGTGCAGCCGCACCAGGTCGGTCTCCGGGTAGCTGTTGTGGCAGTACGCCGTCACCGTGGAGCCCTCGGTCTCGATGTCGCAGTCGGCGCCGAACAGGTCCCGGGCGCCGGGCCTCGCGGGCTGTACGGGGGGCTCGACGGGAATCACGGCCAGCTCCACCACCTCGGGGAGCACCGTCCCGGGGGCCCGTCCGGGACCCGCACCCTCGGGGGCGGCCACGCCGGGTCCGGGTACGGGTACGGCGTCGCCGGCCGGCGGCCGCGCGGCCGCGCCGGGGGCCAGGAACGCGGTCAGGATGACGGAGGCGACCAGGAGGGACACCGATCGGCTCGGCCTCGCGCGCACTCCCGTACCTCCTCCCCGCAGGAACCGGGAAGATCCCGACCTGGCTAGTTTGCAGGCTTATGTCCCGGTTTTCGACTCGGGAAGGTCTCGTCCGGCACCGGACATCCGATCGATCGCGGCGTCCGCACCGCTCCCCTGCGGCGAAAACGGCACCGGGAACGGCGGCGGCCGCGCTTCCCGGGAGGGGAGCGC
>NZ_JBHXSY010000075.1:0-21453 GCF_042715295.1 Streptomyces sp. NPDC058701 | reverse complement strand
GCTTCAGCCCGCCGGGAGTCGGCGTGGGGGTGGGGGTGGGCGTCGGGGTCGGGGTGGGCGTGGGTTCCGTGGAGTCCGCGAACACCTCCGTGATCGGCTGGACGTTGGCGGCGTTGCCCGCGTGCGTCGCCGTGCCGAAGAGGTCCTCGAAGGTCCGGAGCAGGTGGTGGTGGTTGAAGGCCGTCGCGTACCGGCCCGGCTTGACGTGCGCCCCGTGGAAGACCGTGGCGATCTGGTTGGATCCGAGGTAGTTGTCCTCGTCCCAGGTCAGCACGAGCAGGCTGTTGTTGGCCTTCGCCCACTGTGCGTAGGCGTCGAGGTGGGTGCGCGTCCAGGTGTCTCCGGTGGCGACCGGGCACGAGTGCATGTCGTTGCACTGGTTGGGCACCACGAAGGACAGGGCGGGCAGCGCCGCGAAGTTGCCCTGCGGGAACTGTGCCCAGGTCTTACCGGTGTTCAGCGGCACGTTCTTGAAGGCGAACCACGGATTGTGCTTCTGCGCGTACTGGCCGCTGGTGCACGCCGTGGAACCCTCGGACGGCAGGTCCTCGTTGTACGTCGCGAAGGTCTTCCCGACCGCGATCAGCTCCTGCCCGAGGCTGGGCGCGGTCATCGACTGCGGGGTGTAGCAGCCGTCGCCGGTGACGCCCTGGGTGGAGCCTGAGAACAGGTTGAAGTAGTTCGGCTGGCTGGGGTGGGTCAGGGCCTTCATCCCGGTCAGGCTCGCGCCGCCGTTGGCGAGCTGGTTGATGTACGGGGCGTTCGCGCTGCCGATGATCTCGCCGTACTGCTTGTTCTCGTAGACGACGACCACCACGTGGTCGTACGCGGGCAGCGCGGCCGTCGCCGTCGCCGTACGGGCCGGTCCGGCTCCCGCGGCGGCCTGGGAGTCGGCGATGGTGAACGCGGCCAGCAGGCCGAGCGCGCCGAGTCCGGCCACGAGCGCGGACCGCACGGCCCGGCGTCTCGCCGCCGCGGGCGGTGGGGGCGGCGGGGGCTGGGGCGGGGGTGGGGTGGCGTACACGGTGGTGCCTCCTCGTGGTGGTCGCGGAGCCCGCCGCAGGGCGGGCCCGGGGTGCGGGGCGGGTGCGGGTGCGGTGTGGGTGGGGGTGGGTGTGGGTCTGGTGGGGGTGGCGCCGGGTGAACCGGGGCGCCGGGTGCGCGGCGGGGGTACCGGGCAACCCCGGTCTCGCCGGGCACCCGGGCCTCGCCGGGGGCCCGTGGCCGCGCGGGCGGGGCCGGCGCCCCGGCGGCCCCGGGTGGTGGCGACCGGGGCCCCGGGGTTCGGCGGTCCCCCCCCGGGTTCGGCGGTCCCACGGTTCGGCCGGGCCGCGGTTCCGGGCGCCGCCAGGGATCGGCAGGGGCCCGGATCGGCCGCCGGCCGGGCACGGCCGCCGACCCGGACGGGCGGGTGCTACTCCTCGCGGCGGGCCGCCCCGGCCACGGCGATGTTCAGGAACCGCGGTACGGGGCGCCCCTGTTCACGGAATTCCGCCGCGACCGCGGTGCGCACCGCCGCCAGCCGGGTCTCGGGGAGCAGCACCAGCACGCTGCTCCCCGGTCGCGGCCCGGGCGGCCAGGTGCTCAGGGCTCCGGCCCGCCGCGCGCAGGCCACCGCCCGGGCCAGTTCCGCCCGCCGGCCGGCGGCGTCCGAGCGGCCGCGCACCGCCATCAGCACCAGGCGGGCCCGGTCGGCCGCCGGGTCGAAGGCCACGTACCGCGGCGGCCGCGCGTCGTCCCGGCCCGGCAGCAGGGCCTGGCCCGGGCGGGCGAAGAGCGCCGCGCGGCGCAACGCCCCGTCCCCGCCGGGCAGCGCCCCGTCCAGCAGCCGGGCGAGGTGGGCGCGGTCGGGTTCGTCGCCCTCCGGGGTGTGCACGTCGACCACGGCCAGCGCCACCGCGCACTCCGCGGGCTCCGCCGTGGCCAGCCCGGCGGCCGGCGTGAGCGAGCCCTGGACGTGCAGGTCGGTCCCGCCGCGGCCGATACCGGCCCGGGCGAGCGCGCGCAGCAGGGCGTACGGCCGGGCCGCCCACGCGGGGGTGTCGGGTGGCGGCCCGGCCGGGGCCAGCGGTACGTCGCAGCTGTCCGCGGGGTGGGCGAGCGAGCTGAGCCGCACCAGGCCGTCGGTGCGCGGCGCCGCGGCCGCGGCCACCGGCCAGCCCGCCGCCGCGACGAGTCCGGGGGAGTCCAGGTGGAAGGCGTACGGGGCGCTCCAGACGGCGGCCGGGGGCCGGCCGTGCGCGGACTCCAGGGCGTAGGCGACGAGCCGGAACAGCGGGTCGGCGGTGGCCCGCCGTGCGATCCCGCCCCCGCCGGACCCGGTGTGCCCACCGGCGGGGCGGGAGCCGTGCTCGGCGGCGGCGGGGTCCGTGCCTGCCGGGCGGCCGGCCGTCGGGGCCGCGCCGTCCGGGGGCGGTTCCGTCGCGGGGCCCCGGTCGGACTCTGCGGCCGTCCGGGCCCGCGCGGTCGCCCCGCTCCCGGCCGGAGCGGGCGCCGCGGGGCGCGCACCGCTTCCGGCGGCCCCGGCCGGGCCCGCCGGGGCGGCGGCGGCCCGGCCCGCGGAGCCCGGTCCGAGCCGGGCCGGCTGAGTGGCGCCGGGCCGGGTCATCGGGACGCCTGGCGGGCCAGGATGCGGTAGGCGTTGCCGCCGTCCGTACGCCGGGCCGCCGCCGAGCGCACCGCGTCCAGCACCGCCGCGCCGACCAAGGACGGCAGTGCCGCGGCCCGTACCGCGCGGGCGAGGGCCCGTCCGCCCGGGCCGGGGGCGGGGGCCCACGGCCGGTCGGGGTCGGGGGCCAGCCGGGTCGTGGTCAGGGCCACGGCGCCGACGAAGTCGTTCCCCTGGTGGGCCGGCCCGTGCTCCTCGGCCAGGACCGTGAAACCCCGGTCGGCCAGCGCCTCGCGCAGGTTCCCCACCGGGATGAGGTGCTGGTGCTGCGGCTGGAACCACGGCAACCAGGCCGGGCCCAGCAACCGCGCCATGCGCGATTCGGGGTCGGGGAGTTCGATGGCCAGGTACCCGCCGGGGGCGACGACGGTGGCCGCCGCGTCCAGTTCCGCGAAGGGGTCCCGGGTGTGCTCCAGGTAGTGGTACATGCTCACCACCTCGTACTGGCCCGCCAGTTTCGCGGCGAACTCCGGGAACTGGCCCTGGTAGCCCGTCTCCACCCAGCCGCGCCGCTCCGCCCCGCGGATGCCGTCGCCCATGTCCAGCCCGTCGAACCGGGTGTCCGGCCAGACGGCCCGCGCCGCGTTGCAGAAGTGCCCGTGCCCCGTGCCGACGTCGAGCCAGGAGCCCGGGGCCGTGTACGGCCTCAGCATCTCGGCCCGGCCCCGGTAGGCGGCGCCGAGCCGCCCGAAGACCGTGCCGGCGCCCTCGCCGCCCCGGCCGTCGTAGAAGTCGCGGTAGTAGAACTCCAGCCCCTCCGGGCTCAGCCGGGGGTTCTGGAAGACGTGCCCGCAGCCCCCGCACTGCTCCAGTGTGAACCGGCCCGGCTTGCCCTGGAGCAGGTCCGGCACCCGGACCCGCACGGTGAGCTCCCGGGAACCGCACCAGGGGCAGTCCGGCCGCCTCGGTTCGAGGAACCGTTCGGTGCCGGCGGCCAGGTCGGCCCGGTACGCCTCGGCCCGCGCCGCCTCCGCACCGCCCGTCCCGGTGGGACGGGCGGCGGCCGCCGCCGTACGCAGGGCCGTGGCGAGGGAGCGCACCGGCCGTGCGGCCGTGGCCGCCGCCAGGTCCGCCGGGCGCAGCGGGCTGCCCGGCCCGCCGAGGGCCAGGTACGGCTGGAGCCAGTACAGCCCCGCCGCGGCCGCCCCCCACCGGCCCTGGCGTACGGCGACGCCCGCCAGCAGGGCCAGCCCGGCCAGCTGCGCGGCCGCCAGCGCCCCCGGCGGCAGTCCCTGGGCCCGCAGTTCGGCCGCCCGGACCACCCCGTCCGCCCCGCCCGCTCCCTCCGCCGCGGCCCGACCGCAGCTCAGCCCCGGGGCGATGGCCAGCCCCGTGGCGCCGGGGGCGTACTCCTTCAGCAGCCGCGTCAGCTCCAGGAGTCGTACGGGCTCGGGCGGCGGCCCGTCGAGGTCCACTCCGGCGCGCGCCAGCACTCCGTCGGCCACGAGGACGGCGTACCCGGCGCCCCGGCCCTCACCGAGGCGGTCCTCCCGGTAACGGGCGGGATCGACGAGCCGCAGCAGCCCGAGCGCCCGTTCGGCACCGAGGTCCCCCGGCATCAGGTCCAGCACCGCGAGCCCCTCCCGGTCGGCGTGCGCGCACGCGGCGAGGAGGGTCGCGGCGTCCGCCTCGACCCCCCGGGCGGTCAGCAGCCGCCAGCCGGAGGCCCGCGGCACGCCGGCGGCAGCGCCCGCCGGCGGCAGGGGCAGTACGGGGACGGCCCGCAGTCGGCGCGCGGCCCGTACGGTGCCCGCACCGAGCACGGTCAGCACCGCCGCGGAGGTCCACGGGATCCGGACCGGCGGGCGCCCTCGGCCCGGGGGCAGTGGGGATGGCGTCATAGCAGCTTCTCCAACCGGTCGGCCGCGGCGGCGGCACCGCCCGCCGCGGCGAATGAGGCCTGGATCCGCCGGGCGCCCCGGCGGGGGCCGGGGTCGTCCAGCACGGCCGTGAGCGCGTCGCGCAGTTCCTCGGCCCGGGTCCGGCCGAACCGCACCCGGACCCCGGCGCCGGCCGCGACGACCTGCCGGGCCACGATCGGCTGGTCGTCGCGGATCGGCGCGACCACCAGCGGCAGCCCGTGCGCGAGGGATTCGCAGACGGTGTTGTGTCCGCCGTGGCAGACCACGGCGTCCAGGTGCGGCAGCAGCTCCAGCTGCGGCACGCTCTCCCGGAGCAGCACGTTGGGGGGCACCGACCCGCCCGGCGCGACGGCCCCCACCAGCGCGGCCGGGGCCGCGAGCACCAGCTGGACCTCGCCGGCCAGCCGTTCGGCGGCGCCGAGCACGGCGCCGTAGAACCGGCCGCCGGCCTCCTGGTTGAGGGTGCCCAGCGACACGAGGACCCGGAGGCGGTCCGGGTCCAGCCGCCGCCACGGGAATCCGGGCGCGGCCGGCCGGGCGCCGAAGGCGGGACCGACGAAGGCGTAGTGGGACGGGAACTGCTCGTCCGGACCGACCAGTTCGCGGCTGGAGAACACCAGGACCAGCCGGTCCGAAAAGAGCGGGTCCCAGTCCGGCACCGCGTCCGGGCCGCCGGCCCCGCACTCCGCGAGCAGCCCGGACACCTGGCCGGCCACCCACGCGCCGACCTTCGGGAAGTCGGCGAAGGGACGCGTGAGTTCGGCGGAGGTGCTGGCGGAGGTGACCCACGGAACCCCGAGCCGCCGGGCGGCCAGCGGCCCGGCGAGGGCCTGCTGATCGGCGACCACCACGTCCGGCCGGAAGGCGCGCACCGCGTCCGTCACCCCCGGGACCATCGCCCGGGCCAGCGGGACGAGCGCCTCCTCCCAGAGGAAGCGCAGCGCGCCGATCCCGCGCAGGTCGCGCCATCGGGCGTGCAGCAGTGCGTACCCGCCGCCGGCCTCCTCCCCGGCCGGCAGGACGCGGGCGTGCGGGGGCAGCAGCCGGGCCAGGGCGCCGGCCGGCCCGGTCCAGGCGATCTGGTGCCCCCGGGCGGCCAGTTCGGCGCCGACGGCCACGGTCGGATTCACGTGCCCCGCGAGCGGCGGCACCGTGAACAGCACCCTCATCGGGCCGACGCCCCCGCCCGCGGCCGCCGCGCCGCTGCCACGGCCCGCGCGGCCGCCGCGGCCGTCGCGTCGAGGTGCGCGAGGACGGCCGACCGCAGTGCTCCGCTGCTCTCCTTCAGCACGTCGTGGCCGAGCCCCGGGAGGATCTCGACCCGGGCGGCCCTCGGGGCGTGCCGGGCCAGTTCCCGCGCGCCCGGGACCAGTTCGGAGTGCTCCCCGCACACGATCAGCAGCGGGCAGGTCACCCGGGCGTAGTCGGCCGGGGTGAACGTGCGGCCGGCCGCCACGTCGTCGATGAGGGAAGTGCGGTTGAGCAGGTCGTCGGCGATGGCCGTGAGGTGGGCGGCCTTGCGCAGGCGCAGGGAGAGCAGCTCGGCCGGCACCGGGCTGTCCTCCAGGCTGAGGGCGGCCGCCGACAGGGTGTCCACCATGTTCTCCATCCAGGCCCCGTCGAGGAGGGGTTCGAGGAGGGTGAGCCCGGCGACCAGGCCGGGCCGGGCGAGCGCGGCGTGCAGGGCGAGGGTGGCGCCGTAGCTGTTGCCCACCAGGTGGACCGGGCGCCCTCCGAGGCCGAGCGCGCCGAGCAGCGTGAAGAGGTCCCGCACGGCGGTCCCGGTGTCGTAGCCGGTGGGCGGGCGTTCGCTGCGGCCGTGGCCGCGCAGGTCGTAGAGGACGGTGCGGTGCCCGGCCCGGGCCACGGGGACGGCCAGCGGGCAGTAGAAGGAGGACAGGTTGTCGACGACCAGCCCGTGCAGGAACACGACCACGGGACGACCCGGGTGGTCGGGTCCGGTAGCGGGCGGCTGCTGTACGTGGAAGCGGACCGGGCCCGCGGGGACGAAGGCCACGGCGGTCAGCCGTCCGAGGCGGGGACGCCGGAGGCGCCCGTGGCGGACGGGGCGAGGGGGCCGGGACGGGGTGGGGCCAGGGCCGGGGAGGCGTGGGCGATCCGGCCGATGTGGAGGACGAGTTCCCCCACGGACATGGCGAGGATGGCGTCCATGTCCTTCTCGGCGAGGAAGCCCATCAGGTCGACGCGGGAGCCGTACCGCTGGTGCAGCAGCTCCGCCAGGGCCACGAACTCGATGCTCTCCAGCGCCAGGTCCTCGTTGAACGTCGTCTTCATCGTGACCTCGTCCGCGAGGAGGTACTCGTCACCGACGATCTCCACGAGCATGCCGGTGATCTCGGCCAGGATGTCAGCTGCCATGACTGGTCTCCGTGAGGTGGAAGGGGACGGGGGACACCGCCGCGGGGCGGGCGGTCCAGGCGACGACGTGGTCGGCGGGCGGGCCCGCGACGAGGGCGGTGCGCACCGCGTGCGGCTGCCCGTCGGGGGAGAGCACGCGCAGACCGCCGGTGTCCGGGTCCCCGGTCACCCGCCAGTCGCGCGGACGGCCGCCCAGCCCCGTGCCCCCGGCCTTGGCCGCGGCCTCCTTGGCACACCACAGGGCGGTCAGCGCGGCCGGCAGACCGGCGCCCTCGCGGGCGGCCAGGTCCTCGGCGAGCCGGAGTTCGCCCGGCCCGAGCGCGATGCGCACCAGCGCGCCGGGATCCCCCGTCACCGGCTCCACGTCGATGCCGACGGCCAGGGAGGGATGGGCGAGCGCGACGGCCACCCGGTCCTTGTGCGCGAGCGACAGCCGGAACCCGCGGGCGAGCGGGCCCCCGGCCAGGGGCCGGCCCGCCGGATCGTTGCCGACCGGCACCTGCGCCGGGAACACCGGCCCCGCCCCGCGCTCCCACAGGAGTCCGCGCAGCGCGTCCTTGGCGGCGATCCGGCCCAGCAGCCAGGGATTCCGTGCCCGCGGCGACAGCCGCTCGTAGACGAGGCGTTCGGCGGCGCCGAGGTAGCGGCGCATGACCAGTTCCTGCGACGCCGGGTCGGTCCAGCGACGCCGGGCCAGGCACCAGCCCGCGGGCTGCGCCTCGCCGATGCCGCACACCTCCGGCGTGAACTTCATCGGCCAGACCCGCTCGTCGGCCCCGAACCGGCGGTACGTCCAGCCGTCGATGCGCGCCCACACCCGGCCGTCCGCACGGCGCAGCTCCAGGTCCCCGCGGACGGTGACCTCGCGGACCTCGCGGACGCGGGCGGTGGCGCCGACCAGCTCGCCCGGCGCCGGCGCGGGACCGGCGTACCGGATGCCGTCCACGGTGGCGGGGAACACCAACCGGTCCACCGGCAGCCGCAGCTGCATCCAGTGGCCGAACAGCTGCCCGGCGGCGTCCAGCAGTGCCCCCGGGTCGGGGAGCGCCCGCAGGACCCCCTCGATGCCGTCGGAGCCGACCGCGCGCACCTCGTGGACCCCGGCGAACCGCGGCCCGTGGAACATCCACCGGTCCCGGTAGAGCGCGTCGGCGCTGACCGGGGCCGGACCCGTGCCGGACAGCGGGGTCGGGTCGGGTGCGGGAAGCTCCCCGTACCGCGCGCCGAGCAGGACGACGGTGTCCGCGTAGCCGCCGAGGGAGACGTGGACCCGGCCCGGCCCGTCGTCCCGGACGGTGACGTCGATGTCGACGGCCGGTTCCACGGGCAGCCACCGCAGGGCGCGGACCTGTGCGTGGCCGACGACGTGCAGGCCGGGCGGGGCGTGCCGCAGGGCGGCCCGCTCCGCGAGCTCCAGCATGGTGGTCATGGGGACGACGGGGAACCGGTCGGAGTCCTCGGTCCAGTCGTCGGGCTGGAGGTACACGCAGTGATCCCGTACGTAGGGCAGGGCGGCGAGCGAGAGGTGCAGGCGCTCCACGCGGGGCGGCCCGGCCGGTACGGGCGGCTGCGCGGGCACCGGTACGGCCGCCGGCGCGGCCGCCTCCCCGGCCGCACCGGGCTCCGGCGCGGGTGCGGCCGACCAGGCGGCGGTGACGCTCAGGGCGGCCGAGCGGGTGTCGTCGAGGACCGCGTCGAGGGCGGACAGCAGCACGGGCCGGGGAGCGGCCGGTCCCGGGGGAGCGGCGGGTCGCGGTGAGGCCGGCAGCAGGCCTCCCAGGGCGGTACGGGCCTTCCCGCCGAGGCGGACGAGCGGTGAACCGAGGTCGAGCGGCAGCACCAGCCCGGCGGTGGCGATCGGGCGCACGCCACCGGCTCCGGCCGCCAACGGAGCGGCGGCCGGCCGGGCCCCGGGCGTCGCCGGGCCCGTGGACAGCAGCTCCCAGCGGGGCTCGTGCCCCTCCGCCCACAGGGCCGCACAGGTGCGGCGCAGCGCCGACAGGCCGGGCAGCCGGGGGGAGGCGGTGGACACCGACAGGTGGGGCCGCTCGCGGAGGGTGTCCTCGACGAACCCCGGCAGGCCGCCCGGGCCCAGGGTCACGAACGTGCGCACCCCCGCGTCCTCGTACAGCCGCAGCACCAGCTCGCGGAAGCGCACCGGCTCCAGCAGGTGGCGGACCACCAGTTCCCGCACCTCCTCCGGCGCGGCGGGGAACGGCGCGCCCGTGGTCGCCGACCAGACGGGCAGGGTGCCGGGCCGCAGCGGCAGCCGGCCGAAGGCGGCCCGGACCTGGCCGAGGTAGGGCTCCCACATCGGGGTGTGGAAGCCCGACCGGAACGGGAGCTCCTGGCCGTGCACCCCCTCGGCCCGCAACCGCCGCACCACATCGGCCACTTGCCCGGGGTCCCCGCACACGACCGACTGGTGCGGGCAGTTGTCGTGACTGACCACCACCCGGTCCAGGCCGTGCAGCGCCGCCTCCGCCCGCCGGGCACCACACCCCAGCGCCGCGTACACCAGGTCCGGGACCTCCACCGAGCCGGGCCGCAGGGAGTCCAGGAACGTGTCGGCCGCGTCCCGCGGATACATTCCGGCCGCGACCATCGCCGCCCACTCGCCCAGGCTGTGGCCCGCGAGCACGTCGGCACCGATCCCCACCGCGGGCAGCACCCGGGCGAAGAACCGGCCCGTGGCGATCGCGTCCAGCGCCCGCCGCTCCAGCGCCCCGTCCCGGGTCAGCCGGGGCCGGTCCAGGCCGAGCCGGTCCGCCACGTCGTCCAGGACGGGGGCGAACTCCGGTTCCAGCCCCGGGAAGAGGAACGCCACCCGGCCGTCCGGCGGCTGCGGCGTGAACCACACCTCCCCGCGCCCCCGCCAGGGCCGGCCGCGCGCCACGACCTTCGCGGCCAGCGCGAGCCGCTGCGGCGTCGGCCCGGCCACGGCCAGCCGGCACGGTCCGGACCCGCCGGACACCGGAGACCCGGCCGCCAGCCGGGCCGCCAGCTCGGCCGGCCGGTCTGCCGCCATCAGCAGGACGTCCTCCCGCGCCGCGGGCCCCACCGGCGCGGCCGGGCCGCCCAGCGGCAGGAAACGCCGTACCGGAGCGGCGGGGCGGGACACGGTGCCGGGGGCCTCCTCCAGCACCACGTGGGCGTTGATCCCACCGAAGCCGAAGGCGTTGACCCCGGCCCGGCGGGGCTCCGGGCCGCGCTCCCACGGCTCCGCCGCCGTCACCGGCCGCATCCGGGTCAGGGCGAGGCCGGGGTGCGGCTCCTCCAGGTGCAGGGTGGGCGGCAGCACCCCCTCGTGCACCGCGAGCGCGGCCTTGATCAGACCGGCCATGCCGGAGGCCTGCATGGTGTGTCCGAGCATCGACTTCACCGAGCCGAAGCCGATGGACGGGCGACCGGCCGCCGGGGGGCCGAACACCTGGGCCAGCGTGTCCAGTTCGGCCGCGTCGCCCACCGGCGTACCCGTGCCGTGCGCCTCCAGCAGCCCCAGCGCGCCCGCCTCCCGGGGATCGAGACCGGCACCCTGCCAGGCCCGCTCCAGCGCCCGTACCTGGCCCGCGACGAGAGGACTCATCAGGCTGGCCGCCCGGCCGTCACCGGCCACCCCGGTGCCCCGGACGACCGCGTAGATCCGGTCGCCGTCCCGTTCCGCGTCCGCCAGCCGCTTCATCAGCACCACCCCGGTCCCCTCGGACAGCAGGGTCCCGTCGGCCCGCCGGTCGAAGGGCCGGATCCGCTCGCTCGTGCTCAGGGCCCGCAGCTGCGTGAACACGCTCCACAGCGTGGCGATGTGGCAGTGGTGCACCGCCCCCGCCACCACGGCGTCGCACCGGTCGCCCGCCAGCAGTCCCACCGCCTGGTCCACCGCCAGCAGCGAGGACGCGCAGGCCGCGTCCAGGGTGTAGGCCGGGCCGCGGAAGTCCAGCCGGTTCGCCGTCCGTGCCGCCGTGAAGCTGGGCACGAGACCGATCGACGCGTCCGGCCGATCCGGACCCAGCGCCTCCTGGAACGCCGACCGCACCGCCGCGATCCGCCGCTCGCCCAGCTCGGGCACGAGGTCCCGCAGGGTCTGCGCCAACTGGTGTGCGGTGCGGACGCGTTGGTCGAGACGGGCGGTGGCCACGCCCATGAACCCGCCGCGCCCCAGCACCACCCCGATCCGCGCGCGGTCGGACGGCAGCCGCGCGTCCCCGCCCGCGTCCGCGACGGCCTCGGCCGTGGCGTGCAGGGCGAGCATCTGGTCGGGCTCGGCGCCCTCCACCGCGGCGGGCATGATCCCGAACCGGGTCGGGTCGAAGGCGGCGAGCCCGTCCACGAATCCGCCGCGCCGGCAGTAGAACCGGTCTGCGACCACCGGTCCGGCCGCGCCGCCCGGGTCGTAGTACACCTCCGGGTCCCAGCGCCCGGGCGGGACGTCGCCGATGCAGTCCGTACCGGCGAGGAGGTTGCGGCGGTAGGCGGCCAGGTCCCCCGCGCCGGGGAACACCGCGCCCATCCCGACGATGGCGGCGTCCGTCGGGCGCGGGCCGCGCGGGTTCCGGTCAGCCACGGCCCCCGCCCTCCCCGGCCATCAGGACCACCTGTACGTCGTCCCCGTACGCGAGTTCCGCGAGGAACGCCCCGGTGCCCGCCTCCGGCGCGATCAGCGGGATCCCCCGCCGCGCGTACGCGCGCTCCAGCTCGGGGGTGACCATCCCGCCGGCCTCCGCCGCCCAGGGGCCCCAGTCCACCGACAGCACGCGCCCCGGGAAGGACTCCGCCCAGGTGTGCGCGAGGCCGTCGAGGGCATCGTTCGCCGCGGCGTAGTCGCTCTGGCCCCGGTTGCCGTACACGCCCGCGACGCTGCCGAACAGGACCAGGAAGCGGGGCGCGGGCACCGGCCCGTGCTCGGCGGCCGCGGCGGCCAGGTGGCGGGCGCCGGTCACCTTCGTGCGGAACACCTCGGCGAACGCGTCGGGCGACTTGTCGCACAGCAGCCCGTCGCGCAGGGTCCCGGCCCCGTGGACGATGCCGTCGAGCCGCCCGTGGCGGGACCGCACACCGGCCACCACGGACCGCACCGCCCGCTCGTCCGTGACGTCCGCACAGTGGTAGCGGACGGAGGCCGCCACCGCGCCGAGGGCCGTGAGGGTGGCCCGCACCTCCCGCGCGGCCAGGATGCGCGAGGCCGCGGCCTCTATCTCGGCGGGCGTCCGCAGACCGGTGGCGATCAGCGCCGCGCGCAGGGCCACCCGATCGAGGGCCGCGCCGAACCCGTCGTCCCCCGGGAGAGGTTCGGGGGTGCGCCCGATCAGCTCGACGTGGCATCCGGGGGCGGAGCGGGCCAGGGCGAGCGCCGTCCGCGCGGTGATCCCGCGGGCCCCGCCGGTGAGCAGCACCACCGAACCCGGGGCGAGCGGGGCGCTCTCCGGCCCGGTCCGGGCCAGCGGTGCCGCGACCGGCGTGCGGGCGACCCGTACGCCGTCGGCGGTGTACCCGACCGAGGCCGGGCCCTCCCCGCCGGCCGCCGCGGCACGGTCCGGGCCGCCGGTGGCGCTGGTGGCGTCGTGCGTCGTGCCGTTCGGTGCGCCGGCGGTCGTACCGGCGGGCGTCCCGCCCACGGCCGGGGCTCCGGGGCAGCCGCACGCGGCGTCGCAGGCACAGCCCAGTTCGGCCAGGAGCTGCGCCGCGATGCGCTCCGGGTCCTCCTTGGGATGGACCTCCACCGCGCGGACCAGCCGCCCCGGGAACTCCAGGGCGCAGCTCCGGGCGAATCCGTGCAGACCCGCGCCCGCTGTGCCGGGCGCGGTGACGAGGAGCAGCCGGGGCACCCCGCCGGTCAGGGCGCGCTGCAATCCCGGGAAGGCCTCGGGCAGTACGGGCTCGGCACCGGCCCGCAGCGCGGACAGGTCGACGACCCCGTCGTACCCGGCCGCGGCCTCGACGAGCTGGTGCACCTCGGCGCCGTGGGCCCGTACGGCCCCGCCGAGGGCGGGGGCCACGCCCTGGCCGTCGCCGACGATCCCGATCCGCAGGCCACGCAGTGCCCCGGGGTCACCGGCGGGGGCCGGCACGGGCCGTACCTCCACCCGCAGCCGGGCGACCGGAGCCACGGCCGGCGCAACGACCGGAGCCACGACCGGCACCCCCGCCGCCGCGACCGGAGCCGCGACCCGGGCCACGTCCGCCGCCGCGGGCACCGGCTGCGGCCGGACGGACGCCGCGGGGTCCGGGCCGGCGTCCCGAACCGGTGGTGGGGCCGCGGCGGCGGCCCGCGAGGTGACCCACTCGACGATCCCGCGCAGGGTCTTGACGCGGGACAGCTCCTCGACCGCCGACTCGGTGGAGCCGCCGGGGTCCCGGGGGAGTCCGATCCGGTCGGCCAGGGCGCCGATGATCTCGACGCGCTTGATGGAGTCCACGGACAGGTCCGCCTCCAGGTCGAGTTCGGGGTCGAGCATCTCCCGGGGGTATCCCGTCCGGGCGTGGACGATCTCCAGCACCACGTCCATCACCTCCTCGGCGGAGCGCGTACCCCGGCCCGCGGCGCCGCCGGCGCGGACCCCGTCCGGCGGCGCCGGGCTCGCGGGGGCCGCGGACCACGCGGCCGGTTCGGGCGCGGGCAGCGGCTGCGCGGCCGGCGCCGGGACCGGTGCGGCAACCGGAATCCCGTAACGGTCGGTCACGTCGGTCACGTCGGTCGCGTAGGTCACGTCCGCCGGGTGCCGGTCCGCCGGATGCCTCGGGGCCCGCCCCACGGGCGCCGCACCGAGGTACCCGAGCAGGACGTCCCGCTGCGCCTCGACCAGGGCGCGCGAGCCGCGAAGGTACTCCAGGACCGCGGCATCCCGCGCGCCGTCGCCGCCGGCCGGAGCCGCGCCGCCGCCCCGGGCAGCCGGGGCGGGAACCCCGGCCGGCCTTCCCGCCGCGGTCGCGGCCGGCTCGGCGGACGCGTGCGCGCCCGGCATCCCCGCCGCCGTACCGGTGGCCGGTTTCCCCGGCCCGCCGAACGGCCGGTCCGCCGCGGGCAGGCCCGCGGTCGCGTGGATCCGGCGCGCGGGCTGGAGCCCCCCGGCGACCGGGGTGCCGTCCGCGGTGCGGACCAGGTGGCCGTCGACCAGCCAGCCCGGGCGGCGCGGTGCCCGCTCCGGGAGCCGGCCGGTGCGGCCGCGGAACAGGGCCTCCGGCGCGACCGGCACGCCCGCCGCCGCCAGCTCCGCCAGCGCCGACACCAGTCGCAGCAGCCCGTGTTCGCCGGGCACGTCCAGCGGGACCGACGTGTGCGGCCGGCCCCGCAGGACGCGGCCGACCAGGCCGCTCAGGACCCGTCCCGGGCCCGCCTCCACGAAGGTCCGCACCCCGGCCGCGTACATCGCCTCCACCTGTTCGGCGAACCGCACCGGCTCCGCCACCTGCCGGGCCAGCAGGGACCGTACGCCGTCGGGAGCCGCCGGATACGGTCCGGCCGTCGTGTTCGACCAGACGGGGACGGCAGCCGGTCGCAGTTCCGTCCGGGCCAGTTCCGCGGCGAGCGCTCCGCTCGCCCCCGCCACCACCGGACTGTGGAACGCGCAGGCCACCGGGATGGGCTCCGCCGTCAGGCCCGCCGCCCGCAACGCGGCCACCGCCCCGTTCACCGCGGCCGTCGGGCCCGATACCACGCACTGCCGCGGCGCGTTGTGGTTCGCCACCACGCAGCCGGTGCGGGCGGCGATCTCCCGCACCTCCTCCGGCGCGGCCGCCACCGCCGCCATCGTTCCCGGGTCCGCCCCGGCGGCCGCCACGATCGCTTCGGCGCGGCACGCGCTCAGCCGCAGCAGGCTCCCGGTGTCGTACGCGCCCGCCGCCCACAGCGCGGTCAGTTCCCCGTACGAGTGCCCGGCCACGCAGTCGGGCCGGACGCCGAGCGCCCCGAGCAGCCGGTGCGCCGCCGATCCGGCCAGCCCCAGGGCCGGCTGGGCCACCCGGGTGTCCGTGACCGCGGCCCGCTGGGCGGCCCGCCCCGGCACGGTGAACGCCGACGGCGGGAACACCGCGGACACCACCGCGTCCGGGGCCTCGTCCAGCAGGGCCCGCAGCGCGGGGAAGGCGGTGAACAGCTCGCCCATCATGCCGATGCGCTGACTGCCCTGGCCGGGGAAGAGGAAGGCCACCTGCCCGGGGTCCGCCGACTCCTCCCGTACGTGGACCCCCGCGCCGGCGGCGAACGCCCGCGCCCGCTCCAGCCGGAGCGTCAGCTCGTCCAGGTCGCCGGCCACGACCGCGACCCGGATCTCACCGGGTCCGGCGGCGGTCTCCGCGGCGAGGTCCCGCAGGGTCCAGGGCCGCCCCGCGGCGTCGTTCTCCTCCAGCCGGGCCGCGAGCCGGGCCATGGCGCGGCCGGCGGACCGCCGGTCCGGACCGCGGAAGCAGAACAGCTCGGCCGGCCACTCCTCCACCCCGTGCGCCGGCTCCTCCGCGCCCTCGTAACCGGCCAGCACCGCGTGGTAGTTGGTGCCGCCGAAGCCGAAGGCGCTCACGCCCGCGACCCGCCGCCCCGGGGGCGCCGCCCAGGGCCGGGCCTCGGTGTCGAAGAAGAAGGGGCTGCTCTCCGCGCTCCAGGCCTGGTTCGGTGCCTCCAGGTGCAGGGTCGGCGGCCGGACGCCCGCGTGGACCGCCCGGGCCGCTTTGATGAGCCCGGCCAGCCCGGCCGCGCACTTGGTGTGCCCCAGCTGCGATTTGACCGAACCCAGCGCACAGGCCCCCGGGGCCGCCCCCGAGGCGGTGAACAGCTCGGTCAGCACGGTGAGTTCCGTGCGGTCGCCGACCACCGTTCCCGTGCCGTGCGCCTCCACCAGGCCGACCTCGCCCGGGGTGATCCCGGATCGGGCGTACGCCCGATCCAGTGCCCGCCGCTGCCCCTCCGGCCGGGGCGCGGTCAGGCCCAGCGACCGGCCGTCGCTGGCGGCGCCGACGGCCTTCACGACGGCGTACACCCGGTCCCCGTCGCGCTCGGCGTCCGCGAGCCGCTTGAGGACGAGCGCCCCGACGCCCTCCCCGAGGGCGATCCCGTCGGCGTCCGCGTCGAACGGCTTGCACCGTCCGCCGGGGGACAGCGCGCGGACGGAGGAGAAGAGCAGGTAGTCGTTGATCCCGTTGTGCACGTCGGCGCCGCCGCACAGCACCATGTCGCTGTCGCCGTCACGGAGTTGTCGGCAGGCCAGGTCCAGCGCCGCCAGCGAGGAGGCGCAGGCGGCGTCGACCGTGCAGTTCGCCCCGCCGAGGTCGAGGCGGTTGGCGACGCGGCCTGCGATGACGTTGGCCAGGACCCCGGGGAAGGAGTCCTCGGTGAGCCGGGGCAGGTGCGCGTCCAGTTCGGGCGGGAGCTCGCCGAGGTAGGAGGGGTGCAGGGCGCGCAGCCCGTAGGCGCCCGCCAGTTCGGTCCCCGCCTCCGCCCCGAAGACCACCGAGGTCCGCGACCGGTCGAAGTCGCGGCCGCTGTCGTATCCGGCGTCCGCGAGGGCCCGCGCCGAGATCTCCAGGGCCAGCAGCTGGACCGGCTCGATCCCGGCCAGCGAGGCCGGCGGGATGCCGTGGGCGAGGGCGTCGAAGGGCACGGGGCCGAGGAAGCCGCCCCAGCGGGACGGGGTGCGCTCACCGGCGCGCGCCGGGTCGGGGTCGTAGTACAGCGCGGGGTCCCATCGCTCGGCCGGAACCTCGGTGACCGCGTCGGCCCCCTCCAGGATCCGGGCCCAGTACGCGGCCAGGTCCGGGGCGCCGGGGTAGGCGCAGGCCATGCCGACGATGGCGATGTCCAGGGGGTCGGGGGCCGGGGCGGCCGCCGCGGGCCCGGAGCCGGCGAGCGCGCGGGCCCGCCGCTCCAGCAGCTCGGTCGCCCCGTCGGTGACCTCCGCGTGGAGCGCGGCCACGGTGGTGGTCCCGGACCGCAGCGCCGCGGCCTGCCCGAGCATGAACAGGCCTTCCGCGTACTGCTGTTCCTCGCCGACGGACTCCAGGCCGCCGCCGTCCCCGCCGGCGGTGTCCTTCCCGGCTGTGCCCTCCGCGGCGGCGCCCGCGGGGGTTCGGGTCGTGCCCGCCGCGGTGGCGCCCGCGGGGGTTCGGGTCGTGCCCGCCGCGGTGGCGCCCGCGGGTCGGCGCACCCCCTTGCTGGCGATCCGCAGCCGCCCCAGGTTGAGCCGCTCCAGCTCCTCCCACACCTCCCGCGGCTGTGCGCCGCTCTCCGCGAGGCGCACCCGGGTCGCCTCGAAGGTCTCGGCGTAGGGGGTGGCCGCGCAGCGGGTGGCGTGGCCGGGCGCCGTGCGCAGCAGCACCGTCTCCGTGCACTCCACCGCCGCCCGCTGGAAGCGCGGCAGCACCGCCCCCGCCGCCACGGCCTCCGCCGTGAACAGGTACGCGGTGCCCATCAGCACGCCGGTCCGGGCCCCCCGCTCCGTCAGCGGCGCGGCGGCCGCGGCCGCCATCGCGGCGGAGCGCGCGTCGTGGATGCCGCCCGCGAACAGCACGTCGAGCGCCTCCGGTTCGGGGCACGCGAGCAACCGCTCGATCTGCTCCTCCCACAACGGGAACGAGGCCCGCGGCCCCACGTGCCCGCCGCACTCCATCCCCTCGAAGACGAACCGCCGCGCGCCCTCGGCGAGGTACCGCTCCAGCAGTCCCGGCGAGGGCACGTGCAGGTGGGTCCGGGTCCCGGCGGCCTCCAGCGGGGCCGCCTGCGCCGGGGTGCCGCCCGCGATGACGGCGTACGGGGGGCACACCTGGGCGACGGCCGCCAACTGCTCCCGGCGCAGCTCGGGCGGGGCGAACCCGAGCAGCCCGACGCCCCACGGGAGGTCCCCCAGCCGCTCGGCGGTCTCGGCGAGGAGGCGGCGCACGTCCGGGCCCGCCATGACCGCGAGTGCCAGGTACGGCACCCCGCCCGCGGCGGCCACGGCTCCGGCGAAGGCCGACCGGTCGCTGACCCGGGTCATGGGGCCCTGCGCGACGGCCGGCGGCCGGCCGAGCCGCCGGGCCCGTACGGCGGCCGCCAGATGGCCGGCGACGGCCTCGCGCACGGCCCGGAGCACCCCCGCGGTGGTCCGGTGCCGGGCGGCGAGCCGGGCCGCCGAGGCGCCGTCCTGCCCGACCGGCAACAGGCATCCGTGCAGGTTCCGGGCCCCGAGCAGGGCGGCCACCGGCCCCTCCGGCGGGGCCAGGCCGGGCCGGGCGTACACTCGGTGACCGTCCGCCAGCCGGGTCTCCGAACCGTCCATCGCCCGCAGTGCGTCGACGACTTCGGCGGGGAGGGCGGGCTCGCCCTCCGCGGTCAGGGCGAGCTGTACGTCGAGCAGCACCCCGGCGGCCCCGCCCGCGACGGCCGCCGCCGCGGTGTGCGGTCCGATCCCGCCGTACGCCCGTACGGACACCCCCGCGAGCCGGGGGTCGGCGAGCAGCTGCTGGAGGAGCACGAAGGTGGTGGCGGCGCCGACCCGGCCGCCCGCCTCGTGCCCCTTGGCGACCAGGGCCCCCGCCCCGGCGGCCACGGCGGCCAGGGCCTCCGCCGGGCCGGTGACCTCGGCCCACACCCGCGGCCGCCCTTCGGCCGCCGCCCAGGCCCCCACCCGCTCGGCGGTGTACGAGGCGGGGTCGGCGAGCAGCACCGTGTCCACCGCCGCGGGCAGTTCGTGCGGCGCGAGCGGGCAGCCCGCGGGCACCCGCACCCCGTGGCGGCCGCCGCGCAGCCTGCGGGCGACCTCGGCGAGGCCGCGCCGCGCGGCACCGTCGTCCCGGCCGAGGTCGAGCAGGCCGAGGGATCCGGCCCGTTCGGCGGCGGTCACGATCCGCGGGTGGGGCTCCTCGAACGGGCTGACCGCGACGACCAGGTCCCGGGATACGGGTCGTGGGGACGGGGCGGCGTCCGGGGACGAGGAGGCGTCCGGGGGCGAGGCGGCGTGCGCGGCCGGACCGGGCTGAGGGTGCGGTCCGGCCGGGGAGGCCTCCGGCGGACGCGAGGACTCGGGCTGGGGGGACGGACCGGGGTGGGGGATCACGGGCGCTCCTCTTCCAGTGCTGTGTGACATGTCGCAGTACGGGGCGGAGGACGGGGGAGGCGTGGAGTGAGCGGGGTCCCCGGCGGGGCGGCGGAGCCGGGACGTGCGGGACGTGTGCGCCGGACGGGTTGCCCGCCACAGAGGGGCGGAATCGAACCGTGGTCTAAATCCCCGACGCCGGGATGCATCGTGCGGTGGCCGCCCCGCACTGTCAACGGGCATGCGGAGGCGGACGTTTCGCCCGAACCGGGGCTCCGGACCCGCCCGGACGGCGCCCACCCGGCCCCGCGGGGGGCCGCGCCGGGGCGGTGGCCTGCGGCGTTGTCCGGACCGGCGGACCGTCCCCGACGGGCGTCCGCGCGGGCCGCGCCGTGCGGGGTCATGCCGCACCGGTATACCTCGTCACCAACCCGGCATGTGCGCCGCCCCGAGTCGTACGCTTGTTCACCCGACTCGCTCTTACGGGTACAACCTCGCGAGGTTACCGTCCGGTCATGACCCCCACTCTCGCGCAGCTTCGCTACCTCGTCGCCGTCGCGGACTGCCGCTCCATCACCGGCGCGGCGGCCTCGGTCTTCGTCGCCCAGTCCGCCCTGTCCCGGGCCGTCCAGGCCATGGAGCGCGACCTCGGCGTCGAACTCCTCGCCCGCCGGGGAAGGGGGGTGGACCTCACGCCGGAAGGGGCCCGGGTCGTCCGGCTGGCCCGCACCGTGCTCGACGCGGTGGAGGCCATAGACGACATCGGGACCCCGCACTGCGGGGACAGCCGGGCCGTCCTCACCCTCGTCACCACCCCCACCCTGGCCCTGGACCTGGCCTCCGACCTCGTCCCGGCCTTCACCGGACGCCATCCGGGCGTCGACGTCAGGCTCCAGCAGTACGACAGCCGCGAGACCCTGCTCCAGGAACTCACGCAGGGGCGTGCCGAGTTGGCGCTTGTCGACCTGCCGGTCGACAAGGAGCTGACCACGCACTACATCCAGGAGCGGGAGGTGGTGCTCATCTCGCCGGCCGGCTCGGGGCTGCCCGACCCCATGCCGTTCCGCCTCATCGACGGACTGCCGATGGTGCTCCCCACGCCGGGGACCGGCCGGCGCACCGAGCTGGAGGCCATGTTCAGCTGCTTAGGGGTCCGCCCCGTGCCGTCCCTGGAGGTCGACGAACGCCTCGCCTGGGTGACCGGCGTGACGGACGGGCGGGGCTCCCTCATCTGGTACCGCGACGTCGTCCAGCGGGCCTTCGGCAGCCGGGCGGAGGTCCGCTCGTTCACCCCGCCCCTGCTGCGCCCGGTGGGCATCGCACACGCGCGCAGACCGCTCAGCCGCGCCGCCCGCGCGTTCATCGCGCACGCCCGGCACGACGCCCCCGTACGGGAGCCCGCGCGCTGACCGGAGCGCCGGCGGCGCGCGCAGTCATGCCGACCGGGCATTGAACGGTGTTCGAACGGAAGGGTGTTGCCCCTGGTGTCCTGCGCTGACCGGCCGTCACATGGTGGGCATGCCCCGACTCCTCACACCCCCGTTCGCCGCGGCGCTCGCCACCGCGGTCCTCGCCACGATCCTGCCGGCCGTCGCCTGGGCGGCGGGCTCCGGCGTCGCCACCGCCGTCTCCCCGGCCGCTCCCGCACCCACCGTCGTACGCCCGGCCGCGGCCGGGGAGGCGGCCGCGCCGGAGCGGGCGTGCACCCTCCCCGGCGGACTGTCCGAACTCAGCGGTCTCGCCGCCAGCCGCCGGCACCCGGGCGTCTTCTACGCGGTCAACGACAGCGGCAACACCAACCAGGTCCTCGCCGTCGACTGCACCACCGCCACCGGAGTGCTCCGGGCGACCCTCACCGTGTCGGGTGCGGGCAACACCGACTGGGAGGCGCTGGCGATCGGCAGGGACGCCGCCGGAGGCCCGGTGCTCCTCGTCGGCGACATCGGCGACAACCTCGGCGCCCGCGCGGAGATCACCGTCCACGGCTTCGCCGAGCCCGACCGGCTCGTCAACGCCTCGGTGACGCCCGTGACGTACCGCTTCGCGTACTCCGACGGCCGGCACGACGCGGAGTCCCTGCTCGCCGACCCCGCCACCGGACGGATGTACGTGGCGAGCAAGCTCATCGGCGCCGCCGGCCGGCTCTACCAGGCCCCACTGCCACCCGTCACGGGACAGGTCAACACCCTCACCCCGGTCCGGCCGGGGCCCGTCTTCGCCACCGACGGCGCGTTCTCCCCGTCGGGGGCCTCGTACGCGCTGCGCAGCGGCGGGCCGCTCGGAGCCAACACGGCCTCCGTGTACGACACGGCGGGGACCAGGCTGGTGGACGTCGCCCTGCCCGCCCAGTCGCAGGGCGAGACACTGACGTACGCCGACTGCACCAGCCTGCTCGTCGGCTCGGAGAACGACACCCAGCTCTGGCGCGTCCCCCTGCCGCCGGAAGCCACCCCGGGCTGCGACACCCCCACCCCGACGCCGACCCCCACCCCGACCCCCACCCCCACCCCCACACCGACCCCCACGCCGACTCCCGGCGGGCTGAAGG
>NZ_JBHXSY010000074.1:0-21880 GCF_042715295.1 Streptomyces sp. NPDC058701 | reverse complement strand
CTCGGGCTTTCCTCCGGGCTTTCGTTCTGTTCTTGCGTTTCCGACTCTATCAGACCCTCTCGGGCCCGACTCCCAGTCAGCGGGCTTTGTCTTCAGGGCTGTTGGGCCCTTCCGACTCCCGAACTCTAGTGGATTTCCCCGGCGATTCATAATCGGCCTTCGGAAATGAATTCGGGCATACCGAATACGTTCCCTGTGGGAGATCTTGCTGAGTTGGGTTGCCGCAACGAGACGGCGGGATGCGTCGACGCCAGAACCTAATGGCTCTGGGACAACTCGAAGAACCTTACGGACTTGTGTCGGGCGTGTCAAACCTTGAGGTCAGCTCGGGGACTGGAGGTCTTCCACGCGGTCCAGGAGGCGGGTGAGCATGTCGCCCAGCACCCCGCGCTCCGCCGTGGAGAGGTCCTGGAGGAGGTCCTCCTCGAACACCGTGGCCGCGCGCATCGCGTCCAGCCACTTGCTGCGGCCCTCGTCCGTCAGCTCCACGATCACGCGGACCCGGTTGGACTCGTCCCGCTCACGGGTGACCAGGCCCTCCGAGGTCATGCGGTCGATCCGGTGCGTCATCGCCGCCGGCGTCAGGCCCAGCTGCTTCGCGAGCTCGCTCGGACCCATCCGGTACGGGGAACCCGAGATGACGAGGGCCTTCAGGACCTCCCACTCCGCGTTGCTGATGCCCAGCGCCGCCGTCTGGCGGCCGTACGCGACGTTCATCCGGCGGTTCAGGCGGCTCAGGGCCGAGACCACCTTCTCGACCTGAGGGTCGAGGTCCTGGAATTCGCGCTGGTAGACGGCGATCTGCTCATCGAGGCTCGGCTCGTGGACGGGCGTAGTGCCGTCGGGGGTGTCACCCATGGGTCGAAGTATGGCACGGGCTCGTTGGCATCTAACTCCTTCGGTGTGTAGAGTTAAGGATCGAACTTTAGGTATCAAGTCTTCAGTCTTCAGCTCTTAAAGGCAGGTGAGAAGTGACCAAGGTGATGGGCGCTGCGATGCGGCGGATCCAGGCCGGGAACGCGCTGACCGCGTTCGGCATCGGTTTCACGGTTCCGTTCCTCTACATCTATGTGGCGCAGGTGCGAGGTCTGGGCTCCATGGCCGCCACGAGTGCGTTCGTGGCGTTCGCGCTGGGGGCTCTTGTCGCGCTGCCCCTCACCGGGCGCGTCATCGACCGCCGGGGTCCGGTTCCCGTGGTCATCGGGGCGGCCGTCGTCGCCTCGGCCGGAGCGCTGGCGCTCGGGCTCTCCACGGGGGTCGTCCCGATCCTGCTGTCGGCCCTGGCGCTCGGTGCCGGGCAGGCCGTCATGCAGCCGGCGCTCGCCACGATGATCGTGTGGTGCTCGACGCCGTCCACCCGTACGCGGGCCTTCGCGCTGCAGTTCTTCATGCAGAACCTCGGCCTGGGCATCGGCGGGCTCATCGGCGGTCAGATCGTCGACGAGACCCGGCCCGGCAGCTTCACCCTGCTGTTCAGCATCGAGGCCGTGATGTTCCTGGTGCTGGCGGGGGTCATCCTCACCGTGCGGATGCCACAGGTGCCGAGCATCAAGGACGCCGTGCCGAGGGACCCGTCCCAGGCGGGCGGGGGTGCGTGGAAGCGCCTGCTCGGGCACCGGGCCATGGTCAAGCTGCTGGTGCTGGGCTTCGTGATCTTCTTCGCCTGTTACGGGCAGTTCGAGTCGGGTCTCGCCGCGTTCGGCACCGAGGCCGCCGGCATCTCCCCCTCGACGCTCGGCTTCGCGCTCGCCGCCAACACCGGTGCCATCGTCGTCGCCCAGTTCGTCGTGCTCCGGCTGGTCGAGAAGCGCCGCCGGTCCCGGGTCATCGCGCTGGTCGGGCTGATCTGGACCGTGGCGTGGGTCATCGCCGGGTTCTCCGGGCTGGGCCACGGGAGCGCCGTGATGGCCGCCGCCGCGTTCATCACCACGTACGCGCTCTTCGGTATCGGCGAGGCCATGCTGTCGCCGACCCTGGCGCCGCTGGTGGCCGACCTGGCTCCGGAGGGTTCCGTGGGCCAGTACAACTCCGCCTTCGCGCTGGTCAAGCAGATGGCGCTGGCGCTCGGGCCGTTGGGGGTGCCGCTGGGCGCCGGGATCCCGATGCTCTACATCGGGATCTTCGTGGCCGTCTCGCTGGGAATCGCCTGGCTGGCGCTGCGGCTCGGGGAGCAGCTGAGCCCGGCGCAGGACAACCCGTCGCTGGCGAGCAGGATCGTGGCGCAGGGGAACACCGCGCCCGCCGCGGCGCAGGCCGCCGAGCCGGCGCACGCGTAGCCGTACGGAGAGAAGTGGGAAGGCCCCGGTCCGCTGGACCGGGGCCTTCCTCGTGTCTACGGCTGCTTGTCCGGCAGGGCGAACTCGCACCAGACGGCCTTGCCGCCGCCCGGGGTGCGGCGGCAGCCCCAGGACGAGGCGATCGTCGCCACGATGGAGATGCCGCGGCCGGTCTCGTCGGCCGGTTCGGCGCGGCGGCGGCGCGGGAGGTGGTCGTCGCCGTCGGTGACCTCGATGATCAGGCGGCGGTCGGTGCGGCGCAGTCTCAGGCGCATGGGCGGGGTGCCGTGCTGGAGGGAGTTCGCGACGAGTTCGCTCGCGGCGAGGACGCCGAGGTCGCACAGCTCGACCGGGAAGCGCCAGGAGGCGAGGACGCCCTGGGCGAAGGCGCGGGCGCGCGGGGCGGCTTCGATGCCTCCGAGGAGTTCCAGGGCTGCGTTGTGGAAGAGCTCGGCGTCGGCTCCGGTCCGGGCGGGCTGCTGGAGGACCAGGACGGCGACGTCGTCGTCGTGGTCGGCGTCGACCCCGAGGGCGCGCATCAGGCGGTCGCAGATGACGGCCGGGCTGCCCTGGGCGCCGGACAAGGCGCGTTCCAGGGCGGCGACGCCCTCGTCGATGTCCTCGCCGCGGCGCTCGACGAGTCCGTCGGTGTAGAGGACGGCGGTGCCGCCGGGGCCCAGGGGGATGGTGCCGGAGGTGTGGAGCCAGCCGCCGGTGCCCAGCGGGGGGCCGGTGGGGTCGGCGGCGCGGCGGACGGTGCCGTCCTCGTCGCGGACCAGGATCGGGAGGTGGCCGGCGGAGGCGTACGCGAGCAGGCCCTCGCTCGGGTCGTGGACGGCGTAGACGCAGGTGGCGATCTGGCTGGCGTCGATCTCGGCGGCGAGGCCGTCGAGGAGCTGCAGCACCTCGTGCGGGGGCAGGTCGAGGCGGGCGTAGGCGCGGACGGCGGTGCGGAGCTGGCCCATGACGGCCGCGGCGCGGACCCCGCGGCCCATGACGTCGCCGATGACGAGGGCGGTGCGGCCGGCGCCGAGGGTGATCACGTCGTACCAGTCGCCGCCGACGGCCGCCTCGGTGCCGCCGGGCTGGTAGGTGGCGGCGACGCGGAGGTCGTCGGGCTGTTCGAGCTCCTGGGGGAGGAGCGAGCGCTGGAGGGTGACGGCGGCCTCGCGCTGGCGGCGTTCGCTGGCACGGAGGCGTTCGACGGCCTCGGCGTGGTCGGTGACGTCGGCGAGGTGGACGAGGACGCCGGTGTGGTGGGGGTCCTTGTCTTCGGCGGGGCGGGCCCTGGGGAAGTCGACGGGGGTGCAGGTGACGGTGTACGAGCTGGTGCCGCCGGGGGCGGTGCGGTTCTTGGCGGTACGGGGCCTGCCGCTGCGCTGGACCTGGTCGAGGAGCGGGAGGAGGCCGAGCGCGCCCAGTTCGGGGAGGGCCTCGTGTGCGGGGGCGCCGGTGGGGCGGGGGCCGAAGCCGGCGGTGTAGGCGTCGTTGACGTAGGCGACGCGGTGCTCGGGGCCGTGGACGAGGGCCACCAGGGCCGGGAGGCGGCCGAGCACCTCGCGTACGGACAGCTCGTCGAGGGAGGGCACGGCGCAGGGGGCGCCCGCGCGGGGCGCGGTGGTGGCGGCGGCCGGGGCGGTGGGCGCGCCTGAACCGCCCGCACCCGAACCGCCCGTGCCCGTGCCCGTGCCGGAGACCGTGGGGTCCGCGGGGCAGCCTTCGGCGGCGGGCGCGGGCCGCTCGGTGCCGGGGTCGGCGCGGCCGCCGCGGGCTGCCGGGACGGCGCCTTCCCCCCGCTTGGCCTGGGCTGCGGCGTGTTCGGTCCGGGCGGCGGCGCGGCGCTGCGTTCCGGGAAACCGGGCGCTCCAGCGCGTGAAGTTCACTGCGTTCAAGCCTCGTGGTGTCGCAAGTGGTCGCTGTGTCGCTCGTGGTCGGTCGCTGACTGGACGATGTCACTCTGTGCAGGTGTGAGCGCACCTATGGTCACACGTCCAGTGTGTCCGACCGCACTGACAACGTCAGCTCTGGCTGTCCTGCGGGGGATTGGGGGCGGGGTCGGGGGGCGGGGCCTTGTGGCCGCCCCCGGCGGCGAGTTCGAACTCCGCCCTGGGGTGTTCGAGCGAGCCGAGGGAGACGATCTCACGCTTGAAGAGTCCGGAGAGGGTCCATTCGGCGAGGACGCGCATCTTGCGGTTGAAGGTGGGGACCCGGCTGAGGTGGTAGGCGCGGTGCATGAACCAGGCGGGGTAGCCCTTGATCTTGCGGCCGTAGATGTGCGCGACGCCCTTGTGCAGGCCGAGGGAGGCGACCGAGCCGGCGTACTTGTGGGCGTACTCGGTGAGGACCTCGCCGTGCAGGGCGGCGACGAGGTTGTCGGCGAGGGCCTTGGCCTGGCGGACCGCGTGCTGCGCGTTGGGGGCGCACTCGCGGCCCTTCTCCGCGGCGGTGATGTCGGGGACGGCGGCGGCGTCGCCCGCGGCCCAGGCGTGCTCGACCCCCTCGACGGTGAGGAAGGCGGTGCAGGCGAGGCGGCCGCGCTCGTTCCTCGGCAGGTCGGACGCGGCGAGCACCGGGTGCGGTTTGACGCCGGCGGTCCACACGACGGTGCGGGTGGGGAAGCGGGCGCCGTCGCTGAGGACGGCGACGCGGTTCTCGCAGGATTCGAGCCGGGTCTCCAGGCGCAGGTCGATGTTGCGCCGGCGCAGTTCGCGGACGGTGTAGACGCCCATCTCGGGGCCCACCTCGGGGAGGATCCGGTCGCTGGCCTCCACCAGGACCCATTTCATGTCCGCGGCCTTGATGTTGTGGTAGTACCGCGTCGCGTAGCGGGCCATGTCCTCCAGTTCGCCGAGGGCTTCGACGCCCGCGTAGCCGCCGCCGACGAAGACGAAGGTGAGGGCGGCGTCGCGGAGGGCGGGGTCGCGCGTCGAGGAGGCGATGTCCATCTGTTCGATGACGTGGTTGCGCAGGCCGATGGCCTCTTCGACGGTCTTGAACCCGATGCCGTACTCGGCGAGTCCCGGGACGGGGAGGGTGCGGGAGACGGAGCCGGGGGCGAGGACGAGTTCGTCGTACTCGATCTCGACGGCTCCGGTCCCCTCCTCGTCGGTGGCGAGGGTGGTGATGGTCGCGGTGCGCTTGGCGTGGTCGATGCTCCGTGCCTCGCCGATGACGATGCGGCACTTGTCGAGGACGCGGCGCAGGGGCACCACGACGTGGCGGGGGGAGATCGATCCCGCGGCGGCTTCCGGGAGGAAGGGCTGGTAGGTCATGTACGGCTCGGGGGTGACCACCGTGATCTCGGCTTCGCCCGCTCTCAGCCTTCGCTGGAGCCGGAGCGCCGTGTACATGCCGACGTAGCCGCCGCCGACGATCAGGATGCGCGTACGGGGCGGAGTACCGGGGGCCGTGCCCCGTGAGTTAGCAGCCTTCACCACCCCATGACGCATCGTGGCCGGGAGTTTGTCCACAGCCCCGGCACATTGTGTGACCGGAGTGAGTACGGGGACGGGGTGGCCGTGGGCGTCGGAGGGGGGTGCAGGTGCGCAGGTCAGAGGGTGCGGAATCACTTATTCCGGGGGTACGGAACGGAAAAGTGGGGGTGAATGCTCCGATCGGGCGGTGGTCCGTCCGGGGCTGCCCCTTCTGAATTGACTCTGGCTCAACTATGTTCGTATCCCGTCGAGGAGTAGGACCGGGCCCAACTGACCGTGGCCCCCTCGACGCGAAGGCGGGGAGTGTCTCCGGGGGGAGACAAATGATTACCGGGGGATACATATGAACATTTCCGATTTCCATGGTTCTGCGACCGCGCTCTCGGTCGAGAGCAGCGGCCGTGCTGTCGCGAACGGCGCCACCACGCACGGCGTGGGCCGCTCCACGCCGCTGCGCGTCGATGCGCAGCGCAACCTGGAGCACGTGCTGCGCGCGGCCCGCGAGGTGTTCGGCGAGCTGGGCTACGGCGCTCCGATGGAGGACGTGGCGCGCCGCGCGCGGGTTGGTGTCGGCACCGTGTACCGGCGCTTCCCGAGCAAGGACGTCCTGGTCCGCCGGATAGCCGAGGAGGAGACCGCTCGGCTGACCGACCAGGCCAGGACCGCGCTGGGCCAGGAGGAGGAGCCGTGGCAGGCGCTGTCGCGCTTCCTGCGCACCTCCGTGGCCTCGGGCGCAGGGCGGCTGCTGCCGCCGCAGGTGCTGCGGGTCGGCTCGGCGAGCGAGGACGGCGTCGAGGAGGCGGAGGCCGCGCGGGTTCCGCACCAGCGCCAGGCCGGGACGGCCGCGGCCGTGCCGGACCTGCGGGTCGTGGGTGCGCGCACGGCCGGGGAGAACGAACCGTCGGACGACGCGGGCGCGGGCGCGCTGCTGGAGGTCGTCGGCCGGCTGGTGGACCGGGCCAGGGCGGCCGGTGAGCTGCGCGGCGACGTCACGGTGGCCGACGTGCTGCTGGTGATAGCGACGGCGGCGCCCGCGCTGCCCGACCCTGCGCAGCAGGCGGCGGCTTCCACGCGACTGCTCGACATCCTGCTCGAAGGGCTGCGGTCCCGGACGGTGTGAGTGCCGGGAGGTGCGCGCGTCTGACGGGGTGAGTGCCGGGAGGTGCGCGTGGCCGTCCGGGTGAGCGGGGTGCGCTCGGTCGTCCGGAGGGTCTGATCTCTCGGCCCCCGCGCGGGCCGCACGGGGGCCGGCCGTCCGAACGGGCCGGGAACGGTACGGGCGTTCGCCGAAGTGTGCCCGGACGAGTGGATGGTACGGAGAGCGCCTCGGCGTGCGTCCGCCGTGTGCCACGCTGGATCGGTGTACCGGTTGAGTGTGTCGTGCGGGGGCTTCCTCGATGGGCGTTGACGGGCGGGAAGAGCCACTCGGTGGCTCCGGCGGAGCCGCCGGCGAGGCCGAGGCGGGCAGCGTGGCCGAACGGCAGGTCCCCGCCCAGCGCGAACCGGGCGGGCGGCACGCCGCCTCCCCCGGCTCCGGCGCAGCCGGGGCTGCGCGGGCGCCCGTCGTCGACCTGCCCCCGTCCGACGCCGACCTGACCGCCCGGATGCGCGGGGGCGACGACGGCGCCTACGAGGAGCTCTTCCGGCGTCACGCCGACTCCGTACGGCGCTACGCGCGCAGCTGCTGCCGGGACGCGCACACCGCCGACGACCTCACGGCCGAGGTGTTCGCGCGGACGCTCCAGGCGGTGCGGGGCGGGGCCGGGCCGGACCAGTCGGTACGGGCGTACCTGCTGACCACCGTCCGCAGGGTCGCGGCGGCCTGGGCGAAGACCGCCCGGCGCGAGCAGCTCGTCGAGGACTTCGCCGTCTTCGCGGAGCAGGCGGCCACGGGGTCGGAGGGCGGCACCCTGGGCGGTCTGGCCGGGGGCGACACGCTCGAACTGGGCGCGGACGTACGGGCGATGCGCGAGGCCGAGCAGTCGCTGGCCATGCAGGCGTTTCGGAGTCTGCCCGAGCGGTGGCAGGCCGTGCTGTGGCACACCACCGTGGAGGAGGCGTCGCCGAGCGCGGTCGCGCCGCTGTTCGGGCTGAGTGCCAACGCGACCGCGGTGCTGGCCGGTCGGGCCCGCGAAGGGCTCAAGCAGGCGTACCTCCAGGCCCACGTGAGTGCGGCGCTGAGCGAGGGCGGCGACTGCGCGCGGTACGCGGACCGGCTGGGCGCCTACGCGCGCGGCGGCCTGCGGATGCGGGCGGAGCGGGGGCTGCGCAAGCACTTGGAGGAGTGCGCGAAGTGCAGGGTTGCGGCCGGGGAGCTCCAGGACGTCAACGCGGGCATTCCGGCGCTGCTTCCGGTCGCGGTCATCGGCTGGTTCGCCGCCGGGTACGCGGCCAAGGCCGCCGGGGTCGTGGCCGGTGGCGCCGTCGCCGCCGGTGGAGCCGGGGCCGCGGCGGCCGCCGTCGGCGGGTCGGGGGCCGTCGGGTCGGGCGCCGTCGCCGGGTCGGCCGCGGGGGCGGGCGCCGCGGGTGGCACGGCCGGCGGGGCCGCGGGGGCGGGGGCTGTCGCAGGCGCGGGAGGCGCCGGGGGCGCCGGGTCGGGGGCCGGGGCCGGGAGCGCCGCGGTGTCCGAGGGGCTCGGGCTGCCGGCCAAGGCCGCCATCGCCGCCGGGATCGCGGTCGCGGCGGCCGCCGGAGTGGTGTTCGCGCTGGCCGGGGACGATGCCGAGCCCCGGGCCCGGGCGCAGCCCTCGCCCAGCGCCGCGGCGCCGGTCGCGCCGGACTCCCCCGCGCCCGCCCCGCCGGAGCCGGAGCCGCCCGTGGCGCGGCCGCCGGCCGCGCGGGTCTCCGTACCGGCGGCGCGGAAGTCGTCGCCCGCGCCGTCGAAGCCGGCCGCGCCCGTCTCCCCGGTGCCGTCACCCGCGGTGTCGCGGCCGGCGCCGGTCCCGCCGCCCTCCCCCTCGCCGGGCCGGGTGCGGCCCTCGCCGTCACCGGCCAGGCCGTCGGCGCCCGCGCCGAAGCCCGCGCAGGGCTTCCAGCTGGCCGTGCTGGGGCACTCCGCGTACGGGGACCACAGCGGTCCGGAGGTGCAGACCTGGCGCAGCGGCTGGGTGTGGCAGCGCCGGGGGCTGGAGGTGGGCGGCCGGCGGTTCGGACAGGGCATCACCGTGAACTCCCGCTCGTCGGTGGAGATCGCCCTGAACCGGCAGTGCAGCGCGTTCTCGGCGCGGGCGGGGGTGGACGACCTGTCGGCGTTCACCGACGCCACGGTGCGGTTCTCCGTGTACGCGGACGGGGAGCGGCTGTGGCAATCCGGCGCCCTGGGGTACCGGGACCCGGCCGTGGCGGTGCAGGTGCCGCTGACCGGCCGCACGTCCCTGCGGCTGGTGGTGGAACGCGCCGGCGGGGGCAGCCTGCCGGCGCTGGCGAGCTGGGCGGACGCCGTGATCAGCTGCCGCTGAGCGCCGCGGCGAGGGCGGCCGGTCCGAGGGCGGCTCCGGCCGCCCTCCCCGGTGTGGCGGTCGGCGCCGGGGGCGGCGCGGGCCCGCTCCCGCAGTCCGTAGACGGGGGCCTCCTCGGGGACCGAGCGGGGACGGCCCGCGCGCCACCCGGTGGCCGCGGCTGGGGCCGTACGGCTTCGGCGGGGCGGCCGGCGTCGGCCAGCAGCCGTGCCGTAGTGGCGCAGCTGGTCCGCCACCAGCGCGTCCGTGAGCTCCAGGCCGCGCCCGGTCAGGTGGACGCGGACCGTGCGCCGGTCCTGGCCGTCACGGGCCCGTTCCACCAGGCCCTTGGCCTCCATGCGGTCGATCCGGTTGGTGATCGCGCCCGCGGTCACCATCGCGGCCGGGGCGAGGGCGCCCGCGGTCATGGCGTACGGGGGTCCGGAGCGGCGGAGGGTCAGGAGGACCTCCACCTCGCCCGCCTCCAGGTCGCGTTCGGCCGCGGAGGCCTTGAGCTGCCGCTCGACGATCCGGTGGATCCGCTGGATGCGGGCCAGGACCTCGACCGGCCAGAGGTCGTCCTTCAGGTCGGGCCGCTCCGCCGCCCACTGGCCGACGATCGCGTCCACCGCGTCGCTCATCCCGCCCGCCCGCCCGCCCGCCCGCCGTCCTTCCGCATCCGTGCCCCGTGCCCGCGACCCGTGCCCGCGCTCCCCGTCCCCGTGGCCGTCCGGCGCCGCCCCCTCAGGACAGGGCCGGGCGGTGTACGGGTACCCCCTCCGGCACCGCGCGGCGCCGGGCCGCCGTGGTGCCCGTCCAGCAGGTGCCGCGGCGGGCGAGGAGGCGGCCGAGCCACAGTTCCATCGAGACGAGTTCCGCGAGACCGTCGAGCGGGACCGGCCGGCCGTCCGCCGCATCGAGCAGGGCCTGTTGGACGACCCGGGCGTCGATCAGACCGGCGTCGGCGAGCAGCGGCGCCGCGAACAGTGCCAGCAGTTCCTCCAGGGCGGCCCGCAGCCCCAGCCGGGTCGCCCTCTCGTTCGGGGTGTGCGCGGTGGCGCCCCAGCCCGGCGGGAGTTCGCGGACGCCGGTGGAGGACAGGACGGTGCGCAGGATCGCGGCGCGGGCACCGGGCTGGACCCGCAGGGATTCCGGGAGGGCGCGGGAGGCCCGTACGACCTGGTTGTCGAGGAACGGGGCGTGCAGGCGCTGGCTGCGGACCTCGACGGCCTGCTCGAAGACCCGGTGGTCGGCGGCGTGCCGGGCGAGCACCGAGCGGGCGCGGGCCTCGCCGGGACGCAGGGACAGGGGCGGGCGCCCGGCAGCCGCGGCAAGACGGATCGATACTTCCGCGAGCGCCTCCCCCGTCAGCCAGCCCGCCGCCGGGCCGGGCCGGGACCAGGTCAGCGCGGCCAGCGAGGCGTCCACCGGGCCGGAGGGGCGCACGGCGACCCCGCCCTCGCGGAGCCGGGCAGCCGCGGCCTCCATGCCCGCGCGGTAGGTCGTACGGGCGAGGCGGCGGGCGGCGGAGTACACGGTGAGCGGGACCAGCAGGGACTCGCCCGACGCGGAGGCCGAGCGTGCCAGGGCGGCCACCGGACGCAGCAGGTGCCGGCGCCGGCGGTCCATCAGGAGGTCGGCGAGGCGGGCCGGGTGCGCGTCGAGGACCTGGCGGGCGCCGTGGCCGGTGAAGTGGTCGGCGGAGCCGGCGGCCAGCCGGCGACGCTCGCGGGCGGCGAACACCAGCGAGGGGCCGGGTTCGTCGGTCAGCGGCCCGTCGAGGTCGGCGTAGGGGAGGGCCTCCTCGGCGGCGGCCACCACGACGTGGTGCAGGCGCGGGTCCGTCGCGATCGCGCGGGCCCGTTCCATCTCGGCCTCGCGGCCCTGCGGGGTGGCCAGGTCGTTGAAGGTGACCGCGAGCAGGCGCGCCCCGGCGGGGCTCAGCAGGGTTCCCGGCGCTCCGGGCAGGCCGGCCGCGAGCAGGGCGAGGGTGGCGGAGGCGCTGCCGCCGGAGAGGTCGGCGCCGACGCCGGGGGCCGGGACGCCGCGGGCCGCGCGCCGGTCGGCGGGGCCCATTCCGGGGACGGGGCCGGGATCGTACGGCGGCATCGCGTCGGGGGCATGGCGCGGCGCCGTGAGCCGGGCGCGCACGGCGTCCACCAGAGCTTCCCGTACGCCCTCCACGGCGCGCTCGGGGTCGGCCTCGGGCGCGGCCACCGCGAGGGAGGCGACCGGTTCGTAGCCGGTGATCTCGCGGGAGCCCTCGCGGAGGATGAGCGCGTGCCCGGGCGGGATGCGCCGGACTCCGGCGTACGGTGTGCCGTCGCCCAGTGCCTCGGGACTTTCGGGGCAGGCCAGCAGGGCGGCGAGGTGGCCGATGTCGAGCTGCGCCTCGATGAGGTCGGCGAGGGGGAGGGCGGCGGTGGCGTACGCCGTTCCGCTCGCCCAGGGGGTGTAGAACACGGGCCGGGCGCCCGCGAGATCGCCGACGACGGTGATCCGGCGACCGGCCTGCACGACGGCGGTGTAGCTGCCGGACCACTGGGTGAGGTGGCGCAGGGCCCCGCCGCGGGCGGCGTACAGGGCGCGGCGCAGTTCGGCGTCGGTGGCGCCGCAGACGCCGAGGACGGCGAGGCGGGTGAAGGGGTCGGCGGGGTCGGCGGTGAGCATGCGGATCTCGTCGGCGCGCCAGTCTCCGACGGCCCACAGGGGGTCGGGGTCGCCCCACAGGAGCTGGGCGCCGACGGGGTGGACGGTGCGCTCGGCGTCCGCGCCGGGGTCGCCGGGGTGCGCGGCGTCCGCGATGCCGCCGCGGAGGGGGGCGGCGCCGCCGGAGTGGTCGGCGTCGGAGTGGCCGTGGGAGCCGTAGCCGCTCGATCCGTATCCGCTCGATCCGTAGCCGTTCGCGCCGTAGCCGCTGGACTCGTATCCGTTGGAGTCGTATCCGCCCCGGACTGAGGCGTTCCGGGACCCGTGCCCGGAGACGCGGCCGGCCGTGCCGAAGCTCGCGGCGATACTGCTCCAACCCACCAACCAGCGCACCGCCGCCTCCCCAGCCCGTGGGCACATGACCGGGGCACGGGCAGCACGGACGGCGCTGAGGGCGCGGCCGAAGGGGCCCCGGGTGGCTCGGGTCCATGCTGCCACGGGACAGGCGTGCGAGAGGGGTTAAAGGGGGCGCACATGCAAACGAACACGCGCCGACCATGCGGTATTTGGCGTTCCGTTCCCACCGCCCCATAGGTCGCTTTCGGCCATTCTTCGGCCGTCCTGAGCGCCGAGGTGTGGCCTCGGCAACCGCCGTGCGGGCGCGGTGCGGGAGGCGGAAACCGCCCCCCGGACCGTTCCGCCACCCGCGGGGATTGAGGTGGCGGCATCCCCCGGCCCGCCCGATCCGCGCAGTGGGCCGACCCACGCACCGCACATCGAATCGCCGCTCCCCGGGGCCGGCCAGAGCGCACGGGCGGGCGCACGGCCACACGGCGGGAGCACGCCGGGACGCGTGCGCCCCGGGTCGGCACGGGGCCCGACTGTGCAAACGGACAACAATCCCGCCATACGGACGGAGGGGCCTTAACGCTTGGGAGGCGGGGAACTACGCTGGGTTTACGAAATGCCGGGCGCCTATGCCCCGGCGGCGTCTGCGTTCCGCGTGTGACGAGGGGTGGCGCATGTCCAGGGAGCTCCGCGAGCCCAATGAGAAGCTCGGCGCCGTCCTCGCCCTCGCGGGCATCAGCAACGCGGGGCTGGCCCGGCGGGTCAACGACCTCGGCGCACAGCGCGGGCTGACGCTTCGGTACGACAAGACATCGGTGGCCCGGTGGGTGTCGAAGGGGATGGTGCCGCAGGGCGCCGCCCCGCATCTGATCGCCTCCGCGATCGGCGCGAAGCTGGGGCGGCCGGTGCCGCTGCACGAGATCGGTCTGGCGGACGCGGACCCCGCGCCCGAGGTCGGCCTGGCCTTCCCGCGCGACGTGGGCGCGGCGGTGCGCTCGGCCACCGACCTCTACCGGCTCGACCTCGCCGGGCGGCGCGGCGGTGGCGGGATCTGGCAGTCGCTCGCGGGGTCCTTCTCGGTCGCGGCGTACGCGACGCCCGCCTCGCGGTGGCTGATATCCCCCGCGGACGGCTCGGTCGCCCGGGAGCCGGCCGCCCGTGGCGGCGGTTCCCCGACCACCCCGGACACCCCGACGACGCCGACGACGCCGACACCTCCGAGCACTCCGGCCGGGACCACGGCTCCGGGAGGTGCCGCGACCACCCCGCCGGCCGCCTCGGTGCCCGTACAGCCGTCGGGCGGACAGCTCCCCGCGGGCACGCCGGGCCCCGCACCGCAGCCGCCCGCACAGCAACAGCAGTCACCGCAGCAGCAGTCACCGCAACAGGCGCAGCAGACGTCATCGCCGCCGGCCGACCCCGCCCCGCAGCGCGTGGGCCACAGCGACGTGGCGAAGCTGCGCGAAGCCGCCGAGGACGCGCGCCGCTGGGACTCCAAGTACGGGGGCGGGGACTGGCGTTCGTCGATGGTGCCCGAGTGCCTGCGGGTCGACGCGGCGCCGCTGCTGCTCGGCTCGTACACCGACGAGGTGGGGCGCGCCCTGTTCGGCGCCACCGCCGAGCTGACCCGGCTGGCCGGGTGGATGGCCTTCGACACCGGCCAGCAGGAGGCCGCCCAGCGCTACTACATCCAGGCGCTGCGGCTCGCCCGCGCCGCCGGGGACGTCCCGCTCGGCGGGTACGTCCTGGCCTCGATGTCCCTGCAGGCGACCTACCGGGACTTCCCGGACGAGGGCGTGGATCTCGCGCAGGCCGCGGTCGAGCGCAACCGCGGCCTCGCCACCGCGCGCACCATGAGCTTCTTCCGCCTCGTCGAGGCCCGCGCGCACGCCAAGGCGGGCGACTCCGCCGCCGCCGGAGCGGCGCTGCGGGCGGCCGAGGGCTGGCTGGAGCGGGCCCGCGCCGGCGACCCGGACCCGACCTGGCTGGGTTTCTACTCCTATGACCGGTTCGCCGCTGATGCGGCGGAATGCTACCGGGACCTCAAACTCCCCCGCCAGGTCAGGCGCTTCACCGAGCAGGCGCTGTCCCGACCCACCGAGGAGTACGTGCGCTCGCACGGGCTGCGGCTGGTCGTGAGCGCGGTTGCCGAGCTGGAATCGGGGAATCTGGACGCAGCGTGCGCAGCGGGGACCCGGGCGGTCGAAGTGGCGGGCCGGATCTCGTCCGCGCGGACGACGGAATACGTACGGGACCTGCTCCACCGACTGGAACCGTACGGGGACGAGCCGCGCGTGGCGGAGCTGCGCGAGCGGGCCCGCCCGCTGCTGGTGGCCCCCGCGTAGTCGTGTTGTCGGTGGCGGGGTGCAGTATGCAGGGGTGGGAGGTGTCAGCGTGGGCGGCGGCGTGGATTGCGATGTGCTGGTGATCGGCGGCGGGATCGTCGGCCTGTCGACGGCGCACGCCTTGGCGCGCCTGGCTCCGGGGACCCGCGTGGTCGTCCTGGAGAAGGAGACCGGGCCGGCCCGGCACCAGACGGGCCGCAACAGCGGGGTGATCCACAGCGGGATCTACTACCGCCCGGGGTCGCTGAAGGCGCGCTTCGCCGTGCCCGGCGCCGCCGAGATGGTCAAGTTCTGCGCGGAGCACGGCATCACGCACGAGGTGACGGGCAAGCTGATCGTCGCCACCGAGCGCGAGGAGCTGCCGCGGCTGCACGCCCTCGTCCAGCGCGGCCGGGAGAACGGCATCCCGGTGCGCGAGCTCGGCCCGGCGCAGATCGCGGACTACGAGCCCGAGGTCCGCGGCCTGGCCGCGATCCACGTCGGCAGCACCGGCATCGTGGACTACGGCCGGGTCGCGGCGCAGCTCGCGGAGTCCTCGGGCGCGGAGATCGTCTACGGCGGCGCGGTCGACCTGATCTCCCGCCGCCCCTCGGCGGTGGCCGTGCGCACCACGTCCGGGCTGGTGGTCCGGGCCCGGGTGCTGGTGAACTGCGCGGGCCTGCAGTGCGACCGGATCGCCCGGCTGGCCGGGGACGACCCGGGCATGCGGATCATCCCCTTCCGCGGCGAGTACTACGACCTCGACCGGCCCGGCCTGGTCCGCGGCCTGGTCTACCCGGTGCCGGACCCGGCGTTCCCCTTCCTCGGCGTCCACCTCACCCGGGGCATCGGCGGCGGCGTCCACGTCGGCCCGAACGCCGTACCGGCCCTGGCCCGCGAGGGCTACGACTGGAGTACGGTCCGGCCGCTGGACGTGGCTTCGGAACTGGCCTGGCCGGGCTCCTGGCGGATGGCCGCGCGGCACTGGCGGTACGGGGCCGGCGAGATCCACCGCTCGCTGTCGAAGCGGGCCTTCACCCAGGCCGTACGCCGTCTGCTGCCGGCCGTCGGTCCCGAGGACCTGCGCCCCGCCGGCTCCGGGGTCCGTGCGCAGGCGGTCCTGCGCGACGGCACCCTGGTGGACGACTTCCTGATCCGGGAGGCGCCGCGCACGGTCCACGTACTGAACGCGCCGTCGCCGGCCGCGACGGCCTCGCTCCCGATCGGCCGCGAGATCGCCACCCGCGCCCTGCGCACCCTCGCCTCGGCCTGACCGGGCTCCCGGGGTCCGTGCCCCGGCCTCCGGACCGCCGGGCCCGCGCGGCTGCCGGGCCCTTGCGCCTCGGTCGCCGGCGGGGCCGGGTCGTGGCCCCGCCGGCCGGGGTGGGCTCCGCAGGAGCCGGCGGGGGTGGACGGGCCCGACGGCCGAGCGGCCGGGGGCGGGGTCCCGTCGTAGAATCAGCGCATTGTGCCTGAGTCCCTGAACCCCCAGCCGCCCCGCCTCCCGGACACCGCGCCGGAGGCGGGTTCGTACGTGCCGCCCAAGTGGCGCACCGAGCCCCGCTTCCCCGACGGCCCCTCGCCGGACCCGGCCGGCTCGCACCACGAGCGGCGCATCCGGAGCTTCCAGCCCCGCCGCAGCCGGGTCACCACCGGCCAGGGCGAGGCCCTCAAGCGCCTGTGGGGCACGTGGGGCTTCGACATCGACGGCCACGACGTCCTGGACCTGAAGGCCCTCTTCGACGGCCTCCCCGTGGTCTTGGAGATCGGCTTCGGCATGGGCGAGGCCACCGCGCAGATGGCCGCCGCCGACCCCGGCACCGGCATCCTCGCCGCCGACGTCCACACCCCCGGTCAGGGCAACCTGCTGGCCCTCGCCGAGCGCGGCGGGATGACCAACGTCCGCGTGGCCAACGGCGATGCCATCATCCTGCTCCGCGAGATGCTGCCGCCCGACTCCCTGGCAGGCATCCGCGTGTACTTCCCCGACCCGTGGCCCAAGGCCCGCCACCACAAGCGCCGCCTGATCCAGCCCGAGTTCCTCACCCTGGCCGCGACCCGGCTGGCCCCCGGGGCCCTGCTGCACTGCGCGACCGACTGGGAGCCGTACGCCGAGCAGATGCTCGAAGTCCTCACCGCGCACCCGGACTTCGAGAACACTCAGGAGGACGGCGGCTACGCGCCCCGCCCCGACTTCCGCCCGCTCACCCGGTTCGAGGGCCAGGGCCTCGACAAGGGCCACCTCGTACACGACTTGTTGTTCCGTCGCACGGAGAACTGACAACGTCACCGCCCGTGTCCGACCCGCTCGGTAGGGTCAAGGCGTGTTCCGAGCGCTCCCCCGTGTGCTCGCACGTCCGTCGGGCGCGGTCCGCACGAGCGTGCTCGTCGTCCTGCTCGCCGCCACCGGGATCTCGATCCTCGCACTCGTGCGGGAGCAGACCGGGACGCCCGGGTTCCTCGTCGGCCTCGGTCTGGCCCTGGTTCCGGTGCCGCTGCTCGTGGCGGCCTTCCGGTGGCTCGGCCGGGCCGCGCCCGCGCCCCGGCCCCAGCTGCTGTTCTGCTTCGGCTGGGGCGCCTGCACCGCGGCGCTGATCGCCATACTGGCCAACAGTTTCGCCACCCAGTGGATAGCCGGGGCCACCGCCGACCCCTCCGACGCCGACCAGCTCGGCTCGGTCGCGATCGCCCCGGTGGTGGAGGAGAGCGCCAAGGCGGCCGCCCTCCTGCTGGTGTTCGTGTTCCGCAGACGGCACTTCACCGGTCCCGCCGACGGCTTCGTGGCGGCCGGGTTCACGGCCACCGGCTTCGCCTTCACCGAGAACATCCTCTACCTCGGCAACGCCTTCGACGAGGACCTCGCCCACGGCACCCCCCTGCTCGACTCGGTGACGGCGGCCACCTTCTTCGTCCGGATGGTGCTGTCGCCGTTCGCGCACCCGCTGTTCACCGTGCTCACCGGCCTCGGCTTCGGCGCCGCCGCCCTCGCCTCCCGCCGCGCGACCCGGGTGGGGCTGCCGCTGCTCGGGCTGGCCGCCGCCATGGGCCTGCACGCGCTGTGGAACGGCTCCTCGCAGTTCGGGGAGTACGGCTTCTACGTGGTCTACGGGTGCGTGATGGCCCCGTCGTTCGGGCTGCTGGTGTGGCTGGCCGTACGGATACGGCGGCGCCGGCTGCGCGCGGTGGCCGGGGAGCTCGCCGTGTACGCGGCCGCGGGCTGGCTCGCTCCCGCCGAGGTCCCGGCCCTGGCCTCCATGCCCGCCCGGGCACTGGCCCGCTCCCTGGCCCGGCGCAGCGGGGGCCGGGCCGCCGGGCGGGCGGTCGCCCGGTACGGGGCGGACGCGGCCGCCCTGGCGCTGTTGCGGAACGGGGCCCGCCGCGGCGGGCCCCCGGGGGAGGCCGACTTCGCCGGACGGGAGCGCGAGCTGCTGCACCGGCTGTGGGAGCACCGGGCGACGGCGGGGCCCGCGCTGGCGCGGGCGGCGGCCATGGAGGAGCTGCTGCCGCCCCCGTACGACGGCGCGGACCGGACGGACCGGGCGGACGGGACGGACCGGGAGGTGGCCGCGGTCACGCCCGCCGGGGTGTGTGTGCCGGGACCCCGGCCGCCCGCCGCGCGGGGACGCGCCGACGCCGTACCGGAGGGGACGCGCGGCCGGGGGACCGGCTGAGGGCTGCCCCGTGGGCCGTGCCGTTCGCGCTAGACCTTCAGGCCCTTGGAGTTGAGCCACGCCATCGGGTCGACCGTGGAGCCGCCCGTGCGCACTTCGAGGTGGAGGTGGGGCCCGGTGACGTTGCCGGTGGCGCCGACGCGGCCGATGGTCTCGCCGGCGCCGACGGAGCCCGAGGTCACCGACATCGAGGACAGGTGGCAGTACCAGACCTCCGTGCCGTCCTCCAGCTCCAGCACGATCCGGTAGCCGTACGCGCCCGACCAGCCGGCCGAGACGATCTTCCCGGCGGCCACGGCCTTGGCCGGGGTGCCAGTCGGGGCGGCGAAGTCGAGGCCGGTGTGGTGCCCGGAGGACCACATCGAGCCGGCGGCGCCGTAGCGCGAGGTGAGGGTGTACGCGGACGTCGGCAGGGAGTAGCCGCCGGACGGTGTGGCGACGCGCTGCTGTTCGGCCTTGGCCTGGGCGACCGCGCGGGTCTCCGCCGCCTCCCGGGCGGTCTTCGCCTCGGCCTCCGCCGCCGCCTTCTCCGCCGCCGCGCTCTCCGCGGCCTTGCGGGCCTCTTCGCGCTTGTCCTTCGCCTCCTGGCCGGCGGCCTCCTGCGCGATCCGCTCGGCCTCGGCCCGGGCCTGCGCCTCGGCGGCGTCCTGCTGGTGCTCGGCCTGCTGGAGGATGCGGTTGCGCAGCACCTCTCCGGCGTCGGCGCCCCGGTCCGCCTGACGCGGGATGATCCCGCTCCGGGAGGCGGCCGCGGCAGCTTCTGCGGAACCGGCGTCCGTCCGCCGGGCGGTGTCGCCCAAGGATCCCGTGTCCATCACGTCGGGCAGCGAGGGGAGGGAGGGCAGGGATATCGCGACCTGGGGCCGGTCCTGCGCCGTGGCGATGCCGCCCGCGCCGACCGCCGCGATGACGCCGACGCCGAGCACGGTGGAACTGCGGGCGAGGCCGCCGCGCTGCCGGGCCACCCGGTGCTTGCCGCGTACCGGACGGACCGAGTCCTCCGTGGGGTTCCACTCGCCCCAGGCACCAGCGGTGGGCTGCTCCTGGATCTCGGTGCCTTCGGGAGCGGGCAGGTTGGAGGCCACCGGGGCACACTCCTCATGGCGAACACACGCACGGCGCCGTCTCTTGCGACGGCCGGGACGACCGCGCTGCGTTATCGAACGGTAATAGACGCAGGGGAGTGATTCCAAGCTGTTGCGATTGATCGTTCTCACCAATCAGCCACGCACCGAACGGCTTTGGCCAGAACCTTTCGCCATAGAATCGGATCAACGCACGCAAAACCACGACGATTTCACCACCTCTTCAGCCACAGAGGTGACATGACGGGCCGTCACGCACATCGCGTAGAGCGCCTCTTGCCCCACGCACAGTCACGTCCCTACGGTTGCGGCCCCTCGTCCCGTGGCACCACCGGGACCGTCCGCCGCCGCTCCGGCTGCCCCTGCGCCGGCCGCCCCACCGCGAGCAGCGCCATGTCGTCCGTCGCGGCGCCTCCCGTGTGCCGCCGCACATCGCTGCCGAGGGCGCCGAGGAGCGCGTCCGGACCGGGGAAGACCCGTCCCCGCAAACGCTCCGCCGGGTCGTAGAAGGCCCCCGCGCCGTCCCGGGCCTCGGTCAGCCCGTCCGTGAACAGCAGCAGCGTGGTTCCCGCCGGGAAGGCCCACTCCTCGACCCGGTCCGGCCGCCCCCCGAGCTCGCCCAACCCGAGCGGCAGGGCCGGATCCGCCGGGGCGAGGACGGCCAGACCCCCGTCCGCGTGCAGCAACAGCGGTGCGGGGTGGCCCCGGTTCACCAGCCGCAGCACCTCCGCCCCCGGGGGGATCTCACCGAGCACGCACGTGGTGAACCCCTCCACCGCGTCCAGACCGTCCCGCCGGGTGCCCTCCCGGGCCAGCGCGCGCTCCAGGCGCCGCGCCACGCCCTCCAGGGTCGGCTCGCTCTCCGCCACCTCGCGGAAGGCCCCCAGCACCACGGCGACGGCCTCCACCGCCCCCAGCCCCTTGCCCCGCACGTCCCCCACCGCCAGACGCACCCCGTACGGGGTGTCCTGGACGGCGTACAGGTCGCCGCCGATGAACGCGTCGGCCTGGGCGGCCTCGTACGAGGCGGAGACGTGCAGGCCGCCGATCCGCTCGGCCGGGGTCGGCAGCACCGCCCGCTGTGCGGCCTCGGCGATCCCGCGCGCCGAGGCGAGCGCATCCCCGCTGCGCCGCACCACCTGGTTGATCAGGAGCGCCAGCCCGGACACGGTCACCACGGTGGCCAGTTCGGTCATCGCCTCGACCTTCCACGTGGTGCCGTTGTGGAGGTGCAGCAGGACGACCGCGAGCGAGGCCAGCGCCCCGGTCAGCGCCGTGGCCCGGAAGCTGAACAGCGGCGCCGCGATCAGCGGAGCCGCCGTGAAGAAGGGGGACCCGGTGAAGCTGGGCGGGGTCATCACGTCGAAGCACAACCCGAGGGCGATCAGCACGCCCGGCAACAGCCGGACCACCCGGCGGGCCGTGCCGGTTCCGGCACCGCCCCCACGCTCACCACTGTCCCGCTGGCCCAGCCCCGCCACGCCGCTCTCCTGCCGCCCGGTCCTCGCACGGGTGCGGGCCGCCGCCGCCTCCCCCTCAAGGCTGTCGCCCCGGACACCTCCGGGGCGACCCGGCGGCGGCCGATCGGGTGACGGCGGCCCCGACGGGACCGCCGGGAAGGGAACACGGGACGGGAACATGACGAAGGCCCGGCTCCCCAAGGGGAACCGGGCCTTCGTACAAAGTAGCGGGGGCAGGATTTGAACCTACGACCTCTGGGTTATGAGCCCAGCGAGCTACCGAGCTGCTCCACCCCGCGTCGGTAAACACAACTCTACGCCATCAGGGCGGAGCCACCGGCCAATTAACCGCCCGACAGCCCACGGGAGCACCATCAGCGCAGGTCAGAGCCCTGCGACGGCCCGAAAGGCCGATCGTTCCGGGGAAATGCCAGCCCTTTCCGCACTCCCGGACCGCCCCCAACGGCGGTGCACATCCAGGCCGTCGGGAACTTCCCCGCGGCATCACCGGGCCGCGGGCCCCCGGACAGCGCTGTGGCCCGCCCGGAGGATCCCGGGCGGGCCACAGAACGAGCACGTCAGAAACGTCCCGGCTGACGCCGCGACGAGTAGGCCATGTCGGACTCGAACCGACAACCAACGGATTAAAAGTCCGCTGCTCTGCCAATTGAGCTAATGGCCCTCCACGCGCTCACCCCAGAGCATAGCCGGAGAGCGCCGGTCAGCCGATCGGGTATCCCGTGCCCGGCCTGTCGGCCGCTCGCCGGCCACGGGCCGGGGCGGACGCGACAGGGCCCCCACGACGATGTCGTGGGGGCCCTGTCAGGTGCTCAGTTCAGCCGGTTCGGCCGAGCCGGGCCGAAATCAGCCGTTGCGCTTCCAGCGCGGCTTGTCGTCGCGGCGGCCACCGAAGGAACCCGTGGAGCCGGACGAGCCGGAGCCGGACGGGCGGTTGTCGTCGCGGCGGCCGTACGGACGGTCGCCGGCGCCTGCGGAGCGGAAGCCACCCGAGGACGGACGGTCGTCACGGCGGAAGCTGCCACCGGTCGGACGGTCGTCGCGACGGAAGGTGCCGTTGCCGGTCGGACGGTCGCCGCCGGAGCGGAAGCCGCCGGAGGGGCGGTCGCCACCACGGTCGTCGCGGTTGAAGCCACCCGAGGGCCGGTCGTCACGACGGAAACCACCGGACGGACGGT
>NZ_JBHXSY010000073.1:0-21884 GCF_042715295.1 Streptomyces sp. NPDC058701 | reverse complement strand
GCACCAGTACCGAGGTCAGCAGGATGTTCCAGGTGAAGATCGGCATCCGGAACATCGTCATGCCGGGCATCCGCATGCAGATGATCGTCGTGACGAAGTTGACCGAGCCCAGGATCGTGCCGAACCCGGAGAGCGCCAGGCCCATGATCCACATGTCGCCGCCCACGTACGGGGTGCGTTCACCGCCACTGAGGGGCGTGTAGGCGGTCCAGCCGAAGTCGGCCGCTCCCTGTGTGGTGAACAGACTTGCCACCACGATCAGGCCGCCGAAGAGGAACAGCCAGAACGAGAGCATGTTCAGCCGGGGGAAGGCCACGTCCGGCGCACCGATTTGGAGCGGCATGATGGCGTTGGCGAAGCCGGCGAAGGTCGGGGTCGCGAAGAACAGCAGCATGATCGTGCCGTGCATCGTGAAGATCTGGTTGTACTGCTCGTTCGAGACGATCTGCATGCCCGGCCGGGCCAGCTCGGCCCGCAGCAGCAGCGCCATCACGCCGCCGATGACGAAGAACCCGAACGAGGCGATCAGGTACAGGTGCCCGATCTTCTTGTGGTCCGTGGTGGTCAGCCACGAGACGAGCACGCTCCCGAACGAGCGGCCCGCTACCGGGATCGGTGTGACGGGCTCGGTCGACGTCACCATGGAGGGGTTCCTTCGCGTCAGATCGCACGGGCGGGCGCGTCAGTACCCGCCGCAGCAAGTCTTACGCGCGGCTTACAGATGTACTACGGAAAGTGACGAAGAGCTACGTAGCGGCCGCCCGATAACTCGGTTGGCCTACCTCGGTCGCCGAAGTCGTCTCACAGCGGCCCCAGCGGGGAGCAGACCTGGTCACCCTGAGGGTGCGCGTTGACCGCGGAGGAAGCGGACACGCGCCAGAGCCCATCGGCCAATGCGCCGCGGCGCGCCGGCTTGGGCATCCCGGGCGGGGCGGGGTGTTTGCGCGGCTGCGGGTAGGCGCCTGCAAGGAGGGCGCTATGGCTATGTATCACCCGCATTACACCGCTGTCCCCTCGGCCCAATCGCATGCCTTCCGACATGGCATACACGATCAGGTTCTTGGGGTCGTCATGTTCATCGCCTCCGCAGCCTTGTGGATCTTTCCGATGGCGACGCATGACGGCGCGAAGGACGCGCAGGTCAATGAGGCGATCGTTGGGGCCTTCCTGATGTTCGTGGTAGGCCTACGGCTGTACCGAGGCAGCAGCTGGCGCTCCGATGTAATCATCGGCTTGGCGGGCCTCTGGATGATCGCCTCCCCTTACGTCTTGGGGTTGCAGAAAACCGCCGTCGACAACGGCAGCCGCGTCCTCGATATCGCTGTCGGGTCCGTACTCGTGGTGACATCGCTGATCTCGTTGCTGATCGTGCGCGCCGACCGCCGAGCAGACGCCGCCGAGACGGTGCCTCACAGCACCACCTGAACGCGTACCGACTTACACCCCGTACGACCGGGCTTGGAACATCGCAGCCTGGTCCTGCCGCTGATCGGCGCGGCGCTAGCGGTCCACGCAAGGCGCGTGCGCATGCCGGGACCGTCTTGATTCCCGCGCACGTTCATCCCGCCTCCGTCACCGGACACGTTCCTGCCGGGGCGATCGCGGCTGCGGCCGCCGGGATCGCGGCCGTCGTCTACCTGCTGGCCGCGCAACGTCCGCGGCGGCGCGGAGCCGCCTGGTCCCGGTGGCGGACTCCCTCGTTCATGGCCGGCAACGCCGGTACGGCCTGGGCAGCGGTGGGACCGCCGTGGGACGGCCGTGGGACGGCCCGTGGACCGCCCACATGACCCAGACCTTGGTCGGCATGGCGGCCCCACTCCTGCTCGTCCTGGCCGGCCCCTCAGCCTCGCCCTGCGCGCCCTGGCTCCCGACCCCGGCACTGCCTTCGCCCCCGCCGACCTGCACACCGGATCCCAGATCATGTACTACGGCGGCGATCTGGTCGAAGCCGCGCTCGCCACCGTCGTAGCCGTCGCCTGGTATCGAGTGATGGAGGTACCACCCTTGTGGGGTATTTCCCGCCCGGTCCCGCCTGAAAGATCGCTGCGGACTGCTTGGAGAGAGGCTGCGGGGGCAGTCGCAGGCTGTCGGCGAGGTGCCGGTGCAGCGGGGTCACCACGCTCGTGATCTTGGAGGTATGCGATGTCGAGTACAGCTCTGACCTTGGGCATCCTCCCTTCCGGCCTGATAGCCCTGCCGACGGTCTACCGGCCCCAGGCGGACACCAGGCTCCTTGCCGAGTCCCTCGCCCGTGAGGCGCTCGGGCCAGGTACGGACGTCCTGGAAATCGGCACCGGTACGGGAGCACTCGCCCTGCACGCCGCCGGCCGCGGAGCCACGGTGACAGCCGTCGACGTCTCGGCGATGGCCGTGGCCACCGCTCGCATGAACGCGTGGATGCACCGACTCCCCCTGCAGGTACTGCACGGGGACTTCGCCGCTCGCACTGCCGACCGGCAGTTCGACCTCATCGTGACGAACCCGCCGTACGTACCGGCACCGCGCCCACAGCTGCCGTCACGGGAGCCGCAGCGGGCCTGGGACGCAGGCCCGGACGGACGGACGATCATCGACCGGATCTGCGGCCGCCTTCCTACCCTCCTACGCCCCGGGGGAGTGCTGCTCATGGTGCACTCGGGCCTGTGCGGAGCCGAAAAGACCGTAGCCCACCTGGCCCGCACGGGGTTCAGCGCAAACATCGAGGCAACGGCTTCCGTACCGTGGGGGCCGGTTCTGCGATCCCGCCGGGTCTGGCTCGAGAAGCAGGGCCTGGCCGGCGAGGCCGAGGAGCACGAGGAACTCGTCCTGATCCGCGCACAGCATTCCTAACGGGTCCGGGTCTCCCCCGAGGCGGCCCGTTCCCGCTCCACGACCACTCCGCCTGTCGCGGCCCCCGGGTAGCCGGCCCCCGCGGAAGCGGCTGTCCCTGCCCAGCGGCCGCCAGGGGGTTCCAGGGCTCGGGTCTCGGCAATGGCCGCCCGGTCCCGCTTCACCCCCCGCCGTCGACCCTGGCTCGACGGGCCCGGTCCCGGCCGAGCCGGCGCTACCCGCCACAGCGGTTTGAAGACTCTGGTCCTGAAGGCCGTCCTAGGGCCGGCAGGTCACCGTCCCGTCGGATTGCAGTCCCGGAGCCAGTGGGTGGTACGCGGATGCCGGACGACGACGACGGGGATCCGGACGCTGATCAGGGGGGTGCCCGTCAGCAGTCCGATGATGCTGTTCAGCGCCCCACTGCAGTGGTCCAGGGCGCCACGATCACGAGGATGCCCACGAGAGCGTGTCTGCCGGCAGGGAGGGCGCCGCAGCCATCGAGGCGGTGGTCCGGCTGCCGTGAGGTGGGGTGGATCTGTCCGGTGTCCGTACCGCCCTGCCGGAGACCCCTCTGTCCTTGCCGGCATCGGCTCGCACGGAGGGGTGAATGTGTGCGAATTTCGGGGTTGTGTGCGAAGAATCCTGCAGAACAGTTGTTACTTGATCGACTGGCCCGGCCGGGTGAGGTGCCGGGGCGGGTGCCCGGTGATGCGCCGGAGCGCTCCGGACCGGAGGAGCGGCTTCCGGAATGGATGGGTGTAGTGGTCAGTGAATGTCAGGGGCACGTTCAAGGGGAGGTGTGTGCGGTGCGCAGGTGAGTGTGACGGATATGTCCGTGTCCGGTAACCGGGGTCTGTGGGGGGTGCGGTGGGGTTCGTGTCGGGTCGAGAGTGTGGCCATCGGCTCACTACGGGCCGTCTCCGAGAGTGCCTCTGCCGCCTGTTTCGGCTGGTGAGGTGCTGTTTTTGAGGGAGTGCCACCCATGTCTTCTGCTTCTTCCTCCGTACGCCGTATCGCCGCCACGGTCCTGGCTGCCGGCGCCGTTGTCTCCGCCGTCGCGCTGCCGGCGGCCGCGCACGACGGTGACCGTCACCAGCAGCGGCACCCGCGGGTGGAGATCAGCCGGGTCCAGGCAGACAGCCCCGGACGTGAGGACCGCTCGAACCGGTCCCTGAACGCGGAATGGGTGGAGATCACCAACACCACCCGCGACGCCGTCAACCTCCGCGGCTGGACGCTGCGCGACAGCGACGGCAACCGCTACCGGTTCGACAACGTCCGCATCGCACGCCACGCCACCATCCGTATCCACAGCGGCAACGGCCGCGACACCCGCACCGACCTCTTCCAGGACCGCCGCGACTACGTCTGGGACAACCGCGCCGACACCGCGACGCTGCGCGACGACCGCGGCCGCACGGTCGACACCGAGTCCTGGGGCCGCCGCCGCTGACCGGCACGCGCAGGCCGGGCGCCACGCCGGGGAGCATGCGCGAGGTGATTCACCCGTAACTGGACCATGCGGCCACCACCGCTGACTGGCACACGTACGGGCCGTCGTCCCACCGGGCGGCGGCCCGCACTGCTGCAGGGGGACGGGGACGGGCGTGCAGTGGCGTTTCGCCGGTGAACTGCCGTGCAGGATCCGGCGGAGTGGCTGCCGCCGTCCGGGGACGCCTTGTGCCGGTATGGGGCGTGGTGGACGGCGACGAAGCTCCGTTGGGGCTTCGCGGTCGATGAGGCGGAGCGGGACCGGCTGTTGACATCGCGCCCGGCTACGGCGATACCGACGTGGAATTCACCCCCGCCCCGCAGAGCTGCCTGGGGGCCGAGGGCCGCCATCTTCGTTGCTCGAGGTGCGGCCCTTCGTCATACTCCGGAGTCCGGCCCGGGGTCGCAGGCGGTTGCAGTTGTCGACGGCGTGCCCGGGGTTGAGAAGTCGCTTTCGCCTCTGTTCTGGGCTTCGCTGCAGGCTGCGGGGCCGGCTTCGGGGCGGTGGCCCGGCGGGGTCGGCCACTTCGTCCGGGGTGACTTCCTGGTCCGGCTGGGCGGCGTCGTTGAGTTCTCGGAGTTCCACCTGGCCCGCGTCCGAGGACGCGGGCTCTCGCGGAGCAAGGCGCAGTTGGCCGTTCCTCGGTGGCGCGGGTGATGAAGTGGGCGGACGTGCTCCCGATTCAGGGTCTGCGCCTGAAGGTGGTCGGATACGGCGCTGAAGTGCTGAACGTCGGATCGTTGCCACCTTCTGCAGGCGCTGGCCGAGGTAGGGATTGACGTCGCCCCAGGTACCGACGTGGCAATCAGGATATGCACGTGTACCTGTTAGGGGTCGGCTCCGGGCTGGTCGGCGTCTTGGGCGACGGCGTATTGGCCACGCTGATGTGGGGCGGCGCGGACTGGCCGGTGATGGCCCCGCCATCTTTATGGAAGCCCTCGCCCGCCCGGCCGGACTGCTGACCTTCACCGCGGCCAACGTGTCCGCGGTGAAGTCGCGCATCACCAGGTCCGGCACGGGCGCCGCGGCCCTGTCCGCAATCGTGGTCCGCTTCTTCCCACGCAGGCGGCGGCCGACGATGTGGTCGGTCCGCATCAGCCGGGTGACGCGCTTGCGGTTGATCCTCCGCCCCCTCGGCCGCAGCTCGGCATGGACGCGCGTAGCCCCGTAGGCGCCGTGGTGCTTGGTGTGGATGGGGCGGATCTCGATCACGGTCCTCGTCGGTCTGGCGCTCGGCGCGGGCCTGTGCGGTGGCCAGGTGTCGGTAGTAGCCGGCGCGGGACGCCCCGAGCACCCGGCAGATCCGCTTGACGCCGAAATCGGCGCGGTGGTCGGAGATGAAGTCCCAGCGGCGGGGTCTCACTTCACCTCCCGAGCGAAATAGGCGGCCGCCCGGCGCAGGATCTCGCGCTCGAGGCGCCACTCCTGCTCGGCCTTGAGCAGCCTGGCGTTCTCAGCCCGTAGCCGGGCCAGTTCCTCCGCCACGTTGACGCCGGCGTCACGGCCGCCGTACGTGGCGGGGCCTCATCCTTGCGGACCCACGTCCGCAGCGACTCCGGGATGATACCGAGATCCGAGGCCGCCGCAGCGTACGTTCGCTTCCCGGCCGCGGCTCGAAAGAGCGCGACTGCGTCCTTCCTGAAGTCCTCCGAGTACGGAGACTTGCGTCCCACCTGGACATCCATCCCTGGACCATCAAGATTCATTGTCAGAGTGTCCACTGCAAAGGATCAGCCTCACATACGTCTCGCCCTGCGCGTTGCGCAGGGCGAGACGTGGCCGAGAGGACGGCGCGGTGGCCGTCAGGTGCCAACCTTGCACTTGAGCGTGAACGTCAGGGCATCCGAGGCGTTGCCCGCCGTGAGCTTCGCGGTCACACGCGGAGCGGGGCCCGCCCCCGCGCGGGTGGGTGAGGTCACATTGAAGTCAGCCGTCGCGGTCTCCGGGGCAGTGAACTTCAGAGTGGGAGAACTCGACTTGGCGCCCCCCTGCCACTTGTAGTCCACGTCTCCGGAACCGGATCCAGTGAGTTTGCCCTTGAAGGTGACCTTCTGCGGCACCGAGCAGTCGACCTCCGGGGTGGCAGTCGAGGCGGCCGTGACGTCCGCATCGCTAATGCGGGGGGTGGCGGTGATCGGTGTCCGCGCCGGCTTGGTACAGCCAATCGTCTGATTGCTGTTTCTTCCGAAGGTCTTCGCGGTGTAGGAGCCCTTCTTGACGTCCTGTTCCGTCAAGAAGCCCTGCGCATTGACGTTTCGAGTGAAGCCTTCCGGACCTGTGACCACAACCTGCTGCCCGGGCTTGAAACCGGACAGCTCGAGGTCGAATTCCACGGGATTCGTCCCTGGAGCTACTTTGAGTGCGCAGGCCGCCTGGGGAGCGGTAGCCGGGGCAGCCTGAGCCACCGCCATGGGCGGCAGGGCCACCGCCGAGAGCACGAATGGAGCGAGGAGTGCGCAGCGTGCGTGCCGATTCATGCGTTCCCTCCTTGCCGGGAAAGCATCGCGTAAGTTCAGTGGGCAGACGTCCCGGTAAGCACGGGTTTAGACCATACAGCCGCGCACCGCACCCACCTCCGCCAGCCCGGTCGCAACGACCCCCGGCTCTGGACGTCCGTTCTCAGGCTAGCTCCGCACGCGGATCGCGGCACGCCGAGCGGTTTTCGATGGAAGGTTCAGCGCCCGGGACCGTCAGAGGTGGAAATGGGTGGGAGCCCATGCTCGTTATTGCCGCGCATGCCCTGCAGCCGCCGGTCGGAGCCGGGCGGCGATCTGGCATCCGCTGCATCGCGGACAGGCTCGGAGTCCGCTTACGAACTCCGCCCGGTCGCCGTGCCCTACGGCGGATGTCACCGAACCCAGCAACGTCAAAGCCGACGGCAGCTCCTGCCCCATCCCGCGCGGGCTGTGGCTACTACCGCCCAGGCCCCTCCTACCCCACAGCGATCGAACAGCACATCAACGAACTCCGCGCCGACCGCGAGACGGCCCTGGCCATGGACGCAGCCGAATTCGTCATCACCGCCCTCACCCGCCCAGATCAACGCCTTCGAACAGGCAAGCGACCGCAATGCGCCGCCAACTCGCTGAGGTTCCCCCGTTGTGCGGGACAAGTCTTAGCTCCGCACCCCTGGTACGGACGGGACCGGCGGGCGGGGATGGTTCGTGATCAAGCGACTCGCCACCCGCATCCACATCAAGCCGATGCCGGACGGCGGCAAGACCATCTGCGCGGCACTCCCCTGGTAGCTCTCCCGCCGCGGGGGACCGGCGTCTCACAAAGTGGCGGCTCACCGCCACGGAGGCCGGGGAGATCTGACCCGGCTCGGACACACCACGGGCCCCGGGGAATCAGCCTGGCAATCGAGGCCCCTCACGCCCCAGGCCCGAGGGCCTGGTCCTCTAGGCCGGGACCGTTCCGGCGGAGCAGTCTTCCAGGGGCGTCCACGATTCGCTTCGAAGGACAGTCGCCGGCCGCGGAATCCCAGATGACCAGCTCGCAGTCGACTAGTGCCGTGACCGCGAACGTTCACCGAGTTGGTCGCGATGACCTCGACCGCCGGACGGTTGGATAACCCAGCTCGTACGGCGATTGAGCCCTCCTCAGGTCCCCCCGCAGCGGGCCGCGCCCTCATCCGCAGGGCGCATACGGTCCGCCCTAGCGGATGAAGCGCCGCTGCCATGTCCATGGCCAGCATGTACGTCATGACGACAGAGACCACCCCGCTCCCCGCCGCATCCGCACCTGCGCCCGTCTGGGCTCGCCGCGCCGCCCACGCCATCGCGCTGTGCGCCGTCCCGTCCGGCCTGTGGCGCATCGCCATGGCGTTCGGTGTCTACGTGGGCTACAGCGACCAGGTACTGCGCGACGTCTTCGACATCCCGGGCTGGGGCGTCGCTTACGTCGTCGGGCTCTCCGTCCTCATCGAGCTGGGCGCTCTGTTTCCGCTGCTGCTCGTCAGCGACCGGTGGCTGCCGCTGCGCCCCAGGGTCCTCGCCCCGCTGGCCTGGACCGCCTCGGGCATCCTGGTCCTGGTGACACTGTGGCAACTCGTGGTCGCTTTCACCGTCGAGAGTCAGACGTACATGTCGAGCGGTACGGCACAGACCGTCTGCGGCTTGGTATTCGCCCCGCTGTTCGCCATCCCGGCCCTGATGACCGCAGTGACCTGGTCGTACGCGAAGCGGCACCGGGCCCGGGCATAACCCCTACCACGCCCTCGACATCGGCTACCCGCCCCAGACACCGTAAGGCGCGCGATCGGACTCGTGCTGTAACCGGGAAGGTTCGCCGAGTTGGGTGGTCAGGCTGCCATTTGGGGTGCCCGTCGCCCGTGAAGTGGTGAGCGGGGGTGGCGCGATGCCATCCACCCCTTGACCTGTGGCAGGGCCACGGATGAGATCCGCGACCCCCACGTCCCTGTCCATTCCCTCCTGAAGCAGTCGGTCATTCGGTCAGGGCCCGGAACCGGGATCCGGATGCACGGGCCTGGTGATGCCGGCCCGGGCGGCCTCCAGTTGGGCCGCGAAGGCCACGCCCAAAAAGAGCGCGACGCCGGCCAGATTGGCCCAGAGAAACAGGGCCATCAGGGCTGTCAGCGGCCCGTACAAGGAACCGAAGGACCCGCTGTGCCCCACGTAGAGGGCCAGCAGCCAGGTAGCCGTGATCCACAGGACGAGCTGTACGACGGACCCGAACGCCAGCCAGGTGTAACCCGGTTGGTCGCGCCGGGGCGCCCAGCGCAGGACGACCGCTGATGCCATGCAGGCGAGTGCCACGCCGACCGGGACCTTCCCCCAATGCCACCAGCTCAGCCACGCGCCGGGCCAGCCGAACACCTCCGTTACCGCCCTGCCCACCACCCCGCCGGCCACCGTCACGAGGAAGCCGAGCACCAGCGGCCCGCCCGCACCGACCGCCAGCAGCAGGCTGCGGCCGTACTTCGCCAGGAACGGCCGGTCGCGTTCGATTCCGTAGATGCGGTTGCACCCCCGTTCGACCTGGCCCATGGCCGATGCGAGGTTCAATACGGCGAAACCGAGGCCCAGCCACATGGCCACGGTGCCCGCCGTGCCGGCACCGGCATGCGTGCGGGTGGCCAGCAAGCCCTCGCGCACGAGCTCGGCACTGGCCGCCGGAACGATCTCGCCCAAGGTCAGTTCGATCAGCCGTCCGACGCTTTCGGTGTGGACGGACGCAGAGACCCCGACCAGGGCGATGGCGAGCGGCACGACCCCGATGACCAACTGGAAGGCGAGGGCCCGCGCGAAGCTGAACCCGTCGGCGTACCGAAAGCGCAGGAACGCATCGGACGCAAGTCGGCGGCCCCCGTAGCGGCGCAGCGCGGTCCACGCCTCGTCTCCGGACAACTCGTCACCGATCATGTCCCTCGTCTGCGGTACGTGCACCACTGTTCCCATGCAGGAGATCTGCTCCGCCGGCCCGTATCCATGCGGCCGCGGGCGCCATCGTGAGCAGACTCCGCCGGAACGGGGCAAGCGCAATGGCCCGTCAGGCCTGAGAAGGGACGGAAACCGTGGCTCGACGGAGAATCGTTGTGGTGGGCGCCGGAGTCGCGTGCGTCCGCCGACTGCAACGCAGGCTGTCCCCGGGGGGCGGACATCGCGATGGTCACATCCACCGCCGGCCCTGCCCGCCCGGACGTGTCCGCCGCCATCGGCTCCGGCTGCCGGCCCTGCCACCACACCCCCGACTTCGCAGTCGGCCATCACGCCGCGCTCACCCTTCTGGATGGCAGCCCCACACCGGGCACCACCTGGCTGCACACCGGCCCCACCGACCCGCCGCTGCTCGCCGCGCGGGACCGCGCCGCCCCGCTCGCAGCGCTCCGCCAGCGTGCCGGCGGTCCCGTCGAGCACCTGGCGCACGCCCTCACCGCCGACCCGCACGCCCTCGGCGACCCGGCAGCCGCCCTCACCCGGGTCGCGGCCGGCCCCGGTGGCCTTGGGACCGTGTCCTGGCTGCTCCAGGTCCTGGCATGGCGCCTCGATCCGGAACAAGGGGTCATCCTGTTCGCCCCTTCAACCTCACGCGGATTGCCCCCTGCCCGTCACCGCATCCGAGCGGGCCGGGTGACCACCGTTGGTGCGCTCACCGCCGACCTGCCGCCGGCGATGTCGGCCGGGCCTGAAACGCGTTGGTGAAACGCGGGTGCTAAGAGTCCCGTCCGGGAGGTTCCGCAGGTCAGGGGCGAACGGACGTCGGCGTCTCACCGGCCGTGTTTCGCACCCGGAGCGGTGTTGCAATCGACGGCGCCAGGCCGGGCCCTCGGCGTGGTGGTCTTCGGCTATGCGTTGCCGTTGGGTGCGGTCTGCCCCCCAAGCTCTCCGGCTGGGCCCAGAAGGTCATCTCGGACAACAAGCTCCGTGAGGCCAAGGCCACCTCCGCCACCCGCCTGCTCGCCCTGACCCCTGACACTGGCCGCCCAGAGCTCGGCATCGGGACGCCTGGGCCCCGGCGGCCACGGCATCGCCCTGAATGCTCGGACCGCCCTGGTCCCGGCCGATGCCGACGAACTGGAGCGCCTGGCCGACCAGCTGACCGCGGCGGACTGGCTCACCGATGTCGCACTCACCGACACCCATCTCACCGGGCAGCTCACCGAACGTGCCCTCCCGCTCGCGGGGGTTGTCGAAGCCGTCGACGTACTGGAAGAGCGCGAGGTTCGCCTTGGCCTGTGTGGCGAAGACACGGCCGCGGATGCAGTCGGTCTGATCTTCTCGTCGACGCGGGCGAGGGTGAGCTCCAGCCAGCGGCGTATCACCAGGAGCTGGTCCAGCGCGGGCGGCAGGGGCAGCAGAGGTTCCGGCACGGCGGCTACGCAGCCTCGGCGACTTCGGCGGGGCGGGCCTGCAGCTTCAGCTGCATGCGTGCCTGCACCAGGACGCCGACGGGGACGCTCTTCCAGTGGGGGTGCCCGGCTACCGCGATCGACAGCTGCCGGATCTCCACCCACATCCGGTCGACCGTCTCCTTCTGCTCGTCGCTCCAGCCCGGATTGTCGGGGACATTCCCACCGTGGGAGAACCGCTCGCCCCGCACCCAGCCGTTCAGGGGCTCCACCTTCCAGGGCAGCCCGTCCAGGTAGGCCCGGTGCTCGGCGTGGGCGCGGTGGAGGCGCTCCTGGAGCTGAAGGAGATCGTCAAGGGCATCCTTGTCGGGCCCCTTTGAATCGTAATTCTGTTCGAATCTAGACAGAAAGTCGGCACTCCGGCTCGTGCCCCGTTCGGCCGACCGCAGCAGTGCTTGAGGTCGGGTGGCGCAGAGCGGGTAGGCGCCATGTGCTGGAGGGGGGAGCTGTGGAGGAGGTGGCGGTAGTGGCGCGTCCTGTGTGGGCTGGGAATCTGTCGTTCGAACTGGTCAGCCTGCCGGTGGGCTTGTACACGGCCCCCGCCAGCCACACCATCCACTTCCCTCAGCTGCAGCGCGTATCTCCGACCGGATCCGCAACCGCCGCGTGAATGAGCGAACGGGGGGACGAGGTCGAACTCGACGACCTCGTGAAGGGTTACGACGCCGGCGCCGAGTACGTCCTGGTGGAGCCGAAGGAACTGGACGAGATTGCCCCGGGCCGCTCCCAGGCCCTGGACATCACCGGGTTCGTCGACCTCGCCGATGTCGATCCGATCTTCTTCGACAAGACGTACTACCTCGGCCCCCGCAGGAAGGCTTCGACAAGGTCTACAGCCTCCTCGAGCAAGTCCTGGCCAAGGCCCGCAAGGCCGGGATCGCCACGTTCGTCGTGCGCCAGCACGAGTACCTCGTCGCACTGAAGGCCGCGAACAGGCTCCTGACGCTCCACACCCTGCACTGGGCGGACGAGGTCAGAGATCCCAGGAAGGAGATCGACGACCTGCCCGGCAAGGCGAAGGCATCGGACAAGGAGCTGAAGACGGCCGAGCAGCTCATCGAGGCCCTGAGTATGGCCTGGGACCCGCGGGTCCCTGATCGACGCCAAGAAAGCCGGCGAGACCGTGGAGAAAGGCCGAACCCGCCGCCGAGCCGACCGGCGCCGTCGACCTCATGGAAGCCCTGCGCGCCGCGTCGAACGAGCCTCAAGCCCCAAGACCACCGGCGGCAAGGCCACCGCCTCCGGCAAGACCACCGCCGCGAAGAAGCCGGCGGCCAAGAAGCGGATCCGCTCCACTCCGAAGGAGGACCTGGACGGCTTGTCCAAGGCCGACCTCTACAAGAAGGCGACCGCCGCCCACCTGCCCGGCCGCTCGAACATGACCCGCGACGACCTGGTGAAGGCCCTGTCCCCAAAATGACCCGACACCCGGCTTGCGAACGGGGGTCACTGACGAACCGTCGCCAGACCGGACGCGATGCTCTCGTCGTGGGTCTTCACCGCGGTCTGGACCGGCCGTTCACGGGGTAAGGTCCAGGATCCGTACCGGCTGCCCCTCCCATCGCTTCGGCATGGTGGTCGCCACGATCGCGCCTTCAGGCCGGTCTGCAGTGGGCTGCGCCGCGTGCTGGCTGTGCGCGGCAGCCCACGTTTCCTTCTGTGCCACGGCGAGCGCGGCGGGCAGGTCTAGGTCCAGGACGGTGATGCCGGGCATGGCGGCCAGGTGCTCGGCAGTGCCGGGGCGGGCCCGGTCGGCTTCGACGAGCGCGCACGAGGGCGCGTAGAGGAACCAGCCGGTTTCGGCGTGGGCGCGGTGAATCAGGCGGGAGGCAAGCACGTTGCCCTGCCCGGCTGCGGCCATCGCTGTCTCGTCCAGCACGATGTGCATCGCTTCCCTCACGGGCGCTGCACCTGCGCGAGGCGTCGGTCGATTTCATCATCGAGCTCGCTCTGCTCGGCGACGGTCGGCGCGTACCCGTTCCAGGCCCGCAACGCGGCCCGCGCTTTCTCCGCGCGCTCGGCGCGCTCGGTCGGTGTCAGCATCGTCTCGGCCAGCCGGGCCAGGTAGGCGCGCAGGGACAGGCCTTCTGCGGCCGCGATCGCGGCCAGGCGGTCCTTGGCTTCCTCGGGGATTCTCACGTTGGCATCGGACATCGTCGTGCTCCTTCCCATCCCTCAGAGTACAGATTTGGGTACGGGTACGTACCCGTACCCCGTTTTTTCTCGCGGCGCGGGCGAAGCAGAAGGTGACGCAGTCCTGAAGGCTGTATGCATGCGCGGTCGATCGGGATGCGTGTCGCAGACGGCGGATTCTTCGGTCCCGTCGCATTTCGTGCAGACCGCAGTCGCAACACTCGCGAACATGCCTGCGTTGTGGACGCCGACGTACTCGGCGGCGATAACCTGGGGAGCGAAGGCGACGTGGCAGAAGCGGCAACGGGCGATTCCCGGAGTCTCCCCGTCGCCGGCCACGAGCGTCTCTTGGAAGCAGCGGGTGCACTGCACCGTGCGATTTTCCAGGCCGGCGAGCTCGAGGGCGACACGCTGGAGGCGGGCGGCCACGAAGCTCTGGATGAGGTGAAGGCCGCGGCGTACGTAGGTCATGTCGATTTCAATCCTGGCGCGTACCGCGGGGCCGAGGGCGGGGAGCAGGGGCTCGTCAAAGAAGGCGATGAGGAAGTCCAGCACCTTGGCGGCTACGGGCTCAATGTCTTCCTGGATGGCGTTCAGCCCGTAGTGCTGGAGCGCGTCGAGATTGACGGCCGCCTCGGTAGGGATTTCGATGCCCACTGAAGGCGCCGGATGGCTTCGTCGGGGGCGATGGTGCTGAAGTCCCTCTGTCGAACTGGACCCGTGTGACCCGCCGGCGGGTGATGTCTTCGGCCACCAACGTCCAAATTTGCGGTCGGCATACCTCGGCCTCAAGTCTGTATTTCGGGTATTGCGCTTGCTGTAGGGCGATCCGGGCAGGCGGGGATAGAACCACCGTGCGAGTGCCGCCGCCAGCAGTTCGCCCTCCGGACGAAAACACCCAGCGTGCGCGGCGCCGTACCGCTCTGGAGGTTTCACATGACCGTCTCCGCTGAATCCGGCCCGCCCGCCGACCTGTCTGCGGCCGGTGTGTCGGTCTGGCTTGACGATCTGTCCCGGGAACTCCTCGCGGGCGGAGAGCTGAAGAAGCTGATCGCGGACAAGCACGTCGTGGGCGTCACCACGAATCCCACGATCTTCGCCTCGGCCCTGTCGAAGGGCGATCGCTACAACGAGCAGCTGCGGCGCCTCGGCCAGTCCGGAGGCAGCGTCGACGACGCGGTCTTCGCCCTGACCACCGATGATGTACGCAACGCCTGTGACGTCCTGGGGCCGGTGTACGAGCGGACCGCGGGTATCGACGGGCGGGTGTCCATCGAGGTCGACCCTCGGCTGGCGCAGGACGCCGGCTCCACCGTCGCCATGGCCCGCACACTCTGGGAGACGGTCGACCAGCCGAACCTGTTCATCAAGATCCCGGCCACCCGCGCGGGGTTGAAAGCGATCACCGCTGTCACCGCGGAGGGCATCAGCGTCAACGTCACGCTGATCTTCTCCCTGGACCGCTACCGCGACGTGATGCACGCCTACCTGCGGGGCCTGGAACAGGCTCAGGCCGCGGGGCGCGATCTGGCGAACATTCACTCGGTGGCCTCGTTCTTCATCTCCCGCGTCGACGTCGAGGTCGACCGCCGCCTCGACGCGATCGGCACCCCGGAGGCATTGGCGCTCAAGGGCAAGGCCGCGGTCGCCAACGCCCGCCTCGCGTTCCAGGCGTACGAGCAGCTGCTCCTGGAGGCGCGCTGGCAGCGCCTCGCCGCGGCGGGAGCCCGCACGCAGCGCCCGCTGTGGGCCTCCACCGGGGTCAAGGACCCCTCCTACCCCGACACGATGTACGTCAGCGAACTCGTGATCGCGGGCACAGTCAACACCATGCCCGGTGGCACGCTGGCCGCGTTCGCGGACCACGGCACCGTTCCCGCGCACGCGCCCACCGCGGACGACTTCACGGCCGCCAGGGCCTACTTCGCCGTGCTGGAACGTGTCGGCGTCGACTTCACCGACGTCACCGACGCGCTGGAGCGCGAAGGGCTGAACAAGTTCGAGGACAGCTGGACCGAGCTCGGGGAGTCGGTCGCCCGTGAGATGCACGCCGAGCCCGCAACAGCGGACGGCGATGCTGCAGGCCCGAGCGGTGACTCCGAGAGCGCCGAGCTCCTGGCGATTTACCTCAACGACCACTACGCGGCCGCCACCGGCGGCCTGGAGCTGTTCCGGCGGGCCGCGGATGCCGGCAAGGACGGACAGGACGGCCGCGTACTGGCCGACCTTGCCCACCAGGTCGACGAGGACCGGAACGCGCTGGCGCAGGTCATGTCGGACCTGGACGTGTCGACCAACCAGTCCAAGGCGGCCATCGGCTGGCTGGCGGAGAAGGCGGGCCGCCTGAAGACCAACGGGCACCTTCTCTCCCGCTCCCCGCTCAGCGACGTCCTGGAGGCAGAGTCGATGCTGGTGGGCGTCCAGGGCAAGGCGGCCTGCTGGCGCACCCTGCGTGTCCTGGCCGAGACCGACAGCCGGCTCCGATCCGACGACCTCGACGTGCTGCTGGACCGTGCCGAGCGGCAGAGCGCCGCGCTGGAAGAGGTGCGCTCCGCCGCGGCAGCCCGGACCCTGGGTTTCCGCCAGCCGACCGCGCGGTGACGGCGACGATGGCACCGACCGTGCCGGCCGGCACGGAGCGAGCACGCATCCACTGGCGGCCGGCTCGCGGGACCGGCCCGTCCGCTTGACGAAGGAGTATCGGCATGACCAGCGAGCAGTCCATTGCAGTACGGGGCGGCAGGTCCGTGGCGAGTCCGGCAGCCGAGCGCGCGGGGTGGGACGTGGTGGACGTACGTGCGGTCGACACCGTACGGCTGCCCTGCAGGGCCGCCGCCGCCCTGCCACTCCTGAGCTGGTCACCACCCCAGGAGCGCTCAGCCAGGCGCTGGTCTACTTCTACGAGCGGGCCGGCGCACCGACGCTGCGCCGCCTGTCGTTCCTGGCGGGCGGAAGGCATCTGCTGCCTGTCAGTACGGCCGGGCGGGTCGTGGCCGGGCAGGTGCTCCCGGCCAGCCGCCAGCAGTGCCTGGCCTTCCTGGACGCCTGCGGGATGGGACTGCGCCTGCGTGGGCGCTGGGCGGACGCCTACGACCGGATCACGGCCCCGGCGCCGGCCCGCAGCTGGGAGTTCTTCCAGAGGGGCACGACGGCGGCAGAAGCCGCCCTGAGAGCCGAGCACGAACGCCACGCGGAGAGTCCCGCCGGTGTCGGGTCCGTCCGCCCGGCCGACCTGCACCACGGCCCCGGCCTGGTTGCACGCTCGCGGGGGCAGGAAACGCTGCGAGAACTCATCGAGGTGCGGCCGCGGGACGGGAGGATCCGGTACGTCGAGCCCCGCCGTACACGGCGGCAGCGGGCGGCATGAGGAAGGTCCTCGCACGGCCTGCTCCGCGAGGCGGGCGCCGCCCGCGCGGGACTTCCAGCGTTCCAGCGTGCGGCCGGGGCGGGGGGAATGGCCGCCAGGGCGGCCCGTTCCCGCTCCACCACCACCCCGGCCGCCGCGGCCCCCGGGCAGCCGGCCCCGGCAGAGGCCGCAGTCCCCGCTCACCGGCAGCAGGCCGCACCGGGCAAGGGCGCGGGGCGTACGCGGTGACGTCGAAGGCTCCCGACCCCGGACGCCGCGGGCGGGGCTTCCGGGCGGGCGCGGACCGGGTGCCTGGGCGACGTCGGCCCGGGACCGGATCTCTGTCGACGGCCTGCTGCTGACCGGCCTGCTGTTCGCGGCCGCCTGGCGGGCAGGCCACCTCGGCATGGTCCAGGCCAACTTCGTCCTGTCGGTGCCGGGCGCGGCCCCGGCCCCGCCGCGGCCGGTTCCCGGTGCCGCCCGGTCCCGCGCCTGGCGCCCCCGCCACCGGCCGCCCGGTCCCGCCGCTGCGCCCCGCGCCCGCCCCCGCCTCCGGCCGCGGCGCCGGCGCCGCCGCCCCCGCCCGCCGGACCCGCGGCTCGCCCGCGGCCCGGTTCCCGGCGCCGGGGGTCGGGGTCTGGCATGTGTTTCGTCTGATGTTCGTTGCTGTGCTGGCGGTGCCTGTTCCGGCTTGTGGTGGCGCCGTGTTGGGCCTCGCCGTCCCGTCCGTCCGCCGGTCCCGCAGCTGCCACCGCCCCGCGCCTGTGCCGCGCCCCGGCCGCCCCCCTGCCGCCGACGGCCTGCGTCCGGTGGGCCCGGCTCCGCGGCTAGGGTCTGTTGCGAAAGTGGATCTTGGTCGTGGATGATCACGCCCTGTGGGGCGTGGTGATCTGACGAATGGACAGTGGGCCCGGCTTGAGCCGTTGTTGTCGCAGGGCATCAAGCCGGGCCGTCCGCCGGTGTGGACGCGACGGCAGCTGATAGACGGCATTCGGTGGCGGACCCGTACCGGTGCTCCCTGGCGTGATGTGCCGGAACGCTACGGGCCCTGGGAGCGGGTCTACGACCTGTTCCGGCGCTGGCAGCGCGATGGCACCTGGGCCAGGTTCGTCACTCAGCTCCAAGCTCAGGCGGACGCGAAGGGCCTGATCACCTGGGACGTGAATATCGACTCCACCGTCTGCCGGGCCCACCAGCATGCCGCCGGGGCCTCGAAAAAGGGGATCTGCAAAAGGAACCGCCCGGCGGCATTGCCGTTGAGCCGGCCGACCATGGTCTCAGACGTTCCCGAGGCGGCCTGACCACCAAGATCCACCTTGCCGTCGAGCAGGGGCAGAAGCCGCTGAGCGTCGTGATCACAGCCGGCCAGCGGAGTGACTCGCCGCAAGTCGAGCCGGTCCTGGAAGCCATCCGGGTACCTCCCCTTGGTCCGGGCAGGCCCCGCAGGCGGCCGGACCGGGTGCGGGCCGACAAAGCGTACGACTCCTGCCGCAACCGGGCCTACCTGCGCAGACGCGGCATCAAAGCGCCCATCCCGGTCCCCGCCGACCACGTCCGCAACCGCCAGAAGCTCGGTGCCCGAGGCGGTCGGCCGCCGAAGTTCGACAAAACCGACTACCGCGAGCGGCATGCCGTCGAGTGCGGGATCAACCGCCTCAAGCGCCACCGGGCCGTGGCTACGAGATACGACAAGCTCGCCGTCTGCTACGAGGCGACCGTGTTGGTTGCAGTCCTCAACGAGTGGCTGTGACCAGCACCTTCCCAACAAACCCTAGTCGACCCTGACCACGTACTTGCCCCGCACACCGCCCGCCTCCAGCGCTCGGTGTGCGGACGCTGTCTCTTTCAGCGGGAAGACCGTGTCCACCGCCGGCCGCAGCCTCCCCTCTGTCACCTGGCGGGCGAGCTCGTCGAAGAGCGCACGTTTGGGGTTGCCGCTGAAGAAGCGCACCCGGCCGCGTCCGTGGACGGCGCTGGCCGCGATATAGCCCAGCGAGGCGGCGGGCCGCGTCAGGTCGAAGGCGATGGTGACCATGCGTCCGCCCGGCTTCAGCATCCGCCGCACGGTACGCAGGTCGCGGCCCGCCGTGTCGAGGACCACGTCGAACAGTCCCAGTTCCGCAGGAGACACGGTCCGGTGGTCGACGGCGTGGTGAGCACCGAGCGTACGGACGAAGTCGAGGTTGGCAGCGCGGGCCAGGGCCGTGACCTCGGCACCGTACGCCTGTCCCAGCTGGACGGCGGCGTTGCCGACGCCGCCCGCCGCGCCCCGTACAAGCAGCCGTTCGCCGGGGCGCAGTGCGGCCTTGTCGCGGAGCGCCGTGACGGCAGTGGTGGCCACCGGCAGCGCGGCAGCGGCCACGAGGTCCAGCCCGTCCGGGACCAGGCCGAGCCGCTCGGGCCGTACCGTCACGTACTCGGCAGCGCTGCCGAAGCCGGAGCCGCGGCCCAGGACGCCCCACACCCGGTCGCCGACCGCTACGCCGGTCGCGCCGGTGCCGAGTGCGGCGATCTCGCCAGTGAAGTCCAGCCCGACGCGCTGCGGGAACTTCCGGCCGGTGACGAGGCGGACCCGACCGGAACGGACCGCCAGTTCGCCGCCGTTCACGCTGAACGCGCGCACGCGCACGAGGACCTCGCCGGGTGCCGGTCCGGGACGTGACACCCGGCCCACATACAGCACCTCGGGGCCGCCGAAGCGGTCGAACAGTACGGCTTTCATCGTGCGGTCGTTCATCGCTGCGCTCTCACCTTCGCCACCAGTGGCCCTGTGGGGGATCGTGGCGCCGAGCGTAGGCTGGCAAACGGACGAGATCGTCCACTTGACCGGAGGTGAGAGACAGCGGTGGGAGAATCCTCTCGGATCGCGGGGCAGGACGGTCTGCGCGCGGACGCCCGGCGCAACCGGCGGCGCATCCTCTCGGCTGCCCGCCTGGTTTTCGCCGAGCACGGCATCGACGCGCCCATGGCGACCGTGGCCCGACGGGCGGGGGTGGGCGTGGCGACGCTGTACCGGCGTTTCCCGACGCGGGACGCCCTGGTGCGGGCCGCGTTCGCGTACCAGATGGACACCTGCGCTCGGGCGCTCACCGAGGCGCTGGCCGACCCCGATCCGTGGCAGGGCTTCCAGCAACTGGTCGAGACGGTCTGCGAACTGCAACGGGAGGAACGGGGCTTCCCGGCGGCGTTCGTCGCGGCCTATCCGGACAGCACGCGAGAACACGCGAGGTTCGGGGAACAGGTCGAGCGGGACTTCATTACCCTGGTCCGCAGGGCGCAGGCGGCGGGCGCGCTGCGGGCCGACTTCCACCCCTCCGACCTTGCCGTGGCCCTGTTGGCCCACTGCGGTCTCGTCACCGCGCTGCCGGGTGACCGTGCGGCGTCCCGGCGTCTGGTGGCGTACTTGCTCCAGTCGTTCCGCGCCGAGGCGGCCCACGGAGCGCTGCCAGCGCCGAGCGCACTGTCGCTGCGCAGTCTTCCGCTCGCAGCCCACGGCTCCCAGGGACAGCGGTCCTCCGGAACCTGATACGAAGCGGCACCTGCCGCGTGGCCGCCCTTCGGGCGACCGCGCCACTTTCGCAACAGGCCCTACTGATCTCTTCGTTAGTTCCGTGGGGTTGGTGGGTGGATGGTGAGTCCGGTGTGGGTGAGGAAGGACCAGGGCAGCTGTCGGTTTTGGTTGATGCGGTGGATGCCTTGTTCGGTGGCATCGGCGACATCTGCGAGGTGGTCGCCGGCGAGGTTGACGAGCTCGCGCCTTTTGAGCGACGACCACAGCAGCTCCACCGGGTTGAGCTCAGGCGCGTAGGCGGGTAATCGTTCGAGGGTGAGCCAGTCCTGATCGGCGACCCAGGCCCGCATGGCCCGGCTCCAGTGGGCGGACAGTCCGTCCCAGACCAGCACCACCCGCTCCCTGCGGTAGAACACTTTGAGCTGTTCAAGAACCTTGATCAGAGCGGTGGTGTCGTAGCTGCCGGGCTTGAGGTGGAAGCACAGGCGCGGGCCGCGTTCTGGATCGGCGGCGTGATATCTGAGGGCCGTGGCCATCGAGGCTCGCTTCCAGTTCAGCCGATGCCGCAGGAGCGGGGTGCGGCCGCGGGGTGCGTAGGTGCGCCGGACCTGGGGCAGCAGCGATACTCCCGATTCGTCGAGGAAGACGATCCAGGCACGTGTGTTCACTGCCCCCTTTTGATGCGCGGCCACCCTGCGCCTGGCCCGGGGCCCGGCTTGCGCCGTGCCCCGGCGCCGCCGCGCGGTCATGCCTCTGCGCTCAGTCCCGCCGCGGCCCCGCCGCCGGCCCTGCCGCGGCCGCGGGCCCGGCGCCAGCTGCCGCCCGGACCCGGGCCGGGCCCGGGCGGCCTGGCTTCGGCCTCGGCGCCGGTGGCCCGGCCGCTACCCGCCCACCGAGCGGTGCCGGGCTCGGCGGGCAGGCAGCCGCCCGGTCCGGTCCGGTCGCTGCCCGGTGCCGGCGCCGTCTGTGCCTGCCGCCCGGCCGCGGTCCCGGCTCCGCGACCTGTGCCCGACCTGCCGCCCTGCCGCGGCCGCATGGCCCTGCCGCCCGCCGGCCGGCGCCGGCCGCGCCGCCCCACGGCCCGGTCCTGCCGCCCGCCGCCCGGGCGCGGTCCCGGCCCGCCCGCCGGCCGCCGCCCGGCCCACCGCCCCGCGACCCGGCCCCGGCCCTTCCGGGGCCCGGGCCCGCCCGCCGCGGCCCGGCGCAGCCGCCCGGCCGCCTGCCGCCGTCCTGCCGCCCGCCGCGCGGTCCCGCCGCCTGCGCCCGGTTCTCGGCCCCGGCTCCCGCCTGCCGCCCTGCCGGGGCCCCGGCCCCGCGCCCGGGTCGGCGCCGTCGGCGCCGCCGCCCGGCCCCGCGCCCGCCGCCCGGGCGCGGCCCCGGCACCTGCGCCGCCGCAACCCGGCCGCCCGGTTCCCGGCGCCGCCGGCCTGTGCCTGGCGCCGGCGGCGGGGCCCGGCGTGGGTCCTGTCGGGTGTTTGTTGCTGTGCTGGTGGTGTCTGTTCCGCCGCGTGGTGGTGCCGTGTTGGGCCGTCCTGTTCGTCCGTTCCGTCCGTCCGCCCGTTCCGTCCGGCTGCCGCCGTCCCGCGCCGTCCTGCCGGGCCCCGCTGTCCTGCCGGCCCCCTGCCGCTGGCCGCCGCCGGGCCCCCGCGGCTCCGGCCCTGCCGCGGGCCCGGCGCGGCCCGCCGGCCGCCGCCGGGGGTCCGGCCCCGCCGCCGGAGCC
>NZ_JBHXSY010000072.1:0-22077 GCF_042715295.1 Streptomyces sp. NPDC058701 | reverse complement strand
TTCATCCTCGGTGGCCTGCAGGCCGTCGGCGCGCTGATCACCATGGTCGCGTCCGCGTGGATCGCCGACATGATCTCGGAAGCCGACACCTCCGGCTCGCTGAGCAGCGCCGACGCCGACAATGCCGCCGCCTTCGGCGCCGGCGTCGCGATCATCGTCGGTGTGATCATCCTGCTCTTCGCGGTGTGGGGCATCCTCACCGCCGTCAAGCTGCCCAAGGGCCGCAGCGGTGTCCGCATCTCGGGCATCATCTACGGTTCGGTGATCACCCTGTTCAGCCTCTTCAGCCTGCTGACCGCGAACGTGTTCGCCCTCATCAGCCTGGTGCTCGGCATCCTCATCATCGTCTTCCTCGCGAAGAGCGACGCCAGCCAGTACTTCAGCCGCCCGCAGTACTAGGCGCCCCGGCAGTGCCCGGCCCCGTCGGGCCGGTGAACGGCGAAGGCCGCGTCCCGCAGTGCGGGGCGCGGCCTTCGCCGTTGCGCGGGGACCTCGACGGGTCAGTGGAAGAAGTGCCGGGTCCCGGTGAAGTACATGGTCACGCCGGCCTTCTCCGCCGCCTCGACGACCTGCTCGTCACGGACCGAACCGCCCGGCTGGACGACGGCCTTGATGCCGGCGGCCGTCAGGATCTCCAGGCCGTCCGGGAACGGGAAGAACGCGTCGGACGCGGCGTACGAGCCCTGCGCGCGCTCGGCGCCCGCCCGCTCGACGGCGAGCTTCGCAGAGTCGACGCGGTTGACCTGGCCCATGCCGACGCCGACCGAGGCGCCGTCCTTGGCGAGGAGGATGGCGTTGGACTTGACGGCCCGGCAGGCCTTCCACGCGAAGGCCAGCTCGGCGAGTTCCGCGGCGGACAGGGCGTCGCCGGTGGCGAGGGTCCAGTTCGCCGGGTCGTCGCCCGGCGCCTGGAACAGATCACTCTGCTGGAGCAGCGCCCCGCCGGAGATGGGCTTGAGGTCGCCCGGCTGGTGCGGGGTGCCGTCCACCTTGAGGACGCGGATGTTCTTCTTCCTGGCCAGGACCTCGACCGCGCCGTCCTCGTAGGAGGGGGCGGCGATGACCTCGGTGAAGATCTCGGCGACCTGTTCGGCGAGCTCGACGGTCACCGGGCGGTTGACGGCGATGACGCCGCCGAAGGCCGACAGCGGGTCGCAGGCGTGCGCCTTGCGGTGGGCCGCGGCCACGTCCGCGTCCACCGCGATGCCGCACGGGTTGGCGTGCTTGATGATCGCGACGCAGGGCTCGTCGTGGTCGTAGGCGGCGCGGCGCGCGGCCTCGGTGTCCACGTAGTTGTTGAAGGACATCTCCTTGCCGTGCAGCTGCTCCGCGTTGGCGAGCCCGCCCGGCTGACCGTCCGTGTACAGGGCGGCGGCCTGGTGCGGGTTCTCGCCGTACCGCAGGGTCGACTTGCGGTCCCAGGCGCCGGCCAGGAACTCGGGCAGTGCCGCGTCCGCGGCCTCCGGGGCGTACGCGTTCGTGAACCACGAGGCGACGGCGACGTCGTACGCGGCGGTGTGCTGGAAGGCCTCGGCCGCGAGCCGCTTGCGGGCGGTCAGGTCGAAGCCGCCGTTCTTGGCCGCGTCGAGGACGTCGGCGTAGCGCGCGGGGCTGGTGACGACCGATACGGACGGGTGGTTCTTGGCGGCGGCGCGGACCATCGACGGGCCGCCGATGTCGATCTGCTCCACGCACTCGTCCGGGGTGGCACCCGACTGGACGGTCGCGAGGAAGGGGTAGAGGTTGACGACCACCAGGTCGAAGGGCTCGACGCCCAGCTCGGCGAGCTGGTTGCGGTGGTCCTCCAGGCGCAGGTCGGCGAGGATCCCGGCGTGCACGCGCGGGTGCAGGGTCTTGACCCGCCCGTCCAGGCACTCGGGGAAGCCGGTGAGCTCCTCGACCTTGGTGACGGGCACCCCGGCGGCGGCGATCTTCGAGGCGGTGGAGCCGGTGGAGACGAGCGCGACGCCCGCCTCGTGCAGGCCGCGGGCCAGGTCTTCCAGTCCCGTCTTGTCGTAGACGCTGATGAGCGCACGCCGGATCGGCCGCTGGGTCGTGGTCGGGTCGTTGCTCTCTACGGCGGTCACTGGATTGTTACCTTTCGTCCCTCAATGCGGTAGCCGTGCCGGGCCAGGCGCCCCACGACATCGACGAGCAGTGCCCGTTCGACTTCCTTGATGCGCTCATGGAGAGCGGCTTCGTCGTCCTCGTCCCGGATCTCGACGACACCCTGGGCGATGATCGGACCGGTGTCCACGCCGGAGTCCACGAAGTGGACGGTGCAGCCGGTGACCTTCGCGCCGTAGGCGAGCGCGTCCCGTACGCCGTGCGCGCCGGGGAAGGAGGGGAGGAGGGCGGGGTGGGTGTTGACGAACCGGCCGCCGAAGCGGTCGATGAACGCCTTGCCCACGATCTTCATGAACCCCGCGGACACCACCAGGTCCGGTGCGTGGGCGTCCGTGGCCGCCGTGAGGGCGGCGTCCCACTCCTCGCGGGTCCCGTACTCCCTGACCGGGCACACGAACGTGGGGATCCCCGCCTTCTCCGCCCGCTCCAGACCGGCGATGTTCGCGCGGTCGGCCCCCACGGCGACGACCTCGGCGCCGAAGCCCCCGGGTCCGCCGGGGTGGGCGTCGATGGCGTCGAGCAGGGCCTGGAGGTTGGTGCCGGAACCGGATACCAGCACGACCAGGCGGGAGGCGGCCATGGGAGGCCCTTTCTCGGGGGAACGCGGTGTTCGTCTTTGTGTGGTCATACGAATCTTGGGGGTACCGATATACGGGGGACCCTACGAAGCCTCCGACCGCCTGCAACGATACCGGCACACCGGACAGCCCCCGAGGGACGGGGGCACGGCCGAGAGGTAGCGTCAGGCGTACACGCCGCAATCAGACCTCACCTCGCCACGACGTCTCCCTCGACGTCCCTGACACAGGGGAAGAAACACACCCGATGCCGGACCGCCGCCAGCCCGACTCCCCCACCGACGACAACCCCTTCGCGGCTCCCCCGGAAGGCCGGCCCGACCAGCCGTGGCAGCCGCGCAGCGGCGGTGACGGCAACGGCGGGGGCGGCGACGGCGGGAACGCCCCGGGCAACGGCCCGAAGGACGGCTCCGGCAAGGGCGGTCCGGCCCGCTGGGACCCGACGGACCCGATCCAGCGCCACGCCCGGTACGCCCTGCTGGCCGGCATGTGGGGCTTCTTCTTCGGGATCTTCGGGATTCCGTCGGTGGGCCTCCTGCTGGGCGCGCTCGCCCTGTACTGGGGGATCAGCGCGCTGCGGGGCAAGCCGGTGGCGCCCGCCTCGGCGACCGCGACGGCGACGGTGGCGGACGTGACCGGTGCCGGGCCCCGTTCGGGTGCGGGCTCGGCCGCCGCGGAGCCCGGCGCCGCGCGGGGCGGCCTGGCGGCGCTGGGCGCCGCGGCCCGGCCGCAGCGGACGGCGGCGGTGAGCGGCCTGGTCGCGGCCTCGCTGGCGATCCTGCTGGCGCTGAGCTCGTACGGGCTGCAGCTGGCGTACAAGGACTTCTACGTGTGCCGGGACGACGCCCTGACGGCGGCGGGCGAGCTGGAGTGCAACGACCTGCTGCCGGACAACTACGTGGGCGACGTGCTCAAGGTCCGCCAGTAGGTCGGTCAGTCGTCCGCCAGGAGGACGCACGAAGGCGGGGGCCGGCTCCGGAGCCGGCCCCCGCCTTCGTGTGCCGGGCGCCGGGCGCCGTGTGCCGGGCGCGCGGCACCGTGTGTCGGGCGCGGGGCGCGGCGGGCGCCGGGCGTCAGGCGCCGGGGTCGGGTTTCCGCCGGGTCATGACCCGGACGCCCGACGCGGGCGGTACCAGCGGCGGGCCGGGTGGGGCGGCGGTCGGTGCGGCGGGCGCGGGCCCGGACGGCGGGGCCGCCGGTGTCGCCGCTGCCGCCGGGATCGGGATCGGAGTCAGGTCCAGGCTGAACCCCTGCGCGACCGTCACCGGGCGCGGCCGCCTCGGGGCGGCAGGGGCATCGACCGGCACCGCGGGCGGGGCCGCGGGGGCCGCCGGAACCGGGTGCACCTGGAACTCCTCGGGCCGCGGCGCCTCGGCCGGCGCCTCCGTCCGTCCCGGAGCCGGGCCCGCGACGGGAGCCGACGCGGGTGCCGACGCCCGGGCGGGGGCCTGGGACCGGGGCGGGGCCCCGGACTGGGCCCCGGGCTGGGCCTGGGACGGGGCCTGGAGCGGGGCCTGGGACTGAGCCCGGGGCGGGGCCTGGGGCAGGGTCTGGGACGGGGCCTGGAGCGGGGCCTGGGCGGACGAGAAGTCCGGGATCAGGGTGCCCGCCGCGCGGCGCAGGGCCGCCCAGCGCACCTCCCGGACACCGCTGTCGTGCCAGCGGTCGTCCTCCGCCGGGTCCGCGGCCCCCGCTCCCTTCGCGGGGCGGGTCCGCCAGGCGTGCACCGACACCGCCACCGGCACGGCGAGCAGCAGGGTCCAGGCGAAGGCCGCCGCGCCCGTCGCCCACCACACCGGCCCGAAGGCGGCCAGGTCCCGGGAGCCCAGCGGCCCCGACGAGGCCGCCGCGAGCCCGGCCATGGCGAGCCCGCACACGAGCGCGCCCAAGGCCGCCGTGAGGGCGGTCTCCCCGTACGAGACCTCGCGCGCCCGGCGCACCGCGAACCAGCCCACCGCCAGCCCGGCCACCACCGGCACCCCGGCGGCCGCCCAGGTCAGCGGGGTCCCCGGCCCCTCGGGCGGCAACGCCGCCAGCAGAGGGAAGCGGGGCAGCGCGGGCGAACCGGTGAAGCCGAGCGGGGTCGCGGCCGCGCCGGTGCCCAGGGCGAAGCCGGGGCCGAGGCCGTAGGCCGCGCCCCACACCATGGCGTTCGGGATCAGGGCGAGGGCGAGGAGAAGCACCGCGAAGCGGCCCGACCACACGCCGGTCAGGGCCAGGAAGGACCCCTGGACCTCGGCTCCGTGCCAGGCGAGCGAGGCGCCGACGAGCAGGGCGCCGCCGCCCAGCAGGACCAGGGCCCCGCCCGCTCCGGCCCGGAGCGCCAGCGTGTAACGGGGGCGCGTGAATGCCCTCCGTACGCCCCCGGGCCACCAGGGTGGAAGCGGACCGAGGGAACGTCCGCGGGCCGCCCACACCCCGCCGCCCGCGGCGAGCACCGCGACGAGCGGGACGTGCCAGGCGGCGCTGAGCGGGTCGGCGGGCATCGGCCCCCCGGCGGCGTACACGGTGGCGAGGGCCCCGACGGTGAGGTATCCGCAGAGCACGGCGGAGAAGACGGCACTGGCGGGCAGCACCTCCTCGCCGTCCTCCTCCTCGGCCGCGTGCCCCAGCCGGGCGGCGCGCCGCATGAGCAGCACGGGCAGGGCGACGAGCAGCAGGGGCGTCACCCCGACGGGCGCGGGCACCCCGGACAGGGTCTCGTAACGCACCAGCTCCGTCCCGTGGGCGAGGAGCCACAGGCCAGCCGCGAGGTGCAGGGCCCCGCCGGGGCCGCTGTCGGGGTAGGGGGAGCTGATCCACAGCACGACGACGAGCACGGCGAGGAAGCCGAGCCCGAGGCCGGCCGCCACGGCGCCGCCCACCACGCACGCTGCGGCCGCCGGAGAACGGCGCCTCCCGGCGCTCCGGGGGGCCGCGGACAACGGGGTCCCGCGTTCGGTCACTTGGGTCACCCCGCCATGGTGCCAACGACACGCGCTATGGGCGGGTAACAGGCGAATGTCCGTGGTGTCGCTCAATATACGCTTATGTACTTTATCGCCCAGGTCTGTCGGGTCACGGGGAGTGTGGCATGACACAAAGCGTCGAGACGAGCTCGGAGAGCCTCCCGCCCCCGAAGGAACGCCGCAGACTGCGCGAATCGGCCGCCCTGACGCACGAGGAGGTCGCGGCGGCGATGGGCGTCACCCCGACCACGGTGCGCTCCTGGGAGACGGGCCGTACGGAGCCCAAGGGCCGCAAGCGCGAGGCGTACGCGAAGCTCCTGAACTCCCTCGCGGACCCCTCGGAGACGGAGGCGGAGCCGGAGCCGCTGTCCGGGGCGGAAGCGGGTGCCGGGACCCGAGCCGGGGCCGGGGAGGGGGATCGGGACGGGGCGTCCCCCGGCGCGGCCCCGGAGGGAGGGAGTCGGGGGACGCCCCCGACCGGGACCTCCGGCGGCGACCGGACCGCGGGCCCGGATCCGGCTCCGGCTCCGGCTCCGGCTCCGGCTGCGAACCACGCGGGCACGGAACCCGGCGCGGCTTCCGGGGACGCCGGCCCCACGGCGACCCCGGCCGGGCCGAAGGTCGCCGCGGACCCCGGGGCGCCCCCGGAGCACCCCTTCGCCGGGCCCGCCACCGACACGGCCGCCGAGGCCGGGCCCGCCGCCGAGGCCCTCCCGGAGCCCGGGGAAACCCCTTCCCCGGCGCCGGCCGACCCGGCCCCCGCGCCGCCCGGCGGCTCCGGACTGCGGGCGGCGGGAGGTCCCCGGGCCTTCGCGGGCGGCGGCCCGAACCACAATCCGAACCCGAACCAAAGACAGGCCTCCGGCGCCGGGACCCGCCCGAAGCCCGCGGTCAAGCGCGCTTCGAAGCCGCCGACCGGGCAACCGCGCCACGAGCCCAAGCCCGCGTACGCCAAGGCCCTGACCGGCGGCGCCACCGTCGTCCCGGGAACCCCCGGAAGGGCAGGAACCCCCGGAGCTGTCCGAACCCCCGGAGCGACGGGTGCCCCCGGGGTCTCCGACGCCCCCGAGACGGCGGAGACCGTACCCGCTCCCGAGGCGGCCGGGGACGCGCCCGCCGCGGCGGAAACCGGGGCCGCGGACACCACCGCGGCGGAAACCGGCTCGGAAACCGGCGCCGTGGCCGAACCGGACGCCCCGGACGCCCCCGCCGGAGCCCGGCCCACGCCGGCGCAGGCCTTCGACGCCCTCTACGCCCACGCCGCCCAGGCCCTCATCCGGCAGACGTACCTGCTCACCGGCCGCCGCGGCCTGGCCCAGGAGGCGGTGGACCGGGCGTTCCAGCTGGCCTGGGCCCGGTGGCCCGAGGTGGCCGTCGACCCGGACCCGGTGGGCTGGGTGCGCGCGGCCGCGTACGAACACGCCCTCTCCCCCTGGCACCGGCTCCGCCGGTGCCACCGGGAGCTCGACAAGCCCCCCGTCGAGCCCGCCGACCGGATCCTCCTGGACGCGGTCCTCACGCTGTCGCCCGCCCACCGGCGCACCGTCGTGCTCTACGACGGCGTCGGCCTCGACCTGCCGGACACCGCCGCCGAGACGGAGGCCAGCACCCCGGTGGCGGGCAGCCGCCTCGTCCACGCGCACGCCGTGCTCGCGGCCCGCATCCCCGAGCTGGCCGGCGTACCGCCCGAGAAGCAGTCCGCGCTGCTGCGCGACCAGCTCACCGCGCTGAGGCCGGCCGTACACCTCGAAGCGCGCTCCGCCTCCGTCGTACGAACCGCGGCGGAGCACCGCGCCCGGCTGTGGACCCGGGCCGCCCTCGCCCTGACCGCGGTGATCGCCGTCGCGACGGCGTACACCGCGTCGACCGCCCCCACCCGGTACGAGCCCCCGCGCTCACCCGGCGCGAACGTCTCCGGAGTCCCCCCGCACAGCGGCCCCCAGCGGCTGACCGACGAGAGCAGGCAGCTCCAGGACAAGCTGCGCGACGACCCGCTGGCCGGACCCGGCCGCGTCACCCCGCGGATCGAGTAGCGGACCGGAATCGGCCCGGCCCGGCAGGACGACGGCACGGAAACGGGCGTGGCCCGCACCCCGAAGGGTGCGGGCCACGCCCGTACACACGTGCCTGGAAGGCGGGAACTACCGCGCGGCGCCCAGGATGGCGCGCGCCAGCTCGGCCGTCTCGGTCGGCGTCTTGCCGACCTTGACGCCGGCGGCCTCCAGGGCCTCCTTCTTCGCCTGCGCGGTACCGGAGGAACCGGAGACGATGGCGCCCGCGTGGCCCATGGTCTTGCCCTCGGGGGCGGTGAAGCCCGCGACGTAGCCCACGACCGGCTTCGTGACGTGCTTGGCGATGTAGTCCGCCGCACGCTCCTCGGCGTCGCCGCCGATCTCGCCGATCATGACGATCAGGTCGGTGTCGGGGTCAGCCTCGAACGCCTCCAGGGCGTCGATGTGCGTCGTGCCGATGACCGGGTCGCCACCGATGCCGACGGCCGAGGAGAAGCCGATGTCACGCAGCTCGTACATCATCTGGTAGGTCAGCGTGCCGGACTTGGACACGAGACCGATGCGGCCGGGCTTGGTGATGTCGCCCGGGATGATGCCGGCGTTGGACTGGCCGGGGGTGATCAGACCCGGGCAGTTCGGGCCGATGATCCGCGTCTTGTTGCCCTTGGCGGTCGCGTACGACCAGAAGGCGGCGGAGTCGTGCACCGCGATGCCCTCGGTGATGACGACGGCCAGCGGGATCTCGGCGTCGATCGCCTCGACGACGGCGGCCTTGGCGAAGGCCGGCGGGACGAAGAGGACGGACACGTTCGCGCCGGTGGCCTCGATCGCCTCCTTGACCGAGCCGAAGACCGGGACCTCGGTGCCGTCGAAGTCGACGGTCGTGCCGGCCTTGCGCGGGTTGACGCCACCGACGATGTTCGTACCGTCAGCCAGCATCAGCTTGGTGTGCTTCATGCCCGTGGCACCGGTCATGCCCTGGACGATGACCTTGCTGTCCTTGTTGAGGAAGATAGCCATGTGAGTCTGTGACCTCTGCCCTTACTTCGCAGCCGCGAGCTCGGCGGCCTTGTCGGCCGCGCCGTCCATGGTGTCCACGCGCTGCACCAGCGGGTGGTTGGCGTCCGACAGGATCTTGCGACCCAGCTCGGCGTTGTTGCCGTCCAGACGGACGACGAGCGGCTTGGTGACCGCCTCGCCCTTCTGCTCCAGCAGGGCCAGCGCCTGGACGATGCCGTTGGCGACCTCGTCACACGCGGTGATGCCACCGAAGACGTTGACGAAGACGGACTTGACGTCCGGGTCGCCGAGGATGATCTCGAGACCGTTGGCCATGACGGCGGCGGAGGCGCCACCGCCGATGTCCAGGAAGTTGGCGGGCTTGACGCCGCCATGGTTCTCACCGGCGTACGCGACCACGTCGAGGGTGCTCATGACGAGACCCGCGCCGTTGCCGATGATGCCGACCTCGCCGTCGAGCTTCACGTAGTTGAGGTTCTTCGCCTTGGCGGCGGCCTCGAGCGGGTTCGCGGCCGCGTGGTCCACGAACTCCTCGTGGCCCGGCTGGCGGAACTCGGCGTTCTCGTCGAGCGAGACCTTGCCGTCGAGCGCGATGACGTCGCCGTTGGCGACCTTCGCGAGCGGGTTGACCTCGACGAGCAGCGCGTCCTCGGCGATGAAGGTGTCCCACAGGGTCACGAGGACCTCGGCGACCTTCTCCGCGACCTCGGCCGGGAACTTCGCCTGGGCGACGATCTCGCGGGCCTTCTCGATGGTCACGCCCTCGTTGGCGTTGACCGGGACCTTCGCGAGGGCCTCGGGGGTCTTCTCCGCGACCTCCTCGATGTCCATGCCGCCCTGCACCGAGGCCATGGCCAGGAAGGTGCGGTTGGTGCGGTCGAGGAGGTACGAGACGTAGTACTCCTCGAGGATCTCGGGAGCGGTCTCGGCGATCATCACCTTGTGGACCGTGTGGCCCTTGATGTCCATGCCGAGAATGTCCGTGGCCCGGGCGACAGCCTCGTCCGGGGTGGCGGCCAGCTTCACGCCGCCGGCCTTGCCGCGGCCACCGACCTTCACCTGCGCCTTGACGACCGACTTGCCGCCCAGCCGCTCGGTGGCCTCGCGAGCCGCCTCAGGCGTGTCGATGACTTCACCGGCCAGCACCGGTACACCGTGCTTGGCGAAGAGGTCCCTCGCCTGGTACTCGAACAGGTCCACGCGCGTCCGTCCCTTGTCTTTTTTAAAGATTCGCAGTGATTCGCGGTTGTCTGCTATCTGCGTGGGCGTGCCGCGGAGGGCAACGTGACGGCGCTGTCACAAGGAAGGCGCACACGGTGACCGTGGACGCGGCATGTCCGTCCCGCAGGTTATCCCCGTGGGCCGTAGGTCCCTAAATCGCAGATCACACCTGAGCGGTGATACCTGTCACAGATCGCCTCACGGTTGAGCTGGAACTTCGTGCGATCCGCCGGTTCCCGGCCACCCGGGAGGGCGGGCGGCCGGGGGGCGGGGACGGCCGGACGACGGGGCCGGGGGGACGGCCGGGGGCGGGCGGCCGGGGGCGGCGATGAGAGGCGGGCGGCCGGGGCCGGGTGGCTGGTCAGGGTGCGGGTACGGGCAGGGGCCGCTTCTCCAGCGCCGCCGCCATCACCTCGGGGAACAGATCGGGGGTGCAGGCGAAGGCGGGCGCGCCCAGCGCGGCGAGGCCGGCCGCGTGCTCGCGGTCGTACGCGGGGGCGCCCTCGTCCGACAACGCGAGCAGGGTCACGAACTCGACCCCGGCGGCCTTCATCGCGGCGACCCGCTTCAGCATCTCGTCGCGTATGCCGCCCTCGTAGAGGTCGCTGATCAGGACCACCACGGTGTCCGCCGGACGGGTGATCTTCGACTGGCAGTGGGCGAGGGCGCGGTTGATGTCGGTACCGCCGCCGAGCTGGGTGCCGAAGAGGACGTCCACCGGGTCGTCCAGCAGGTCCGTCAGGTCCACGACGGCGGTGTCGAAGACGACGAGGCGCGTGGCGAGGGAGCGCATGGAGGCGAGGACCGCGCCGAAGACGGAGGCGTAGACGACGGAGGCCGCCATCGAACCCGACTGGTCGATGCAGAGGATCACCTCCTTCTTCACCGATCGCGCAGCCCGGCCGTAGCCGATCAGGCGTTCGGGCACGACGGTGCGGTGTTCGGGCAGGTAGTTCTTGAGGTTGGCGCGGATCGTGCGGTTCCAGTCGATGTCGTGGTGGCGCGGCCGGCTGATCCGGGCGGAGCGGTCCAGGGCCCCGGTGAGCGTGGCCCGGGTGCGGGTCGCGAGCTTCCTCTCCAGCTGGTCGACCACCGTGCGGACCACGGCCCGGGCCGTCTCCCGCGTCGTCTCGGGCATCGCCTTGTTCAGCGAGAGGAGGGTGCCGACCAGGTGGACGTCCGGCTCCACCGCCTCCAGCATCTCCGGCTCCAGGAGCAGGGCGGACAGGCCGAGCCGCTCGATCGCATCCCGCTGCATGACCTGGACCACCGAGGTCGGGAAGTACGTACGGATGTCCCCGAGCCAGCGGGCCACCCGCGGGGCGGACCCGCCGAGCCCGGCCGACCGCTCCCCCGGGGCCTTGCGGGAGCCGCCGCCGTCACCGCCGTACAGGGCGCCGAGCGCGGCGTCCATCGCCGCGTCCCGCCCGGCGAGTGCGCACCCGGTGCCGTCCGCCTCGCCCCCGCCGAGCACCATCCGCCAGCGCCGCAGCCGCTCGACCGCGCTCCGTTCCTCCGGCCCCGCCGTGGGTCCGTCCGTACCGCTCATCTGCCCGTCCCCCTGCACTCGTCCGTACTCGTCGCTCGTCCGCACTCGTCGCTCGTCCTGTCCCGCGGACCGGTCCGCATCCGGCGCTGCCCTGCCTGCCCGCGCGCCGCCCCGCCCCCGGCGGGGCCGTCACGCCGGCGCCGCAGGCTCCCTGCCGGGCCCGGCGCCCAGCAGCAGCCGGACCAGGTCCACCACCGCGTCGGCGCGGGCCCGGTCCAGTTCCGGGGCGAAGCCCTCGGGGGCGGCGCCCGGGCCGGTCGCCGCGGGCGGGGCGCCCGGGCCGCGGCGGACCAGCTCGCCGAGGGTGCGCTTCACCCCTGGTTCGTACGCCCCGAACGTGCGCCGCAGCAGCGGCAGTACGTCCGTGAAGGCCCGCTCCGGCACCCCCGTCAGCCAGGCGTCGATCAGCCCGAGCAGCCGGTCGTCGTGGACCAGCAGCGTGCCGCCGCCGCTGCCGCCGCCCGCGAAGCCCTCGATCCATCCGGCCGCGTCCGCCGGGGCCGCCGCGGGGGACAGCGCCAGGCCCATCAGCCGGGCGGTCTCGTCGCCCGGCAGCCGGCCCTCGTCGAGGAGCAGCCGGGCCGCCCGGCCGCGTATGAGACCCGGGACGGTGTCCCGGGCGGCCAGCGTCCGCAGCACCGCGGACCAGCGTTCCCGCAGGCCCTCGTCCGCGTCGGCCAGCAGACCGACCGCCCCGTGCACCCCGTCCACGTGGCCCCGCAGTTCCGCCGCCGCGTCGGCGTCCAGCCCGGCCGCGCAGGCGGCCGGCAACGCGACGCAGATCCGCTCGGCCAGCCCGGCCGCGACCGTGCCGAGCGCCGCCGCGTCGGTACCGCGCACGTCCCCGTACCGCAGGGAACGGGCCAGGGCCGGCAGGGCCTCGGCGAGCCGTGCCACGTCGGTGTCCAGCGCGGCCCGGTCCGCGAGGGCCCGCAGCACGGCGGGCAGGGCGTCGGAGAGGCCAGCCAGCAGGCACCGCTCGGCCAGGGCCGTCACCTCGCCCAGCTGCCGCGCGCCCGCCGCGTCCGCCTCGGCCCGGGCGGTGGCCGCCGCGAGGACGGTGGTGCCCCAGATCCCGGCCTCGGCGACCCGTACCGACAGCTCCGGTTCCCAGCGCAGCCGCCAGGTCTCCCGGAAAGTCCCGGTGCCGCCCCGCGACGCCGTGGGCGTGCCCCAGTCGACGCCGATCAGCCGCAGCCGGTGCAGCAGCAGGGACTTGGCCGTGTCGGTGTCCTTGCGCAGGTCGAGCTCCAGCTCACGGTCCTGGGCCTCGGCCTTGAGCCGCAGCGAGCGCTGCTGCCGGGTCAGGTCCCGCATCAGCGGGACGGCGGGCGCGGCGTCCGGCACCTCGCCGAGCACGTCGCCGACGACGAGGCGGTCCTCGATCAGCGCGAGCGGTACGTCGGAGCCGTCGCACATCACCGCCCGGACCGCCTCCAGGGTCTCGGTCAGCCCGGCCAGCGGCCGCCCCCGCATCGCGGCCAGGGTGTCGGCCAGCCGGACGGCCTCGATGACGTGCGCCGGGGAGACCTGCCGGTCCTCCTCCCGCAGCAGTCCGGCGACCTTGGTCAGCCAGCGCTCCACGGGCCGGTCGGGGGCCGCGAAGAGGTGGGCGTACCAGCCGGGCGAGGCGATCCCGGCCCCGTACCCGCCGGCCCGGGCGAGGCGCCGGTGGGTCCAGGGCACCCAGGTGGTCTCCACCTTGACCTTGGGCAGGCCGGTGAGCAGCGCCCGGTCCGCGGCGACCGTGGTCCTCGCCCGCAGGGCCGGGACGTGCCAGGCCCCGCAGACCACGGCGTACGCGTCGCCGAACTCCCGGCGGGCGGCCCGCATCCGCTGCCGCATGTGCGCCTCGCGGATCAGGTCCCGGGGGTGGCCGCCGTCGCCGTAGGCCTCGCGCAGGGCTCCCATGGCCTCGCCGAGGGCTTCGAACGCGCCGAGCGGGTCGTACCGCTCCGCCGGGGTGCCGCGGTGTTCGACGACGTCCTCCCACCAGCGCTCGGGATCGTCGTACCCGGCGGTCTCGGCCAGCACCGCGAGGGGGTCCAGCCGTACGGAGTCCCGCGCGCCGGGCACCGTTTCCCCCGCGGCCCGTTCCCCGTCGGCCGGTTCCCCCGCGGCCGGCGCGCCGGCGGCCAGCGAGTGCGCGGCCGGGAGGTCGATGAACCGCACCGGCACGCCCGCCTCCTGGGCCCAGCGGACGGCGACCCACTCCGGGGAGAACTCGGCCAGCGGCCAGAACGCGGCGCGTCCCGGGTCGTCGGCGGCGTGGGCGAGCAGGGCGACGGGCGGCCGCATCCCGGGGTCGGCGGCGAGCGCCAGCAGGGCGTCCCCCTCGGGCGGTCCCTCGACCAGCACCGCCCGCGGGCCGGCGGCGTCGAGGGCGGCCCGTACGGCGCGGGCCGATCCGGGCCCGTGGTGCCGTACGCCGAGCAGCAGCGGCCCCGGGGCGGCCGGCGTCACGCGGTCACCTCCCGGCAGGCGCGGTAGAAGTCCTTCCATCCGTCGCGCTCGCGCACCACGGCCTCCAGGTACTCCTGCCAGACGACCTTGTCGGCGGCCGGATCGCGGACGACGGCGCCCAGGATTCCGGCGGCCACGTCGGAGGCGCGCAGGACGCCGTCGCCGAAGTGGGCGGCGAGGGCGAGCCCGCCCGTGACGACGGAGATGGCCTCGGCGGTGGACAGGGTGCCGCTGGGCGACTTGACCTTCGTCCGGCCGTCCTCGGTGACGCCGTCGCGCAGCTCCCGGAAGACGGTGACGACGCGGCGGATCTCCTCCAGGCCCTCGGGGGCGGCGGGCAGGTCGAGGGCGCGGCCCATCTGGCCGACGCGGCGGGCGACGATGTCGACCTCGGCGTCCGCGGTGGCGGGCAGGGGCAGGACGACGGTGTTGAACCGGCGGCGCAGGGCGCTGGAGAGCTCGTTGACCCCGCGGTCGCGGTCGTTGGCGGTGGCGATGAGGTTGAAGCCGCGGACGGCCTGCACCTCGTCGCCGAGCTCGGGTATCGGGAGGGTCTTCTCGGACAGGACGGTGATGAGGGAGTCCTGGACGTCGGCGGGGATGCGGGTGAGCTCCTCGACGCGGGCGGTCATGCCCTCGGCCATGGCCCGCATGACGGGGCTGGGGACGAGTGCCTCGCGGCCGGGGCCGTGCGCGAGGAGGCGGGCGTAGTTCCAGCCGTAGCGGATGGCTTCCTCGGGGGTGCCCGCGGTGCCCTGGACGAGGAGGGTGGAGTCTCCGCTGACGGCGGCCGCGAGGTGTTCCGACACCCATGTCTTGGCGGTGCCGGGGACCCCGAGGAGGAGCAGGGCGCGGTCGGTCGCCAGGGTCGTGACGGCGACCTCGACGATGCGGCGCGGTCCGACGTACTTCGGCGTGATGACCGTGCCGTCGGGAAGTCCGCCGCCGAGCAGGTAGGTGGCCACGGCCCACGGGGAGAGTTTCCAGCGGGCCGGTCGGGGCCGGTCGTCGGCTGCTTCCAGGGCTTTCAGTTCGTGCGCGAAGGCGTCTTCTGCGTGCGGTCGAAGCGCCTCGGCGGCCGTGTTCGTCTCGGGCATGGTCATGCTCCCCCTCCAATGCTCGACAGCCGTTCCCGACTGCTGTGTCCACGGTGCACCACGGCACTGACAACGTGCCTTGTGAGCTGCGTTGTTGCTGGTCAGAGCGATTGTCAGTGGGGCTCCGTACGGTGGTTCACATGACTGAGCAGGGGGTCCGCTGGACGGCGGAACAGGTACTGGCTCTGGCTCCTGACGATGCCTCGCGCAAGGCGGGGGGCAGACTCGGCGGGGCGGGGTCGTGGTCACAGATCGGAGGTTCCGCTTCCGGTTCTGTATGGGGGTTGTGCCGGGGCAGCGGCAGTACGCCGTACCGGACGGTCGTGGACCTGACGGGTCCGGCGTACACGTGCTCGTGCCCGAGCCGGAAGTTCCCGTGCAAGCACGCCCTGGGGCTGCTGCTGCTCTGGTCGGCCGAGGGGCTGGGAGAGCCCGGCGAGGCGCCGGAGTGGGCTTCGTCGTGGCTGGCCTCCCGGGGGGAGAGGGCCGCGCGGGCGGCCGCGGGACCGTCCCGTCCGGTGGACGGGGATGCGGCCCGGCGCCGGGCCGAGCGGCGGGCGGCGCGGGTCGGCGCCGGCGTCGCGGAGCTGGAGCAGCGGCTGACCGACCTGCTGCGCGGGGGCCTCGCGGGCCAGGAGCAGGCGGGATACGCGGCGTGGGAGGAGACCGCCGCCCGCATGGTCGACGCCCAGGCACCCGGACTGGCCGGGCGGGTGCGGGAGTTGGGGACGATACCCAGTTGCGGCCCCGGCTGGCCCGCACGGATGCTGGAGGAGGCGGCGCTGCTGCACCTGCTGGACCGGGCCTGGTTGGGGGTGGAAGGGCTGCCGGAACAGCTCGCTGCGACCGTGCGCAGCCGAGTGGGACTGCCGGCCTCCGGGGAGGGGGAGGCCGTACGGGACCGCTGGCTGGTGCTGGCCCAGTACGACTCGGTGTCGCCGGACGGCCGGCTCACCACCCGCCGGGTCTGGCTGCGCGGGCTGGGGGGCGGGCGGCCCGCCATGGTGCTGGACTTCGGTCCGCCGGGGCGGCCGCCCGGGATGGCACTGCCGGTCGGGCTGGTGCTGGAGGCGGAACTCCGCTTCCGGCCGGGTTCGGCGGGTTTGCGGGCGGACCTCGGCGAGCGTTCCGCGGCGGCGGCGGCGTGCGCGGAGGCTCCGGCCGGGGTGAGCACGGGGGCCGCGCTGGAGGCGTACGGGGCGGCGCTGCGCCAGGATCCGTGGCTGGAGTCCTGGCCGGTGGTGCTGGGTGCGGTGGTGCCGATACCGGGGGAACTCGGCTGGCAGCTGGCGGACGCGCAGGGAACCTGCGCCCTGCCGGTGCCCCTCACCGGGCCGGGCAGCCGGTCCCGCGGGGGCCTGTGGCAACTGGCGGCGCTGTCCGGCGGGGGCCCGCTGACCGTGTTCGGCGAGTGCGGTCATCGGGGCTTCACCCCGCTGACGGCCTGGCAGCCGGGCTCGGCCGAGCCCGTCCCGCTGGTCTGACGGGACGGGGAACAAGAAGAAACCGCTGGGGGCCTGGGGGCCCGTATGCCGTCACCGGAGGTGGCGGGGAGGGGATCGGTACGCGGCGCGGGAGCGCCGTACGGGGAGGGAGCGGCGGCGCGGGGGCGCCGGCGTGCGACAACGAGACAGCCGGGGGGCTCTTGTGAACGACAACCACGCCAGCTAGGACGCGTTGGAGAAGGAGTGCCGGGCGCCCGAAGGGCGAGCCAGGCGGGACTTCTCACACACGCCCGGCAGGCGAACGGACCGACTGACGACGGGTACACAGACTGCTCCGGTCCCGCGGAGGGGGCGGGACCGGAGCACCGGCACAGGAGAGGGAGGGGTCCGATGGAAAAGCCCGACGAGGAGTACGGGGACTGGGAGGCGCTGGTCGCCGCCGCGCTGCTGGGCACCGACCGGCGGCGGGGCGGGGGCCCCGCCGGCTCGCCGGAGACACTGCTGGACGCGGCCGCCGTGCACGCCGTACGGCGGCGGGCCGGGCTCCGGCCCGCCGAGGCGGCCGCCCGGCCCGACCCCGCGGCCCGCGACCCGCGACCGGCCCCGCCGGACGCGGCGCGGCGGCGCCTCGCGCAGCTGCTGGCCGGCCGGACCGCCGGGAGCGGGTCGGGCCGCCGGGGGGCCGCGCCCGACCTGACGGAACTGCTGCCGCAGTGGCTGGCCGCCGCCGGGCGGCACGGCTACCGGGCACCGGCCGCGCTCGTACCGGCGCTGCTCGACGCCGCCCGGGCCCGTACGGACCTGCGGCCGCAGGCGCTGGCCCTGGCCGGCTCGCGGGGGCTGTGGCTGGCTCGGCTCAACCCCGACTGGCGGTTCGCACTGCGCGGCGGAACGGGGGGCGCGGGGGACCTGCCGGCGGCGACCGACCCGGCCGGGGTGGCACGGCTCTGGCAGGAGGGCCTGTTCGCCGAGCGGGTGGCCCTGCTGGGAATCGTACGGGCGCACGAGCCGGCGGCGGCGCTGCGCCTGCTGGAGTCGACCTGGACCACGGAACGCGCCGAGGACCGCCTGATGTTCCTGGACTCGCTGCGAGCCGGCCTGTCCGGGGCGGACGAGCCGTTCCTGGAGGCGGCTCTCGGTGACCGCAGCCGCACCGTCCGGGCCACGGCAGCCGAGCTGTTGTCGGCGCTTCCGCGCTCGGCACTGGCGGCGCGGATGGCGAAGCGCGCACTGGCCTGCGTGGGACCCGACGGGGTGGTCCCGCCGGCCGAGTGCGACGCGGGAATGCTGCGGGACGGCGTGGTGAGCCGGCCGCCCGCCGGGCGCGGCGAACGGGCGTGGTGGCTCGGCCAGTTGGTGGAGGCGGCGCCGCTTTCCTGCTGGGCCGAGCGGTTCGGGGGGCGCGGACCGGCGGAGATCGTGGCGCTGCCGGTGGCCTCCGGCGAGGGCTGGGCGGAGGAGCTGCACGCGGCGTGGTGCCGGGCGGCGGTGCGCCAGCGCGACGCGCCGTGGTCGCGGGCCCTGCTCGGCGCGCCGTCCGCACCGCCCGCGGCGGGGCCGGGCACGCCGTCACTGGCGGAGCGGGCGAAGCTGCTGGAGACGCTGCCGGAGGCGGAACGGGCGTCGTGGGTGGCGGAGTTCATACGGGCCCACGGCCTGTCGGAGGCGTTCCAGCTGCTCGGCGTCTGCGTGGTCCCGTGGACGGGCACGCTGGGCCGGGCGGTCGTGGAGGCACTGGACTCGGCGCGGGAGGCGGGCAGCTACCCGTGGAGCTTCAGCGGGGTGATGGGCCTGGCGGAACGCTGCCTCGACCCCGCGGAGGCCGGTCCCCTGGAGGTCCTGACCGCCGCCGCGCAAGATCCGCCGGACGCGTCGCCGGGAGCCGCCGCGTACTGGGCGGAAGCCTTCCAACGGCTCACGGCCACACTGCGGCTGCGCGCCACGATGCTCGCGGAACTCACCTCGGCCTGACCGCCGCCCCCCGCCGGCCGGCGGCGTCCATTGCGCTTTCCCGCCTTCCCCGCTTCAGCGCCGCGCTCGGCCGGGTCGCACCACGGCGGGCGCAGGAGCCGGAGCGAGGGCATGCCCGAGCGGGCCCCAGCCCGACCGGCGCAGGCCCAGCCGGCCCAGGCCCAACCGGCCCGGGCCCAGCCGGCGCGAGCGCGCGGGCCTGCTCGCCCGGACGGGGCGCGTCGGGGCGGCCGGGGGCCCCCACGCCGGCCGGGAGGCTACTGGCGGACGTTCCCGCGGACCCAGTCCACGATCGCCGTCGTCGTCGCGCCCGGGGTGAAGATCTCGGCCACGCCCTTCGCCTTCAGCGGGGCGATGTCGTCCTCCGGGATGATCCCGCCGCCGAACACCTTGATGTCCTCCGCGTCCCGCTCCTTGAGGAGCTCCAGGACGCGCGCGAACAGCGTGTTGTGCGCGCCGGACAGGATCGAGAGGCCGATCGCGTCGGCGTCCTCCTGGATGGCGGTGTCCACGATCTGCTCGGGGGTCTGGTGGAGGCCGGTGTAGATGACCTCCATGCCCCCGTCCCGCAGCGCCCTCGCGATCACCTTGGCACCGCGGTCGTGGCCGTCGAGACCCGGCTTGGCCACCACCACACGGATCGGACCGGTCACACCCATCGCACTGCCTCCCGAGTGAACGAACGTTAAGTACAGCATCGCGCACGCCACCGTTTCGCGGTCAACCGGGAGGGGGAAATCACACGTGGGACGGCGTTGATTCACCGGCCGCGCCCCCGCGCCGACAGCCGCACGGCACGGGGGCGCGGCCGGCGTCCGTCCCAAGAGGCTCAGGGGAGGCCTGCGATGGCGCTGTTCCCGCCCGTGTCCGGCGCCGCGCTGCGGGCGGGCGCGCTCGAGGTGGTCGTGCTGGGCGGGCACCTGCTGCTCTACCCCACCGGAGTGTGGCAGGAGAAGGTCACCACCGCGCCGCACGCCACACACCCGCACGTGACGGACCCGCACGCGACGGACCCGCACGCGACACGGCCGGTCGCGGCCCGCCCGCCCGTGCTCCTGCTCCACGGGTTCACCGACAACCGCTCCGTCTTCGTCCTGCTGCGCCGCGCCCTCGGGGCGGACGGTCTGCGGCACGTGGAGGCGTACAACTACTCGCCCTTCACCCGCGACCTGCGCGTCACGGCCCGCCACCTCGCCCGGCGCGTCGAGGACCTGTGCGAACGCACCGGTCAGGAGCGCGTCGACCTGGTCGGCCACAGCCTGGGCGGGCTGGTCGGGCGCTACTACGTGCAGCGCCTCGGCGGCGACGCCCGCGTCCGGACGCTCGTCACGCTCGGCACCCCGCACTCCGGCACGCGCGTCGCCCCCTTCCTGAACGCGCACCCGCTGGTGCGGCAGATGCGCCCCGGCTCCGAGGTGCTGGCCGAGCTGGCCGAGCCCGCCCCCGGCTGCGCGACCAGGTGCGTCGCCTTCTGGAGCGAGTTCGACGCGGTGATGTCCCCCGCCGGGACGGCCCGGATCGAGCACCCGGACCTGCGCGCGGAGAACATCCAGGTCACCGGGATCGGACACCTCGCGCTCCCGGCCCACCCGACGGTCATCGCGGCGGTCCGGCGCGCCCTCGACGGACCCGCATCGGCCGTCGCGGCGCTCCCGGAGGCGGCTTCCGTCGCGTAGCCGCTCCGCGTCCACCAGTCGAACGCATTTCGAACTCAAGGCCAAAGCCGCGTCTTTCGGCGACCGAAAGACGACTGAATGCCCGGTTCCGGGAATACCGGGGCCCGTCGAAGATTGTCGTTGCCAGTAACCGGCGGGTACAGTCGCGCCACTGCTCTCCTCCGGGGAACCTCCCATTCCCCGGCCACCCAGGCCCCCACCGCCGAGGCGAAAGAGAAGTTGGTGAACGACCGCCCCCCGTCGGGCCAGTACCCAGATATTGGGTACGACGGCCTTACCACCACCACTTTCGCTGGTGACTCGTCCTACGTTTCCTATGAATCGCAGGGTCAAGGGGTCAACTACGCGGCCTACGGCTCCTACGAGACGGGCACGTACGACACCACCGCCTGGACGTCCCAGGACCCGTACCTCTCCACGATCCCGACCCAGGGCGTCCCGGAGGACACGACGGGCCAGTGGGACGCGAGTGCCTGGAGCACGCAGGGCACGGACCACTCCGGCTACACGACGGAGTACCAGCAGCCCGCCGCGTTCGGCTACGACACCTCGGCCGAGCAGACCGGCCACTGGGCGGTCCCGGGCTACGGGACCACCGTCGGCACCGAGACCGGCGCCTACGACGCCACCGCCTGGAACACCGTCGCGGAGTCCCAGACCCCGGCACCGTCCCAGCCCGAGACGTCCTACGGGTACGAGTACGCGCAGCAGGAGCAAGCGCAGCAGGCGTACGCGCCACAGGGATACGCGCAGGACTACGCGTACGAGACGTACGAGGCCCCCGCCCCGTACGCCTACGAGACCCCGGTGCCCGCCACCGGCGCCGTCACCGAAGCGGACTTCGCCGAGGCGGATTTCGCGGAGTACAGCGAGACCTCCGTCTTCGAGGTCCTCTCCGACGCGACGGACGCGACGGACGGGGCCGACGCGGCACGCGCGGCCGCCGACTCCGACGCACCCGACGCGGTCCACGACCTCCCCACGCAGGCGATGCCGGTGACACCGGCGCCCCCGCGTTCCGCCCGCCGGTCCACCGGCAAGGCCGCCACCCCGGCGAAGGCCGCCCCGCGGCCGGCCGGCGGTTCGAGCCGCCGCCGCACTCCGGCGAAGCGTTCCGCCCTGCTGACCGTGGCCGTTCCCTCGGCCTGCGTGATGGGCGTCGCGGGCGTCGCCGCCGCCTCCGTCGGCGGTCTCACCGGGACGGAGAAGCCCGCCGAGGACACCACCACCATGGCCGCGCCCGACCCGGCCTCGGTGCCGTCGGTCGCGGCGAACACCAAGCTCGACACCCAACTGGCCGCGCTCAGCGCCGACGCGGGCGACTTCGCGGACCGCGCGAGCCGTACGCAGGAGCGCATCGACCTGCGCCAGCGCCAGGACGAGGAGAAGAAGAAGAAGGCGGAGGAGGCCGCGGCCAGGGAAGCGGCCCGCCCCAAGTTCTCGCTCCCCGTCGCCCAGCAGGGCCTCAGCGCCAACTACGGGCAGGCCGGCGGCATGTGGATGTCCGTGCACACCGGCATCGACTTCCCGGTCTCGTACGGGACCCCGGTCATGGCCGCCACCGACGGCACCGTGCGCACCCAGTACAACAGCGCCTACGGGAACATGGCCATAGTGACCTCGGCGGACGGAACCGAGACCTGGTACTGCCACCTCAGCAGCACCAAGATCCGGGGCGGCAAGGTCAAGGCCGGCGAGGTCATCGCCTACGCCGGCAACTCCGGCAACTCCACCGGCCCCCACCTCCACTTCGAGGTACGGCCCGGCGGCGGGGCCTCGATCGACCCCCTGTCGTGGCTCCGCAGCCACGGCCTGGACCCCACCTAAGCCGCCTCTTCCGGATCCCGCCGCGGGGGCCCCCCCCCCCGGGGGGGGGGCCCCGCCGGGGCCGGGGCCAAAACGGCAGCCACCCGGGGGGAACCACCCGCCCCCCCAGCCGGGTTGGGGTCCCCAACACCAAATGTGGGCGA
>NZ_JBHXSY010000071.1:0-22115 GCF_042715295.1 Streptomyces sp. NPDC058701 | reverse complement strand
CCGACCGGCCCAAGCGCAGCTCCGCCTCCACCCGCGGACGGCGCAGCCGCCCCGCGCAGGAGCGCCGGCGCGCGCACGGCATGGCCGCCTGACCGGGCCGCGCCCGCCCGCCTTCCGCTTCCGCTCCGTCGTCCCCGCGCACCCCATCAAGTCTGTGAGGCATCATGCGCTTCGTCATCGCCCGATACCCCTTCGACCTCGAGAAGAGCGAGGTCGAGCAGTCGATGAAGGGCATCAAGCCCGAGCCCGTCACGGGAGCGTCCGTGATCATCGGCCGCCGGTCCTACCCGGTCAAGCAGGTCGGTGAGGTCATCACCCGTCAGGACCGACGCGACTTCACGGCCGCCGAGGTGACGCGGGCCCTGGCCCGCCTCGGCTTCACCTGCCGCGACATCGCCGCGCCCGTCCCGGCGCCCGCGCTCACCCCGCTGCAGGAGGCCTCGGCGCTGCTCGGGTCCCCGACCAACGTCTGAGAGCCCCTTGCTAGAGTCCGTGCCCATGTCGATCCCTGATGACCTGCTCGTCGATATCGCCACCATGGTCGAGTCGGAGCAAAGCAATCAGATGTCCCTCACCGTCGTGGTGAACGGCGCCGTGATCACCGGCCGCCTCGCACCCGAGGGCGTCTGGCGTCAGCGCGTGGCCGAGGTCCTGCGGGACTCCGACCAACTGGGCCCGTTCGCGGACATCTTCAGGTCACCCGATCCGGCCGGCCCACCCGGGCCGGCCGTCGGGGCGACCCCGTCCCACCTGCACTTCCACGTGGCGCGCATCCTCCAGGGCACCCTGGGCATCCCCGAGACGGGCGGGATGTACCGGATCGCGCTGAGGGACGTCGGTGCCTGGACGGTCGGAGACTTCAGCTACTCCGACAAGTGAGGCGCAACGCCCCCGGATCCGATCCGGGGGCGTTTCGTCGTTTCCGCTTCCGCCGCCCCTGTCGCTTCTCCTCCACGCTGACCTACCGCTGCTCCCCCGCCGCTGACCTACCGCTGCTCCTCCAGGAAGCGCCGCTGATCGTCGAGGAGGCCGGGCGGGAACAGGGCGCGCGGCGCGAACACCGCCGTCAGCGCCAGCCGCCACGCTGAGCCCTCGACCGGCGTGCGGACCAGGGCGTGGGTGGCCTCCGGATAGCGGCGTACGGTCAGCGTTCCGGGCGCGAGCAGGCCGCGGTAGACGGCCTCGGTCTCGGCGCCGTCCACGTTCAGGTCGTCGGCGCCCGAGATCAGCAGCACCGGCACGGGCGGCATCGCCCGCAGGTCGGCGGTGGCGTCCGCGGTGTGGTTCCGGCTGATGAACGCCCAGCGCTCCGCGGTGAGTTGCGGGTCGGCGTCGGGCCTCGCGCGGTACTCCCCGAACGCCGCCCCGCGCCGCAGGAGCGACAGCGTGTCCTCCCGGGTGCGCAGGGCGCGCGCCGTGCGCTCGGCGTCGGCGCCCTCGGCGCGCAGTCCGGCGCGCAGGTGGTACTCCCCCTGGCGGTGCCAGTTCACGGCGGTGCCCACCGCGATGACGAAGCGCACGCCGGGCGCCGGGGCCCGCGCCACCACCTTGGGCATCACCCACCCCGCCTGGCTGGCGCCCCACAGCCCGATCCGGGCGGGGTCGACCTCGGGGCGGGTGCGGGCCGCCCAGGCGATGGCGTCGAGGGTCTCGCGGGCCCGGTCGTCCATGCTCTGGCCGAGCCAGCCGGCCGGCTTGTCCAGGGAGAGCGAGGCGTACCCGGCCCGCGCGAAGGCCTCCCAGTACGGCCGGTAGAACCCCTCGTGCGTGGCGTCGACCTCGCCGTCGCCGTGCACGAGGACGACGAGCGGGAAGGGGCCGGGGCCTCGGCCGGCGGGGGTGGCGAGCACGCCCCGCAGGTCGTTCCCGCCGGCCCGGACCGTGACGCGCTCCTCGCGCAGGCCGTAGTCGTGCTGCCACAGGACGACGCCGGTGAGGAGGAGCGCGGCGGCGAGAAGTGCGGCGGCCGTGCGGAACAGGGCGGTACGGAGCCTGCGGCGGGGCGGGCGGGGGCCGCTGCCGCCGGGCGCGGCCGGGCGGGGGCGGGACGTGCGGAACCGGATCACGGAAACTCCTCCATTTCGTTCACTCAAAGAACGATCGTAGCGACAATGAACGTACTAAACTTGCCCGCATGACGACGGAGAAGAACACCGAGGTCCGGCGCGGGGTGCCCGAGGGCACCGGCCAGCGCGTCGCCGAGCTGTACTGGGAGGCCTTCGGCGGCAAGCTCGGCGCCGCCCTGGGCCCCGCCGACGCCGGGCGGCGCTTCATCGCCGGGCACCTGCACGCGGACCGCGCGGTGAGCGCGCTGTCCGGCGGGCGGCTGGTGGGCCTCGCCGGCTACCACCTCGCCGGCCGCGGCCTGGTCGGGGGCGACGCGGCCGCGGTGAGGGCCGCGTACGGGCAGGTCAGAGGTGTCTGGCGGGTGTTCCTGCTGGCGCTGATGGAGCGCACCCCGGCCCGCGGCGAGCTCCTCATGGACGGCATCGCCGTCGACTCGGCCGAGCGCGGCCGGGGCATCGGCGGACTCCTGCTGCGGGAGGTCGAGGCGGTGGCCGTGGAGCAGGGGTGCCGGCGGATCCGGCTCGACGTGGTCGCGGAGAACCCCCGGGCGCGGGCACTGTACGAGCGGCACGGGTTCCGCGCGGTCGCGGTGCGGCGCACCCCGTGGTTGCGGGACGTCCTCGGATTCGCGGCCGTGACGACGATGCACAAGGAGGTGGCGCGGTGAGCGGGACGACGACGGGCACGGGACCGGCGGCGGCCGGCACGGGTGGGGCCGGCACGACGGGACCCGGCGGCCGCCTGCCGGGCAGCGGTGTGGCGGGCGGCGGCGTGCCGACCCGGATGGTCGTGCACGCGCTGGTCAGGGAGGACGGGACGGTCGACGGCGGGGAGCTGTACGAGGTGGCCGGCCTGCTGGGGATGACCGACCAGCAGGTGCGGCTGTGCGTGAAGCGGCTGGAGGCGGAGGGCCGGTTCACCGTCGGGGGGCGCGGGCGGCGGGCCGTGCTGCGGATGACGGCGGCGGCCGGGTCGGGGCCCGGGCTGCCGTCCGTTCCGGAGGTGGAGTTCGTACGGCACGCGTACCGCCAGGACCGCGGGCTGGAGCCGTGGGACGGCACCTGGCACGCCTTCGCGTTCGCCGTACCGGAATCCGCCCGGGCCGCCCGGGACTCGCTGCGGGACGCCCTGACCGGGCTGGGGGCCGCGCCGGTGCAGGGCGGGCTGTACGTCACCCCGAACGCGATCGGCCCGTACGTGCGCGGCCACGCGGCGGAACTGGGCCTGCCGGAGGCACTGACCTGCCTGACCACCCGCGACCTGGAAGTGGGCGGCACGGCGGACCCGGTGGCCGTCGCCGCCCGGCTGTGGCCCCTGCCCGGGATCGCTGCCCGCTACGAGCCGCTGCTGCGGCTGTCGGCGGCTCCGGAGGGGCCGGAGCGCGCCGGGGGCCCGTCGGGCCCCGGAGGGCACGGCGGACCCGCACAACCGGCCCCGACGGACGCCGGGGCACGGCCGGACGGCGAGCGGGCGCACGGCGACCGGCCCGACGGTGACGGGGCGGACCGGCCCGACGGTGACGGGGCCGCGGCGCTGGCGCGCGCCGTCGCGCTCGCCGCGGCGTTCTCCGCCGCGATGCTCCCCGACCCGCTGCTCCCGCCTGAGCTGCTCCCGCAGCCCTGGCCGGGGGCCGTGGCCCGGGCCGCCGCGGCCCGGGCGTGGGACAGGCTGCGGGCGGACGCCCCGGCCGGGGGACCCCGGCTGTTCCGCCTGTACGCCGAGGCCGCGAAGTGACCCGGGGGCGCCGGTGCCGCAGGGTGACCCGGGCGGGTCAGGGGTAGGGTATGGGTGGGTTCAAGCGGGTATATCCCCTGGGACAGCGCGACGCCGCGCCCCGGGCGCCCCCGGGTCACACCGTCGGAGGAGCGCAGTGCCATGCACCGAACAGAACTCACAGACGTCGCCACCCACGAGGCCCGGTCCCTGTCCGTGGCCCTGTTCCAGCGGCTGGCGGGGCTGGAGGAGGGCAGTACGGAGTTCAGTTACGTCCGCAACACCCTCGTCGAGCTGAACCTGAGCCTCGTGAAGTACGCCGCCCGCCGGTTCCGCGGTCGCAGCGAGCCGATGGAGGACATCGTCCAGGTCGGCACGATCGGCCTGATCAAGGCGATCAACCGGTTCGACCCGGAGCGCGGCGTGGAGTTCACCTCGTTCGCGATGCCCACGATCAGCGGTGAGATCAAGCGGTTCTTCCGGGACACGAGCTGGGCCGTCAGGGTGCCCCGCCGCCTCCAGGAACTGCGGATCGACACCGCCAAGGCGCACGACGCGCTGGAGCAGGACCTCGGCCGCGAACCGACCGACGCCGAGCTCGCGGCGCAGCTGCACGTCACGGCCGATGAGCTCGTGGAGGGGCGGAAGGCGGCGCACGCCTACTCCGCGCGTTCGCTGGACGCTCCGGTGCAGGACGACGGCGACCGCGACGCCTACGCCGGCCGGCCCGCCCTCGGCGAGGAGGACGGGGCGTACGACCGGATCGAGTGCCTGGAGTCCCTCAAGCCGATCCTCGCCGGCCTGCCGGAACGCGAGCGGACCCTGCTCGCGCTGCGGTTCGGGCAGGAACTGACGCAGTCCGAGATCGGCGAACGGCTCGGCCTGTCGCAGATGCACGTGTCCCGGCTGTTGAACCGGACCCTGGCACGGCTGCGCACGGGCCTCCTCACCGACGAGGCCGATGATGCCGACGAGGCGTCCGGAGACCCGGACCACCGGACCACCGGTGACCACGGCTCCACCCGTGACCACGGCTCCACCGGCCCCGCCGCTGCGCCTACGCCCGGGTCCCCCGCGCAGGAATCTCCAGCCAGACCGTCTTGCCGGGCTGCCCGTCCCCGAACGGCTGCGCACCCCAGTTCCGCACGAGCCGTTCCACCACGATCAGTCCGTGCCCTCCCGGCAGGGACCGGTCGCCGGGCAGCCGCCGACGGGGAATCTCGGGACTGTCGTCACTGACCTCGATGCGCAGCCGCTCGGCGTTGTGCCGCAGCACGAGCTCGCGCGGGCCCCCGGCGTGCAGGCAGGCGTTCGTCACCACCTCGGACACCAGGAGCAGCACGTCCTCCGCCGACTCCGCGCCGCCCGGCCACGCCCAGTCGTCCAGCGCCCTGCGGGTGAAGTCACGGCAGCGGCTGACCACCCCGGCGGTGGCACCGCCCAGGACCAGTCTCCGCGTCTGCTCGGCCACCGGTCCTCCTGTCTCCGCCGTCCCGGCCGCACCTACCCCCGCCACGGTCGGCCAATCCCGAACCCCTGCGTCACTACATCCTCCAGAGTTTCACATCTCGGAAAACTAATTCCGGTATGCGGCAATTTAAGATCCGTATGGTCGATAGGATCAAGAACTCCCGGCCCAATGCAATGGCCGGGAGCTGCGGCGCCCCGATCCCCGGCTCCTCTTCGGGCGTCGGAGCGGTCCTCGCACACCGGCCGAGCACCGGCCGAGCACCGAGGACATCCGCGCCGTCGCCGACGCCGCCTACCGCGTGGACGCGGGAAAGGCCCTGGCAGCCGAGCTGCCGGCGGCCGTCCGCCTCCAGGATGACGCCTCCGGCGCGGCGGATGCGCGGCGGGTCGCGCGGAGCACACCGACGCCTGCGGACGGCTCGGCAACCCGGTCGGCCACGCGGGGGTGACGCCGTTCGTCCCGCTGGACGATCCGGCGCCGGCGCCCGAGCACGCCGCATCCCCGCCCCGGGCTCCGCGCCCGTGCCACGGCTCGAGCGCGTCCGCCGGAGGTGAGCCGAGGTCCACATCCTGGACAACTACCCTCGTTTCATGAACCCAGGAGCCGACGCCCTCGCCGCCGTGAAAGAAGCCGACCGGAAGCACGTCTTCCATTCCTGGTCGGCTCAGGAGCTCATCGACCCGCTCGCCGTCGCGGGGGCCGAGGGCTCGTACTTCTGGGACTACCAGGGCAACCGTTTCCTCGACTTCTCCAGCGCCCTCGTCTACACCAACATCGGCTACCAGCACCCCAAGGTCACCGCGGCCATCGCCGAACAGGCGGCCAAGCTCTGCACCGTCGCGCCCGGCTTCGCCGTCGACGTGCGCTCCGAGGCGGCCCGGCTGATCGCCGAACGCACCCCGGGCGACCTCGACAAGATCTTCTTCACCAACGCCGGCGCCGAGGCCGTCGAGAACGCCGTCCGCATGGCCCGAGTGCACACCGGCCGGACCAAGGTGCTGTCCGCGTACCGCTCGTACCACGGCGCCACCTCCACCGCGATCAACCTGACCGGTGACGCCCGCCGCTTCGGCAACGACAGCGCCACCGCCGGCGTCGTGCACTTCTGGGGCCCCTTCGCCTACCGCTCGCCCTTCTACGCGGCGGACCCGGCCGAGGAGTGCGAGCGGGCCCTGCGCCACCTGGAGGACACCATCGTCTTCGAGGGTCCGCAGTCCATCGCCGCGATCATCCTGGAGACCGTCGGCGGCGCCCCCGGCGTCCTCGTGCACCCCGACGGCTACCTGGCCGGGGTCCGCGCGCTCTGCGACCGCTTCGGCATCGTGTTCGTCCTCGACGAGATCATGGTCGGCTTCGGGCGGACCGGAAAGTGGTTCGCCTCCGAGCACTGGGGCGTCACCCCCGACCTGATCTGCTTCGCCAAGGGCGTCACCAGCGGATACGTGCCGCTCGGCGGCGTCGCCATCTCCGCCGCCATCGCCAAGACCTTCGCCCGCCGGCCCTACCCGGGCGGGCTGACGTATTCCGGGCACGTTCTGGCCTGCGCGGCCGCCGTCGCCACCATCAACGTCATGGAGGAGGAGGGCACGGTCGAGCAGTCCGCCCGCACCGGCGCCGAACTGCTCGGCCCCGGCCTGCGCGCGCTCGCCGAGCGGCACCCGTCGGTCGGGGAGGTCCGCGGGCTGGGCACCTTCTGGGCGCTGGAGCTCGTACGGGACAAGGAGACGCGCGAGCCGCTGGTCCCCTACAACGCGGCCGGGGCCGACAACGCGCCCATGGCCGAGTTCGCCGCCGCCTGCAAGAAGGGCGGGCTATGGCCGCTCACCGCCGGGAACCGCATCCACGTCGCGCCGCCCTGCAACATCGCGCCTGAGGACGTGGCGAAGGGGCTGGCCGTCCTTGACGAGGCCCTCACCGTGGCGGACGCGCACACCGTCTGACCTGGTCTTCTGTGGGGTCGCCCAATCCGTGGGTGCCGGTGTTCGGAGGATCCGTGCCGTGGCCGGGACACCCCGCGCGTGCTGCAATCCGTGCAGGTCCCGCCGTCGAAAGCGGGGCCGAAGCACCTACGGACCGGGATGCACGTCAGTCCCGGGGCGGTCCTTCGGGGCCGAACGGCGGGGAGCGGGCTGAGACCGCTGGACGCCGGGCGTACGGGATCCAGACGACCGGACTCCGTGTTCCCGAGTACCCGAAGGAAGACAGCATGAGCAAGCACGTCCTGGCGCAGAACCAGTACGGCAAGGCCGAGAACCGCATCGTCAAGGTCACCCGCAAGGGCAGCGACGGTTCCTGGCACGAGATCCGCGACCTCAACGTCTCGGTCGCGCTCCGCGGCGAGTTCCGCGACGTCCACCTCACCGGCGACAACGCCAACTGCCTGCCGACCGACACCACCAAGAACACGGTGTACGCCTTCGGCAAGGAGCACGGCATCGCCTCCCCCGAGGCCTTCGGCATCCTGCTCGCCAAGCACTTCGTCTCCTCGCAGCAGCCGATCCGCGAGGCGCAGATCCGCATCGAGGAGTTCGCCTGGGAGCGCATCCCGGTGCCGACCCGCAAGGAGCAGCACTCCTTCGCCCTCAAGGGCACCGAGGTGCGCACCGCGCAGGTCACCTACAGCGAGACGACCGGTCTCCAGGTCATCTCGGGCCTGAAGGACCTGACGGTGATGAACTCGACGAACTCCGAGTTCCACGGCTACATCAAGGACAAGTACACGACGCTGCAGGAGGCGTACGACCGCATCCTGGCGACCAAGGTGACCGCCCGCTGGGCGCACTCGGCGCTGGCCGCGGACGACGCGGAGCACGACTGGGACCAGTCCTACAAGAAGGTCCGCAAGAACATGCTGGAAGCCTTCGCGGAGACCTACTCCTACTCGCTGCAGCAGACCCTGAACCAGATGGCCGAGCGCGTGCTCGACCACTGCCCCAGGGTCAACGAGGTGCGCCTCAACCTCCCCAACAAGCACCACTTCCTCGTCGACCTGGAGCCCTTCGGCCTCAAGAACGACAACGAGGTCTACTTCGCCGCGGACCGGATGTACGGCCTCATCGAGGGCACCGTCCACCGCGACGGCGTGCAGCCGGTGATCGCCACGTCCGACTGGATCGTCGCGTAGCCCATCGGCTCCCGCCCGGCCCGGACCGCCCCGCGGGGTCCGGGCCGTCCTGCGTCCGGGCGCGCCATCCCGGCTCCGGGCGCACCAGCAGGTTCCGGCGGCCCGCGCGGCCCGTCAGGGGCCATCCGGGCCGCCCTGTGGGCGACTTTCGGCCTGGCCTTCCGACATCTAGCCGAAGGGACCCTTGCGTCGGCTTCCTCACCCAAGGAGGCTGTGCAGCCGACCGGTTGACGATGAGGGGATTTGCAGCACATGCCGACGGCGATACGGGAGTGGCGGGGCTGGACGGGCGCCGCACCGTTCTGGCTGAACTCGCTCCTGCTGCTCCTGGCCCCCTTCACCGCCGTCACGCTGTTCGGTCAGATCGGTGTCATCGCGGCTCTCGCCGCCTTGGGCGGCCTGGCCCGCCACCTCTGGTACGGCGACCACGGCCACCCGGCCATGCACCTCGCTGCCGCGCTGATGGGCGCCGCCCTCATCGTCGTGTGACCCCCGCCCGGTCCGGAGCCCCGGACCCCGGCGTGGCGCACTGTGCGCCGTGGGGGGTGACTTCCTCCGCCGGTCGGGGGCTTCTCGGCCCCCGGACGGGAGCCGCCCGGCGTGTCGGGGCACACCCCTCGCATGATCGGGAGGCGGAGCGCGCGGACAGCCCCTGCCGGGGCCCTGACCAGGGTCCTGACGGTGGTCTGCGTCGTCCTGCTGTGCGTGTTCGGCGCCGGTCCGGCCGCCGCGACGGCCGCCGAGTACCGACCCGCTTCCCCCGCGCCCGCGGAGCCCGTCGAGGGATCGTCCGACCCGGCCGCCGAACCCGAGGTGCGGGTGGCCGTACGGACGGTGACGCGGGGGGCACCGGGCGTACGACGGCTGTCGGCGGCCGTGTTTCACGTGAAACATCCCGAGCCGGGGCCGGCCTGTGGGCCCGGCCGGGCCGCGGCCGAGCCGGTGGTGTCGACGCGGGCCGTACGGAGTGTGGTCCTGCGCTGCTGAGCGGGCCGAGCAGCAGCGCACCCCCACACCCCCCTCGAACACCGTGAGGTTCCGCCATGCCCATCGACCCGTACGCCGCTCTGAACGCCATGCTCCGCGCCGAGGCCGCCCGCTTCACCCCTCCGGCCCGCAAGGCCGAGCCCTCCGCCCCGCCCACGACGGCGGCTGTGGCCGCCGAGCCCGAGAGCGAACCGAAGCGGACCGCGGCCGCGGACACGGCCGCGTAGGCACGCCCGCCGGTGCCCGCCGGCTCCGGACGTGGAACGGCGCCGGTTCCCGCACCTCCCGGCAGCGGAGAGTGGTCGCGTGAGGTTCGACCACGGGGCGCGGGAACCGGCGCCACTGCCAGTGTGCGTTTCGCGGCCCTCCGGTCGCCTCGGCCGGAGGTACCGGACGGCCCCGCCGGAAGTACCACCCCGCGTTCGGCACGGGCCGGCGGGCGGTGCGGCCCGGCGGGCGGTGCGGCCCGGCGGGCGGTGCGGCCGGGCGGGAGGTGCGGCCCGGCGGGAGGCGCGGCCGGAAGGCCCGCTACTTGCGGTTGTACAGGCGCATCGTGACGGGACCGAAGACCAGGACCAGCAGCCCGGCCCACCCCAGCGACCAGGCGATCGCGGCGGTCGGCCACTCCCCCGCCATCAGCCCGCGCACGGCGGTGGTCAGGTGGGTCACCGGACTGTTGTTCACGAACACCTGGAGCCAGCCCGGCATGGTCTTGGGGTCCACGAAGATGTTGCTGAGGAAGGTGAGCGGGAAGAGCACCATCATGCTCACGCCCATGACGGACTTCTCACTGCGCAGCAGCAGCCCGAACATGGTCCACACCCAGGAGAAGGCGAACGCGAAGACGATCAGCAGCGCCACCCCGGCGAGGACCCCCACGACCCCGCCCTCCGGGCGGAAGCCGATGAGCAGGCCGACGGCCAGCATGACGGCGGAGGCGATGGCGTAGCGCAGCATGTCGCCCAGCAGGTAGCCGACCATCGTCGAGGGTCGCCAGATGGGGAGCGTGCGGAAGCGGTCGAAGACACCCTTCTCGATGTCGGTGTTGACGGAGACGCCCGTGTACATCGTGATCATCACGATCGACATGACGAGGACGCCGGGCAGCAGGGTCTGGATGTACGTTCCCGGGGAGCCGGCCAGCGCACCGCCGAAGAGGTACGTGTACATCAGCACCATCATGATCGGGAACGCGGTGACGTCGAAGAGCTGCTCGGGGACGTGCTTGATCTTCAGGACGGCCCGCCAGCCGAAGGTCAGCGAGGTCGAGAGCGCCCCGGGGCGGGGCGGGCGGCGGCCGGAGACGAGGAGTGCGGCGAGCCGGTCGGTGTGCGGGGCGGTGAAGTCCTGCTCCTGGGCGATCCCGACGCCGTCCGGGCGGCCGCCGCCCGCTCCGGACTGCTCGGTGTGGACGCTCATGCCGCCCCCTTGTCGTCGGTCAGCGCGAGGAAGACCTCGTCGAGGCTGGGCTGCCCCAGCGCGAACGTGTCGACCACGATCCCGGCCCGCGCCAGCTCGGCCAGCGCCGCGGCGGCCGATCCGGCGTCGTCCACGCGGACGGTCAGCGCGACGGGGTCCGGATCCGGGACCACGGGCTCATCGAGTACGGCGGCCAGCACGCGCACGGCCTCGCCCCGCCGTTCGGGGTCGCGCAGCCGCACGTGGACGCTGCCCGAGCCGACGGAGGCCTTCAGTTCGCCCTTGGTGCCCTCGGCGATCACCCTGCCGTGGTCGATGACGGCGATCCGGGAGGCCAGCTGGTCGGCCTCGTCGAGGTACTGGGTGGTGAGCAGGACGGTGGTGCCCTGGGCGACCACGGCGCGCACGATCTCCCAGACCTGGTTGCGGCTGCGCGGGTCGAGGCCGGTCGTGGGCTCGTCCAGGAAGAGCAGGTCGGGGGTGTTGAGGATGGACGCGGCGATGTCGATGCGCCGCCGCATGCCGCCGGAGTACTGCTTGACCTGCCGGCCGGCCGCGGCGGACAGGCCGAAGGCGTCGAGGAGTTCGGCGGCGCGCCCGCGGGCGGCGGGCCTGGAGTGCCCGAGGAGCCGGGCGAGCAGCACCAGGTTCTCGGTACCGGTGAGGTCCTCGTCGACGGAGGCGTACTGGCCGGTGAGGCTGACCCGGCCGCGGACCGCGTCGGCGTCGCGGGTGACGTCGCGGCCGAAGACGCGGGCCTCCCCGCCGTCCGGGCGCAGCAGGGTGGCCAGCATCTTCACCACGGTCGTCTTGCCCGCGCCGTTGGGGCCGAGCAGGCCGTAGACGGTCCCCTCGGGGACCTTGAGGTCGACCCCGTCGACGGCCCGGTTGTCACCGAAGACCTTGACGAGGCCGGTGGTCTCGATCGCATGGCCGGAGGAACGCGTGGGACTCAGTCCTCGTGGGTGTAGTACCGGTAGAACGCCACCAGTCCCACGCCCACCCCGACGGCGAGCCCGATGGCGGTGGAGCGGAGCACGCTGGCGTCGGTGAGGCTGTGCAGGTACCCGACGGCGATGCCGAGGAACGCCCCGTACGCGGCGGCGTGGACCTCACGCCGCATCCGGGAGCCGATCCGGGCGAGGGCGAACATGATGCCCGCGAAGATCGCGCCGCACAGGATTCCGTAGAGGACGTTGCCCGCGTCGACCGGGCCCGTCTGGCGCTCGATGAAGGCCGCCCAGACGCCGTAGACGAGTCCGGCGAGCAGGGGGCGCGCGACGGCGCTCCGGCTCGTGTGGTGGGCCGTGTCCGCCGTCCGGCGGTGCTGCCGCCCGGGGGCGGTGGGTGCCGCATGTGCCATGACGGGCTCCTCTCTCCCATCATCCAGGGCACACCCGCCGCTGCCGACCGGCAAGTGGATCACGCGGTCGGGAGCCGCGCACCGCCACCGCGTCGACCTCGAAGAGCATGCCCGGCAGAGCGAGGGCGGCCACGCCGATGAGGGTCTGGGCAGGCCGTTCGGTGCCCCGGGGGCGTAGCCGGTCGGGGTGTGGAGTCCTGCCGGGTTGGTGATGCTGCGCGTCATCTCCGGCTTCCTGGTTCCGTTGCCGTACGTGGGACGCGACCGCTGCCGGTGGGCGGGTCCGGTGCCGGTGGCCGGGTCCGGTGCCGGCCGGGCGTGGGGCCCCGGCGAGGGCGCCGCGAGCCGGGTGGGGGCCTCGGGGGCCTGGCGTTCGGCCTGCTGCCGGATCCCGTCGAGGTCCTGGGCCGCGAGGGCCTGCCGCCAGGCCGGTTCGGCCCGGGTCATGGCGTGTGCGATGGCACAGGCGCAGGTGGCAACCGGTGCGGGCGGGACGGGCCGAGGGTCCCCGGTGTCCGCCACGCCGACCGCTCCGGCCGGGGCTCCGCCGGGGCCCTGGCCGCGGATCTCCGCGCACCGGAAGGCCTCCTCGGGTCCCTCGACGGCGCCGCTCCCGCGCCCCGCCCGCCACCCGAGCGCAGCACCACCGCTCGCGCCGCGGGCCCCGCCCGCTTTCCCTGGTGACGTGCGCACCATCCTGTCGGCGGTACTGATCGTGCTCGTGGCGCTCCTCGTGCCCGCGAGCGCCGTCGCGTACTGGGCCGACCGCGACCTGGGCGACGCCGACCGCTACACCGCGGCCATGTCCCCGCTCGCCACGGACCCGGCCGTCCGGAACGTCGTCGTCACCCAGGCCTCCCGCGCCCTCGCCGGACAGATCGACGCCGGGCCGTTCCAGGGCGGGGTCGACGCCCTGCTCGGCGAGGCCCTGCGCTCCTTCGCCGGCACTCCCGCCTACCGGACCGCCTGGGACGCCGCGAACCGCGCCGCGCACGCCGCCTTCCTGGAGGCGCTCACCACCGGCGACGGCAACGCCGTCTCCATCGACCTCGCGCCCGTCATCGCCGAGGTCAAGAACGAGCTGGTCGGCGACGGCGTGCCCTTCGCCGACCGCATCCCGGTGACCCGCGTCTCCGTGGAGGTCATGGAGTACGACAACCTCGGCTCGCTCCGGAAGGGGTTCCGCATGCTCCAGATCGCCGGCGTCTGGCTCCCCGTCCTGACCCTGGTGCTGGCCGGCGCCGCCATCGCCGTCGCCGTCCGCCGGAGGCGCGCGGTGATCGCGACCGGCCTGGGACTCGCGGTCGGCGCCGGACTGCTGTGGATCGCGGTCGAGGTGGGCCGCCGGCTCACCCTCGACGACCTGCCGGCCGACATCGACCGGCCCGCCGCGGGAGCGGTCTACGACGCCCTCACCGCCTTCCTGCGCACCACCGCCTGGTCGGTGCTGGCGGTCGGGCTCGCAGCCGCCCTGGCCGCCTGGCTGGCAGGCCGGCTGCGCCGGACCCCCTAAGCTCGGGAGGTACGGGCACCAACGCATGCATTACGGCGCAGAAGCGCCCAGAAGAATCGATTCGCGAGCGGCGGCACGGAAGCGGGAATGAGCACCGAACGCACCGGACGGATAGCGTCCCGGACCTCCCGGAACCATCCCCTGGCCCCACCCTCCTGGCTGCTCAACGGGCTGCGGCCGAGCAGCGCACCGATCCCGTGGGCCGCCGTGCTGCGCGCGGCCGTCGCCCTCGCCGCACCGCTCGCCGTCGGCTTCGCCCTCGACCAGCCCGAGTACGGCGCGCTGGTCTCGATGGGCGCCCTCTCCGGAGTCATCGGCGACACCGCCGACGCCTACCGTATGCGCGTCCTCAACATCGCCGTCCCCCAGCTCGTCGGCGCCGTCGGCGTCGCCCTGGGCACCCTCGTCTTCGGGCACGGCTGGCTCGCCGTCGGCGTCCTCACCCTGATCGCCCTCGTCTCCGGGATGATCTCCTCCATCGGCACCGTCGCGTCCGTGTCCGGACTGCTGCTCCTGCTCAACGCCGTCATCGGCGCCGGCCTCCCGCTGCCCAGCCCGTGGTGGACGGCGCCGCTGCTGATGACCGCGGGCGGACTGTTCGTCCTCGCCCTCAGCCTCCTGGGCTGGCCCCTGCGCGGACGGCAGCCGGAGCGCGCAGCCGTCGCCGCCACCTACCGGGCCCTGGCCGACAGCCTGGAGTCCCCGGGCGACGCCGCGTACGAGGAGCACCGCCTCCGGGTCACCCAGGCCCTCAACCAGGCCTACGACCTGGTCCTGGGCCGGCGGGCCCGGGTCCACGGCCGCAGTCCCTCCCTGGTGCGGATGCTGGCACAGCTCAACGTCGTCATCCCGCTCGTGGAGGCCGCGCCCGCCGTGCACCTGCGCGGCCGCCCGCTGCCCCCCGAGGTCCCGGCGGCCGTCCGGGAGCTGGCGGCCGCCGTCGAGGAGGGCCGCACCGGCACCCCCGACCTGGTCCTGCCCGCACCGCACGGTCAGGCCGAACGGGCCCTGGACGCCGCCCTGCGGCACGCGGCGACCACCGTGCTGCTCGCCGAGCCGGACCCGTACAACGTCGACGACCGCCTCGGCCGGCCCGCCACCCTGCGGGTCCGCGCCCGCCGGGCGGTCCGCGACATGATGTTCTCCCGGGCCTCCTGGCGGTACGGGCTGCGGCTGGCCCTGTGCATCGGGCTCGCGCAGTGCCTGGTGTCGCTGATCGAGGTCGAGCGGTCCTACTGGGTGGCCCTCACCGTCACCTTCGTCCTCAAGCCCGACTTCGGCTCGGTCTTCTCCCGGGCCGTGCTGCGGGCCCTGGGCACCGCGGTCGGCCTCGTCCTCGCCGCCGCCGTGCTCGCCGAGGTGCCGCGCGGCTGGTGGGCCGTGCCGGTGATGATGGTGCTGGCCGCGCTGATCCCCGCCTTCTCCGCCAAGGGGTACGCCTTCCAGACCGCCGCGATCACCCCGGTGATCCTGCTGCTCTCCGACCAGCTCAACCACCAGGGCTTCGACCTGATCCGTCCCCGGCTGCTGGACAGCCTGATCGGCTGCGCCATCACCCTCGTCGCCGGGTACCTCCTGTGGCCCGAGAGCTGGCGCACCCGGATCGGGGACCGCCTCGCCGACACCGTGGACGACGCCGCCCGGTACGTCGAGCGGGCCTTCGCACCGCTCCCCGACCCGTCCGCGCTGCCCGCCGCCCGGACGGCCCGGCTCCAGGCCCGGCGGCGCATCTACCGGGACCTGTCCGGCCTGCGCAGCGAGTTCCAGCGGGCCCTGACCGAGCCCCCGCCGATCGGGGCGCGGGCCGCCGCCTGGTGGCCGCTGGTCGTCGCCGTCGAGCGGATCGTCGACGCGACCACCGCCGCGCGGGTCCGGGTCAACCACGGGGCCGGGGCGCCCGCGGCCGACGAGGTCGAGCAGGTGACGCGGCAGCTGCGGTCCCTGGCCGACGGCGTCCGCCGCGGCACCGTCCCCGTACGGGTCGGCGCCGGCCCCGGGGGCGACCCGTCGGGCGTCCTGGCCCCGGTCCACCAGGAGGTCGCGGCGGCCCACGCCCTCGCCCACCCGCCCGGCTGACCCGCGGGCGGCGGCCACCGACCTCCCGAACCCGGCCCCCGCTACCCGAACGGACCCGCGGGCGGGCCGCGGGGCGGGCCCCGGGGGAGCATCGGTACATGCACCGCGCCCCGGCCGTGATCGCCCTCGCCGCCGCCCTGACGGCCGGGTCCGGGTGCGCCGACGTGGACGGGCTGCAGAACGACGGCGACCTCGGGACCGTCCGCTCCCCCAAGACCCTCTGGAAGGACATCCGCCCGTCCCCGCCCGGCCCGGGCGGCACGACGGGGACGGCCTCCGTCGTCCCCGGTCTGCCCAAGGTGCCCGCCCTGACCATGCGCGGCGTGGACCCGCTGGCCGTCGTACGCGCCGACATCACCTCCGCCACCGCCCGGGGCGGCGGCGCGGGCCGCCCCGTCGACCCGCGCGCCGCCCAGCGGCTCGCGCTGTGCACCGGCGCCGCCGACGCCGACTGCCCGGTGCGCCCGGGCGTCCTGCACGACCTGACGGGCAACGGCCGCGAGGAACTCATCACCGCGGTCGACCTCGACGGCCGGGTCAGCGAGCTGCGTGTCTACACCGTCCGGGACGACGGCTCCATCGCCCGCATCCTGTCCCGTACGGCGGTCCTGGAGGGCGTCGAGGTGGCCGCCGAGCACCTCGCGGTCCGCGAGCCCACCTCGAACCCGGACTACGTCTCGGTCTCCGACTACGTGTGGGACCCCGACGCCGGAATCATGAACCTGTCCCAGCTCACGCTCGACGAGTGCCCCGCCATCACCGACACCCCGCTGCGGACCGACGGGTCGCGATGCGCGCGCTGAACAGCCTGCGCTGGAAGATCGCCCTGACCACCACCATGGTGTGCTGCATGGTCGCGGCGGCGCTCGGAGTCCTGGTGCACAACGTCGTCGCCCGGCAGATCGTCGGTGAGGTCCGCAAGGACGCCGACCGGGACCTGGACCACGCCGTCGGCCACTACCAGTACGGCACCGCCCACGGGGACGTGAACGTCGCCCTGGACCCGCCCGCGCTGCCGCGGCCGCTGCGCGAGGTGGTCGCGCGCGGCGAGACCGGGAGCATGGCCGGGGAGCGGGCCGGCCGGCCCGTCATGTGGGCCGCCACCCCCGCCGACGACAAGGCCCTCGCCGTCTGGGTCCCGTACGAGGAGACCCGCGAGCGGCTGCGCGACGTCGACACCGCGATCCTCGCCTCCTCGGCGCTCGCCGCCGGGGTGGTGGCCCTGGCCGGCCTCTTCCTCGCGAACCGGATCAGCCGCCGGCTCGCGACGACCGCCGCCGTGGCCCGCCGCATCAGCGCCGGTGACCTGGACGCCCGCGTGGGCCTCCGGGCCGACGCCGACGGCCCGCGCTCCGGCCGCGCCCAGGACGAGGTGGGGGACGTCGCGCAGGCGCTGGACTCGATGGCCGGGTCGCTCCAGGAGCGGCTGGAGGCGGAGAAGCGCTTCACCGCCGACGTCGCACACGAGCTGCGCACGCCGCTCACGGGCTCGCTGGCCGCGGCCTCGCTGCTGCCCGACGGCCGCCCCAAGGAGATGATCGTCGACCGGCTCAAGGCCCTGCACCTGCTCACCGAGGACCTGCTGGAGATCTCGCGGCTCGACTCGGGCGTCGAACGGGCCGACCTCGAACGGGTGGATCTCGGACGGGCGGTGGCACGGGCCGTCGCCGGGACCCGGCTGACCGTCTCCGTGCGGATCGTGCGCGACGCGGTCGTGCTGACCGACCGGCGGCGGCTCGACCGGGTCCTGACCAATCTCCTGGTCAACGCGCACAAGCACGGTCAGCCTCCGGTGGAGGTGACCGTGGACGGGCCGGTGGTGGCGATCCGCGACCACGGGGCCGGGTACCCGCCCGAACTCATCGAGCAGGGACCGCAGCGGTTCCGCACCGGGGACCCCGGCCGTGGCCGCGGCCACGGGCTGGGCCTGACGATCGCGGCCGGCCAGGCCGCGGTGCTGGACGTCGCGGTGGACTTCTCCAACGCGCCCGACGGGGGCGCGCTGACCACCCTCACGCTCCCCGCCGGTGTGCCGCCGGACGGCAGTTGAACGGCCCGTGGGCGGTGTTTCACGTGAAACACCGCCCACGGGCCCGGTACCACCGGTCAACCGGCCGGGTCACACACCGATGTTGCGGCCGTCCTTGCGCCACACGGAGACGACCGCCGGACGGACGATCTTGCCGGGGCCGTCGGGCCACACGGACTGGGGCTTCTCGACGGACGCGCCGTCGATCTCGCCCGGGTGCTGGACGGCGACCAGGACGCGCTTGTCCTGGATGATCGGGCCGCAGGTCTCGGCGCCGCGCGGGACGGTGAGGAACTGCTTCAGCTCGCCGCGGCGGTCACCGGCGGTCGCGACGCCGAACAGGCCGTCGTGGGAGCCGAGCTGGTTGCCGTCGGTGGAGATCCACAGGTTGCCGTGCGGGTCGAACGCCACGTTGTCCGGGCAGGAGATCGGGCTGACCTTGTCCTTCGGGAAGCCCGCGAAGTAGGTGGCCGGGTCGTTCGGGTCGCCGGCCACCAGGAACAGCCGCCAGGCGAATCCGTCGCCCGCCGGGTCGTCGAAGTTCTCGGCGAGCTCCAGGATCTGGCCGTGCTTGTTCAGGTTGCGCGGGTTGGACTCCGTCGCGCCTTCCTTGCCGGGCTTGCCGCGGTCGGTGTTGTTGGTCAGCGCGACGTACACGCGGCCGGTGCGCGGGGAGGGCTCGACGTCCTCGGGGCGGTCCATCTTGGTGGCGCCCACCTTGTCGGCGGCCAGGCGCGTGAAGACGTACACCTCCTCGGCGGTCATGCCCTCGACGTGCGAGACGTTGCCGGTGGCCAGTTTGATCCACACGCCGGAGCCGTCGAACTCGCCGTCGGCGGGGAGCTTGCCCGTGCCGTCGAACTGCTCGGCCGGGGAGTCCCCGGAGAGCTTGGCGACGTAGAGGGTGCCCTCGTCGAGGAGCGTGAGGTTGTGCTCCTTCGCCGCGCGGCTGTTGCCCTTCTTCATCTGCTTGCTGGAGACGAACTTGTAGAAGTAGTCGAAGCGCTCGTCGTCGCCCATGTAGACGACGGGACGGCCGTCCTCGGTCAGACGGGGCTGCGCGGCCTCGTGCTTGAAGCGGCCCAGCGCGGTGCGCTTGCGCGGGGTGGACTTCGGGTCGTACGGGTCGAGCTCGACGACCCAGCCGTGGCGGTGCGACTCGTTGGGCTCCTGCGCCGTGTCGAAGCGCTTGTCGAACCGCTCCCACTTGCGCTCGGTGGCGCCGGCGGTCACGCCGTAGCGCTTCAGGCGGGCGGCCTGAACCGGGTCGGTGACCTGGCCGGCGTTGGCGAAGTACTGGTTGAAGTTCTCCTCGCCGTGCAGGGTGGTGCCCCACGGGGTGGTGCCGCCCGCGCAGTTGTTGAGGGTGCCGAGCACCTTCGTGCCGGTGGCGTCCACGGAGGTCTTCAGCAGGGCGCCGCCCGCGGCCGGGCCGGTCATCCGGAACTCGCTGGTGGCCGTCAGGCGGCGGTTGAGCTGGTGGCGCGGGACCGCGGTCAGCTTGCCGCTGCGGTGGTCCTCCTGGACGACGACCACGGACAGGCCGTGCGCGGCCCACGCGATCTCGACCTGCTCGCGCGTCGGGTTGGCCGGGTCGTAGCCCTTGAACATGAGGATCTCGTCCGTGTACTCGTGGTTGGCCACGAGCAGCTGCTGGCGCTCGTAGTCACCGCCGAGCGGGAGGAGGCTCAGGAAGTCGTTGTTGTAGCCGAACTGCCCCGCCTGCGCCGCCGCGGTCTGCCGGTCCGCGTTGAAACCCGGCGCGCCCTTCAGGATCGGCTCGCCCCAGCGGATCACCACGTTCTGCTCGTAGCCCTCGGGGACGGTGACCTTGTCGGCGGTGTTGGGCGCGACGGGCGTGAAGCGCAGCCCGCGGGCGGCCTCGCCGGGCCGGCCGGCGCCGTGGGCGGCCTCGGCGGTGGGCGTCGCGTTGGCGCTCTGGCCGCCGCCGGCACCGAGGGTGACGGCCGAGCCGGCGGCGGTGGCGACCGTGACGACGGCGGCCGAGCGCAGCATCGAGCGGCGGGAGTAGGCGCGGGCTATGACATCACCGGCGTACTCGTTGTCGCTGGTGTTCGGCACCTCGTGGAAGCATGCGTCACCGCAGCGGTAGCGGCAGGTGAGAGCGGAACGGCCGCTCCCATGCGGGTTGCCGATGAGCGGCAGAAGCTTGCGCACGAGTGTCCTCCGAGGCTGCGTGGGCGCCGACAACGTGTCGGAATCAATCCAGCCGTGACGCTAGGCGCGGGGTGCGCCGATGCGGCGGCCGCAGGATGAACGGGCGGTGAACCCGGCGCGGCGGAGAGGCAGTTCGGGGCCGGGGCGGGAACCTCATGGGAGCCGGGCGCCACGAAAGGCGCCCCTGCCGAAGTTCCAGCCGGGCGGCCGATAACCTTACGTGTCCACTCTGGGCAGGGATCATCCGCGCAGCACGGACATATGACTCACGCACTCATGCGAAAGGCCTGGCCCATGGGTATTCGGAGCTTGTTGCGCAAGGTGTTCGGACGGTCTACGGAACCGGTTCCGGAAACGTCGGACGCCACTTCCCCGGCCTTCCCGAGCCAGGCGGAACGCACTCCCCTGGACGCGGCGGCCGAACTGGTGGCGGCGTCCTTCGACAACCCCACCGTCCCCCCGCAATCCGCCCCTCGCGACCGCGAACCGGGCACCCTCCTCACGGCGACGACCCCGGACCCCACGGTTCCGGAGGCCCGCCGACCGGCGCCGTCCGCGGCCCAGCCGGACCCCGCGGCTTCCCCCGCGGCCGAAACCCCCGCGCCGGCCGCGGACACCACCGCTGCCGCCGACGTTGACGCTGCCCCGAAGCCGGAAACGGAGCCGGAGCCCGTGACGGCCGCTGCCGCGCCGGAAGCCCCGGCCGCCGAGGGCTCCACCCCGGAGCCCCGGGAGGCCGCCCAGGACGCACCCGAGGCCCGGGACGGAGCCACCGCGCCGGAAGCCGACACCGCTGCCGCGCTCGCGCCGGAAGCCGAAGCGGAGCCGGTGGCCTCGGCCCCCGAGCCCGCCGCGGCCGAGCCGGTAGCGGCCGAGCCCGTCGCGGCCGAGCCGGTAGCGGCCGAGCCCGTCGTGGTCGAGCCGGTAGCGGCCGCGGCCCCCGCACCGGAGGTGGACGCCACCCCCGAGCCGACCCCCGCCCCGGAAGCGGAAGCGGAGCCCGTCGCCGCCCCCGTGGCGGCCGCGCCGGAGGCAGCTGCCGCGCCCGTGGCAGCCCAGCCGGAGCCCGAGCCGGAGCCCGTCGCCGTCGTCGCCCCCGAGCCGGTCGTCGCCCCCGAGCCCGTCGCCGTTCCCGAGCCGACGGCCGAGCCCGTACCCGTGGCTGCCCAGCCGGAAGCCGAGCCCGAGCCGGTCGCGGTGCCCACGCCGAAGCCCGTCACCGCGCCGGCGCCCGTCACCGCGCCCGAGCCCGTCGCCGCGCCGAAGCCCGTCGCCGCGCCCGAGCCCGTCGCCGTCCAGGCGGAGCCGGTGGCACCGGAAGTCCTGGACGTCGCCGCGGCCGCCGTGCCGGGGCTGGCGGGTTCCGCCCACGCGGCCGCCGCCGTACGCCGCAGGGCCCCCGGGGTCGCCGCTGCGTACAAGGCCGCCGCGCAGGTGCTCCGCGGCAAGGGCCGGGCGGGTGCCCGCGCCAAGGTCTACCTCGTCCTCGACCGGTCCGGCTCCATGCGCCCGTTCTACAAGGACGGCAGCACCCAGCACCTCGCCGACCACGCCCTCGCGCTCGCCGCCCACCTGGACGACGAGGCCACGGTCCACACCGTGTTCTTCTCCACGGAGGTGGACGGCACCGCCGACCTCACCCTCGACGGGCACCGCGCCTCCTGGGTCGAGGCCCGGCACGCCGCGCTCGGCCGGATGGGCCGCACCAACTACCACGTGGCCGTCGAGGCCGTCGTCGAGCACTACCAGAAGGCGGGCGGCGAGGGTCCGGCCCTCGTCCTCTTCCAGGTCGACGGTGCCCCCGACAACCGCCAGCCGGCCCGGCTGGCCCTCGCCGAGGCGGCCGTCACCGTGCCCGGCGTCCACTGGCAGTTCGTCGCCTTCGGCGAGCACGAGTCCAAGGCGTTCGACTTCGCGCGCAAGCTGGACGCGGCCAACGCCGGCTTCTTCCACGCCGGCCCGGCCCCCGCCGAACTCCCCTCGGCCACCCTCCTCAAGGGTCTGCTGAGCGGCTTCTAGCCCCACCGGCGGACCAGCACGGAAACACAGAAGGGGGGGGGCCCCCCCCCCCCCGGGGGGGGCCCCCCCCCCGCCCCCCGCGCCGCCGGGCGGCCGCCGCGGGCGCCCGGCGCGGGGATGACCGGGCCGCCGGACGACCCCCGCGGGCCCCCCCGC
>NZ_JBHXSY010000070.1:0-22728 GCF_042715295.1 Streptomyces sp. NPDC058701 | reverse complement strand
CGGATCGATGTGAATGTCGCAATCCACACCGAACCCGGAGGCCCTCACCCGTTTCAAGAACCCAGCACGCGTGTCACCAACGTCCCGGGACAACACACCTAGAGCGACGTCTCGCTGCAGGCAAGACATGCCACGAAATCATCCACTGCTTCCAGCGCTACGCCGCAACGAGAGGTCTACCTATTCATCATTCGTAGACGGTCTGCCAGGAACCGTAGCGTTCGGGCAGGTCACGCCAGGGAATCCCGGTCCGGGTCCGGTAGAGCACACCGTTGACCACGGTCCGGTGGTCGGCCCACCGACCGCCTGAGGAGCCGCTCTCCGGTAGCAGCGGAGCTAGCGATCCCACTGAGCATTCGTCAGTTCATGCCGATGCACCATGACCGACCCTTGCCCGGAAGACCAGTAGATCCACCACCCGCGCAAGAGCCATCAGACACTGCCTAGAGGCGGTGGAGGCGGCGGCTGGAGAGCCAGGCCATGGTGCGATCAATGGTCCAGTGGTGACGGCCCAGTCGCTGCAAGGAGCCGACGCCCCTCGGGGGTGCGCGATGCTTGATGCCACGTCCGAGCGACCATGGTTGCAGGTGGACGCGGTCGTATCCTTGCCCGCGCTTCCACGGCGTGAAGGGATGGGCGGTATGCCACGATCGAGGGGTGCACGTCGTCCAGCATTGCCCCGGCGCCGTGCTGACTCGGTCGGAAGCGGAATTCGTACCTCCTACCCTGCTGCACCAGTCCGGCGTCGGCACAGGCCGGCAAACCGACCCGTCAGTCGGAAGCGGCACAGCGGGGGTTCGAGGTGAAGGCGGTGTGCCTCAGCCGAGATGTGGGCGCACCGACCCGCAGTCCGGAGCCGAGCGGACCGGTCCGGACTGCAACGCGCCGTCTACATGCTCTCCGGGTGGCCGCGCAGGGGGAGCGACTGGAGCGAGCGTCCCACCGATCCGTTCTTGAGACGAAGCTCGTCTGGATGGACGGCCAGGCTGATCGCTGCATAGCGCTCCACCAGCCCCAACAGAGCCTCCTCCAACACAAGCTGCGCTAGCCAGGCTCCGAGGCAGCGGTGGACGCCGGCTCCGAAGGAGAGGTGCACTGGCATCGGGTTGAGGGATAGCGAATCCATGTTCGCGGCGTCGGTCGAAGGGAGGACGGCTTCCCCGGGCTGGACGGTCACCGAACCGATGCGGACCGGCACTCAACCTCGCCAGAGCACCTCCGATGATGTTGAACGGGGTGGTCCGCAGATAGTCCGACACCGCCTCGGGGACGCGCTCGGGCCGTTCTCGCAACTCATGGTAGGCGCCGGCTCTCCTCGCCAGGTCGAGCAGGTGGAAGCCGAGTTGGCTGGCGGAGGTTTCGTACCCGGCGACGAGGATCAGGGCCAGCAGGGAAACCGCTTCGTCGTGTTCGAGTTCTTTCACCGCGGTCAGCTCGACGCGGTCGGAGCACAGGCCGGGGCCCGGCCGGTTGGCGCGTAGGGCCAGGATGTCCGAGAAGTAGCCGATTAGGTCGTCGTGCGCGGCGAACACCGCTTCCGTTGCCGCGTTCGCGCTTGTGGCCAGGTCGGCACACGCATGGAACTGCAAACGTCTGGCTCACGGTATTTCGGTCCTCGGCTCAAAGGAGGTCTCAGCGCGCTGCGGTGCCAGGTCAGTCGCCGCGGCCCGCTTCCAGGAGCGGATGGGGCTCCGATTCGAAGGGGGGGCTGGGCTCGCACCTACTGTCCAGAGGGAAGTGCACCGACGTCCTACTCTACGGACTGCTCGGCGCGGATCGGCGCCGCTTCCATTGAGGGGTGGGTGCGCAGGGCGTCCCGTGGGCCCTTGAGGGGTGCCGAGGTCAGCCCAAGCGTCCGACAGCCGTCCGGGCCAGCTCCTGGAGCTGACCCAAGGGGATGCTGCCGGAGAGGAGGTAGACCTGTGCCGAGCCGCGCACCACGGACACGACGGTCTGCGGTGCACCCGCGCTGCTGTCCGTGAAGGTATAGGCGGAGTCGCCCAGCCCTGGCAGCTCCTGCACGGGCTGCCGCCCCTTGTTCGCCTCCGCCTCCTGCTTGCCGATCTTCGTGCTCAGCCGGACGAGCAACCGGGGCTGCGCGTAGGAGCAGCTGGTGATGCCGCCCGTCACCGCGGGACCGGCCTCTCCCTTGCCAGCGGCCGTTCCGGTCGCCACGCTCAGATCCTCAGAGGTGATTGCCGCGCACGCGTTCGCGGCAATCACGGAGGTCTTTGCGGATTCGCCGGTGGCGGTTTCGGCGGAGGGGGTGGGGGAGGGCCCGTCGGACGCGGAGGGGGAACAGCTGGCCAACGCTGCCAGCAATACCGCGGCAGCGCCCGCGCCCACTGCCGCACGGGCGAGGGAGGCGGACCGGGCCGCCCCGCGGGATGCCGAAGGGGTGCTTCTCATGTGGATTCCTGACTGCCGTGTACGGACAGCCCTGAAGATCAGGCTGCTGCTCGCACCATTTGGTCCGATGGTGGCTGTGGAGCGCATCAGTAGCCACTACTCACGGGGCTCAGCGCCACTATCCGCCGCGGTGAGCAATGACTACTCACCCCCGCTCGATCCCACGCTGCTCTAATCGGCGCAGAACCCGTGACGGAGGACACACCCCCGGCCGGCCCGTTTCCTACCGTGCGGAGCCGCCATGCAGAGGAGGCGAACGCGATGACGGCGGCTCAAGTACCGGCAGCGGGCACTTCGCGCCACCCGACCGTCCTGGACGAGCTGAGGCTCGCTCTGCGGGAATGCCGGTTCGACGATGCCCGCGGACTGTTGGACCAGGCTTGGTCGTTGGCCCTCAAGCAGGGCACACTCTCCATCGCGCAGACGGCGTTCAGCTATGGCACGTTTGCCGAGCGGGTCGGAGACCTTCCGATGGCGGAGAAGATGTACCGCGTCGCCCTGGAAAGGGCGTCCGGCCTCTCACCCCGCTTCGCCAAACCGCTGAGGTTGCGCATCCATGTTCGGCTGGGAGCCGTCTACTGCGGCCTGGGGCGCCACTCCGTCGCCGAACAGATCCTCACCGACGCACACCGCGCCTACACCGCCGCCGCCACCGCTCCCGCTGAGGAGGTGGCCGACGCCTGCGACGAGTTGGGGGTCTTGGCCCGCATCACGGGCCGATACGAGGACGCCGAGAAGCTGCACAACCAGTCGCTCACCCTGCTCTCCGCCGTCCTCACCTCCGACGACCCGAGGCTCGCCACCGTCTGGGCGCACATCGGTAACACGGCCCGGTCCCTGGGTGAACCCTGGCGCGCCGAAGGCTATGTCCGCCGGGCGCTGCGCATGCACAGCGAAGCGCTCGGCGACTCCCACGTCGACGTGGCGTCCGACCGCATTCTCCTGGCCCAGATCCTGATGGCCACCGGCCACCATGCGGAGGCCCGGACCCACCTCATCGGGGCGAGGGACGCACTGCGGCACTGCTTCGGCCCGGACCATCCCACCGTCGGAGAGGTGTACGACCTGCTGGGCGGCCTCGCATACCGCCAGAACGACTACAAGGACGCGCAGAAGCACTTCGCGCACGCTCTTGAGGTCCAGCAGGCCGTTCTGGGCCCGCACCACCAAGGCCTCGTCGTCACCCTCAGCAACCTCGCCCTGCTGCACAAGAAGCAGCACGAGTACGAACGTGCCTACGGCTACTACAGCAGGGCCCGCCAGATTCTCACCCGCAGCGTGGATCCCGACCGGACCACGCTCCGCTTCGTCGACGCGGCACTCGCCCGCCTCCTCGACCGCGCTCGGACCGCGCCTCAAGGCCTTTGACCGGCAGAGTCCGGGCCGCACGACCCGAGGGACCAGACCATGGCACCCACAACCCTGCACAGGCACCACGAGCACTTGCGCGCCATCCGGCAGGCGCTCGAAGCCGGACAGGTGTCCAGGGCCCGAGAGCTCCTGGAGGTCGCAGAGCGGGAAGCCCGCGACCTCAGCAGCACCGCGCTGCTGGCAGTGGCCGTGGTGCACGGCGAGGTCGCAGCGGCGGCGAGTGACCTCCCCGCGGCGGAGCGGGCCTACGTCCGGGCCTTCGAATACGCGCTCACCCTCGGTCTCGCGTGGGACGACCCCGCCAAGACGCGCATCCACGTCCGGTTGGGGGCGACGTACCGTGCCCAGGGCCGGTACGACGTCGCCGAACGTGTATTGCGCGACGCGCTGCGCCTGGTAGACGGGCGGGGGGATCCCGCTCCAGCGGAGGTCGCCGACATCTGCAACGAGTTGGGGATGATCGGGAAGTACACGGGACGTTTCGACGAGGCCGAAGCCTGCTACCGGCGTGCGCAGGCGGCCCTGTCGGAACTCGGTGAGCAAGACGGTCCGATGGCAGCCTCGCTGTGGCACAACATCGGAGGTCTGGCGCACGCGCGCGGCGACTACGCGGCCGCGGAGGAGCCGGCCCGGCGTGCCCTGGAGATCCGCGAACGCCACTTGGGCGGTCACCACCCCCAGGTTGCCCTCGACCGTGCTGCACTCGCCCCGGTGCTCGCGGGCCTGGGCCGCACCCAGGAGGCGGAGAGTCTGCTGCACCAGGCCTTGGCAGTGTTCCGCCGGACATGGGGACCCATGCACGAGGAGACCGCCGTCGCCCTCCACAACCTGGGCGGAACCAGCCAGCAGGAGGGCCGGCTGGACGATGCGGACGACTACTTCGCGCAGTCACTGGCGGTGAAGGAACAGCTCCACGGACCCCGGCACCCGGATCTGGCGATCACGTTGGCCAACCTCGCGTTCGTCCGCCGGCGTCGCGGGAACGAGGGCGAAGCGCGGGCCCTGTACGAGCGGGCGCGCCACATCCTCGCCGGCGCCGTCGAAGGGGACCATCCGGTCCTCTGCGCCGTTCTGCGTGCCTTGGAACAGCCGGCGGATTGACGGGAGAGCAAACTTTTCCCGGGGGCATCAAAATCATGGGTAGTTGTTACTCAGGCGACCCCGGCAATCCGACGGCAGTATGTGCCACAGGTTTTCCGCGACACACGAAGTATGCCGCGGATCGATGCACCCGAAAGAAAGGCCAGATCGATGGCGGCGGAGAACAACACCGCGGCACTGCAATCGAAGGGCGGCGGAAAACTGGCGGGGGCAGTGCTTTTGGGCGCCTTCGTGGCTGTGGCGCTCGGGGCGTACGGAAGCACGCACGAGGGTACCGGCCGCCCACTCGCCCTGATCATCGGCTTCAGCGGCATGGCCCCCATGAAGGCGTGGCTCGCCACCGCCGGAGCGCTCCTCGCCGTCGTCCAGGTGATCAGTGCGGCGTGGATGTGGCAGCGTGTCCGCAGCTGGGGGCCCCCGCCGGCCGTCATAGCACCCCTGCACCGGTGGAGCGGGACGATCGCGTTCCTGCTCACGCTCCCGGTCGCCTACCACTGCCTGTGGAGCATCGGGTTCGTCACGTTCGACACCCGAACCACGGTCCATTCGTTGCTCGGCTGCGCGTTCTACGGGGCATTCGCCACGAAAATGCTCGCGCTGCGCAGTAACGGCCTTCCCAAATGGACCCTTCCCGTATTCGGTGGCCTGCTGTTTACCGCGCTCATCGGTCTGTGGCTGACGGCCTCCGTCTGGTATTTCTCCCAGTCGAACGCCCCCCTTTTCTGATTCCCAGGGCCTTAGCCCGGTCTTCCCCGCCAGCACGTCGTCCCGAGAATTTGGAGCTCCCCTACCCATGCCTGACCACGATCCCAAAGCCGCGCAGGCAGGCGCCCGTCAAACGCCCGGCAGCCGCCGGAGCCTCCTCGTCGCCGGTATCGGCGCCGCCGCGGCCGCAGGGTTGAGCGGCTGCGTCATCAAGCAGCCCGAGGCCGCGCAGCCCGCCTCCGCGCCACCGCCCGCCACACAGGCCCCGGCCGCGACCCGTCCCCCGGACGACGCGGAGCAGCCCGCGGCGTCACCTCCGGCGCCCGCCGAAGCCGGGCCCGCAGCGGCCAAGGCCGCCGACGTCCCCAAGGGCGGCGGCAAGGTTTTGGAAAATGAGAAGGTGGTCCTCACCAGGGACGCGAGTGGCCAATTGCGCGGATTCACGGCCGTATGCACGCACGCCGGTTGCCTCGTCAAGTCGGTGGCCGACGGAACCATCAACTGCCCCTGCCACGGCAGCAAGTTCGACGCGAAGACCGGGCAGCCCGTGGCCGGTCCGGCCAAGGCCCCGCTCAAGGCCGTCAGCGTGCGCCAGAGCGGCGATTCCATCTACCTGAAGTGACGGCACAGATGTCCCTGATGAACCGGCTCCCCACCACCCTCTGGATCGTCGGAGCCACCGTCGCGGTGGCGGCCTTCAGCCCCGTGGTGGGCAACGCCGTCACGGATCCCACTCCGGGTGCGGTCGCGGTGCAGCCGGCCGCGCCGCCGGCCGCTCCCGAAGGTGACAGCGCACTGCCACCCTCCGGTGCGCCGGTCCTCTCGCCCGGTCCGCAAGACCCGTCGGGGGCTCCCGACGACGGTGCACCGGACCCCGCCGCACCGTCGTCCGCAGACGCCAGGGGCACAACCATTGCAGTGGTGGACAGCGCTCTGGGCCGGATCGCGGTCGACGGCAAGGGCCGCACCCTCTACATGTCGACCCTCGACAGTCCGGCGCCCCCGATATCGGTGTGCCTGAGCGCGGAGTGCCTGACCGCGTGGAAACCGCTCACACTGAAAGACGCCAAGGACAAGCCCTCGGCCGGTGAGGGCGTGGAGGCCGGCGCGGTGGGCTCGTTCCGGCGTACGGACGGTACTTGGCAGGCCACCCTGGGAGGATGGCCCGTCTACTGGTTCGCCCAGGACACCCGGCCCGGGGACGTCAAGGGCCAGGGCCTGAAGGGTACCTGGTACGTCTTGTCCCCGGCCGGTAAGAAGATCACCATCAAGGCGTCCTGAGTGCCTGTGTCACATCCTCTTTCCGCAGGTCGTGACGTATGTAGGTGAGCCGTGATTGTTGCTTCCGTTCGGTTCGGCGTCCGACGGACGCCGAACCGAACGGAAAAGGGCTGGGGAGGTCGGCAGGTATGGAGCCTGCCGATTGCCGACGGTCTTGGTGAGGGTCGCAACGGCCCTGCAGTTCGTTCCCGCAGACGGCCAGGAATTCGCCCGCTGGCGGCCGGCCGAACGCGGGCAACCCGTCGGGTCCTGCTACTTGAGAGGCCCGGTGGATGCGACGGCCGCTTGGCCCGTGACGCAAGTGAGAGGGCCGGCGGATCCGTCGCCGAGGCAGGTCCACTGATCATTGCCGTCGTTTACGGTCACTGACGGGCGGCCGTCGGCGACGGTACTCACGCTCACCCGCACCGTGCGTTCGACAACGTCGTCGGGCCACACCGAGACCCGCAGCCTGAGGTTGTCTCCTACCTTCAGGTCCTGGAGCTTTCGCGGGCTGATCGGCAGCTCTCCCACGGGGGATTCCTGGCCCGGTGTCGGAGCCGGACTCGATTCCTGCGCCGGCGGGGAGGCCGGCTGACCCGATGGTGCTGCCGGAACCGATGGGGCGGCCGCCACGACGGCCGGGGAGGGCCTGCTGTCCGCCATGGCGTTCGGCAGGATGAACGCCGCCAGCCCCAGCATTCCCACCGCCAGGGCGGAGCCGCCGACGGCCCGGGCACGGCGCCGTCGGCGGATCGCCGTGTGAAGCTCTTCCCGCTCCTGCGAACCGTAGGGCGCCTCGCCCTGAGTAGCGTGCAACATCCGAATCAACTCCATCTCAAAGTCATCCATGTCAGATCCCCTCAGTCCGTCGGTTCCAGAACCGACCCAAGCAGTCGGCGCAGCTGCGCGACCCCGCGTGCCGTGTGCGAGCGGACGGTGCCCACCGGGCACTCCAGCAACTCGGCGACCTGGGCCTCGGGCAGGTCCTGGTAGTAGCGCAGGACCACGGCTGCACGCTGCTTGGCCGAGAGCGCGGCCAGCGCCGTTTCGAGCCGGGTCCGCTCATCCACCAGGACCGCCTCATCGGCGGTCGTGCCCGTCTCCGGCAGGTCACCGGTCGGTCGCTCGTTCCACCAGCGCCGTCGTGCGGAACGCGCCGCCGCCCGGACGAGCACACGACGGATGTACGCTTCCGGGGCCTGGTCGCCGACCCGCCGCCAGGCGAGCCACAGCTTGACGAGTGCCTCCTGGAGGAGGTCTTCGGCACGATGCCGATCCCCTCCGGTGAGCAGCCGTGCCAGGTGGAGGAGGGCTGACTGGCGAGCCGCAACGAACGCATCGAACTCGCTGGTCGGTGACAGACTCACCGGGAACGCACCTTCCTCGCTGCTTGTCGGGGGCTTGTGCTTCTTGAAAGGCCTCACCGGCGGGGCCGCTATGCACGGCCCCGGGGTGATGCCAGTCACAGTCACGATCGAGGGCCGCGCGCTGCGGGTGGACGCCCCCCATTACCGGTAGCGGGGCCAGGGCCAGATCACGGAGCGTATACAGACGCTCGATATGTGAAAGTCACGCTATGCTGCGAAGTGGCGGCTATTACGCGTATCTCCGCTGCTCTCGGGAAAAGAGGAGATTGTCAGGCGACTGCCGCGAGGGGAGATGAGGCCACCTCGTTTCGGCGTTTCCGGCGGGTAAGGCGGCGGGTCATGAGGGTGATGAAGGCCCACTGGATGTGGGCTTCGGCGTGGGACATGAAGCGCTCGTAGTCCCGCGCGTTGCGCCGGGCCCGCATCGTCCACGAATTCGACCGCTCGACCACCCAGCGTTTGGGCAACAGGACGAAGCCCTTGGCGTCCTTGGGCCGGGAGACGACCTTGACGGTGATGCCGAGGGTGCTCTGTGCCCAGGTGGCGAACTCCTCGCCGCCGTAACCGTTGTCGGCCCAGATCAGCACGATCTCGGGGTGTTCGGTGTGCAGGCGGGTGAGGAGGATGCGGGCTGCGTCGCGGTCCTGGACGTCGGCGGGGGTGACGAGGAGGTCGACGAGGAGGCCGTCCTGGTCAACCAGAAGATGCCGCTTCCTCCCATTGATGTGTTTATTTGCGTCGTAGCCCCGAGTCGCCTTCGAGACGGTCTCGGCGCCCTTGACGGACTGGGGGCCAATGATCACACGGACCGGCCAGGGACACCGCCGCTGCCGGATACGCAACCGCCGGCGAAGGCGGTCAAGGATGTGCCGCAGGACTCCGGCCTTCGCCCAGCGGGCGAAGTAGCCAAACACGGTGCGCCACGGAATGCCGAAGTGGCGGGCAGCGCCCGCCACTTCGCGCCGTTGTCGGTGATGTAGCGGATCGCGTCGACGACACGCCGGCGGGGCCACTTCTCCGGAGCCCCGCCTCTGGCCGTCCGGCAGGCGGGAGTGGGCAACAGCCTTTCCAGGAGCGCCCATTCGAGATCACTGGGTCACTCCAGGTTGGCAAGGAGGTGCAGGGTCGACTCGATCGCGCCCATCTGCGCCATGACCGCGCGGATGTAGGGGTCGTCGGGCCTCTTCTTGCGGTGCGCGAGGAGGGTGCCCTCGATGAAGTTGACGATCCGGTGGTGGGTGGACTCGAAAAACGCCCGCTCGTAGCCGATCCAGATCTCCGGCGCGTCCTCCAGCATCCGGTAGCCCCAGGTCCTGCCCCACGTGATCGGCGGCAGGCCCATTGCGGCGGCGACCTTGCGCAGATGGCCGAGGCCGGTGTGGACCTGCGCGCGGGTGCGTTCAGTGGCCGCCATGAGCTGGACGATCGTCAGGCCGGCGGGGCGGGCTTCCAGGAGGGCGGACAGGATGGCTTCGGCGTGGACATGAGCGGGAACGCCCCGCCCCACGGCTACTCGCCCGAGCCCTTCAGCAGCTTCTGGAGCTGCTCGTCGAGGTCGACCTCGCCGCGGGTGACCGCGTTCTCGATCCAGTCGACCGACGCCCGCACCCTGGAAAGGCCGTGCAGGACCGTCTCGCGTTCGGCGTCGTCGAACCGCGTCCCGCGCAGGTTCGGCACGATCCTGCCCGCGGTGACCACGAACTGCGTGCAGGCTGCGACCAGGTCCATGAACTGGACGTTGTGCTCCATCCGGGCCAGCTGGGGCAGCGGCACTGCCTCGTCCTGCACGAACGCGGCCTCCTGGCGGAAGCGGTCAAACTGCGCCTCGTTCACGGCGTGGCGGGCGGTGTCGTCGGCCATCGCCTTCGAGGCGACCGCGGGCCGGCGCAGGAAGTCCGTCGTCACCTTCGCCGCGACCTGGTCGTCGGCAGCCAGGACGTGGATCGCGTCCACCTTCTCCTGGACGCTCTCGGGGGCGTCGACCTTCCAGCCCACGATCCGCTTCGCGCTGTCGTGCGTCCATCGCGCCGGCCCGCGTGGATGGGCCGGAGGGCTGGCGACCGTCTCGAACCGCTCCTTCTCGTCCGGATCGACGCGAGGATCTTATGGATCGTGTGCGAGACGTCCGCGCGGCGGTGCTCCCTGGGCCAGCGCGAGGCCACCCACCGGTAGCCCCGCACCGTCGTGTAGGCGAGGCCGACGTCCTCCGCGAACATCCGCAGGGCCTCGCTGACGGTGAACAACTCCTCGCTCAACGAAGGGTTCACCCCGCCGTGGGCGCGCATCGGCTCGATCTCCCTGGCCGCGTCCCCCCAGCCGCCACTGGACGGCACTCATCTCCGCGACCCAGCCCCGGCCCAGCTCCACGAGCTCGTCGTAGCGCTGCCGGGTCACACTCCCGACCATCCGGGTCATCCGGACACCACCCCACGAGCCACGAGCCCCCGGGGGACGCCACCCGGCCAGTGCCGTCAACTCACCCTGGAAACTCTCCACGTCGCAGCGTCCGACCACCTCGCCCCCGGCGGGAAGAGCGTACGGACCCGGCGCCCGAAGCTCTTCCGCAGCCCGGTGACGTGCGGGCTCACATCCCGCCTTCTCCCGCACGCCGCCCGTGCCAGGCCCGTTTGCGGCAGACGGGAGGGCAGTAGACCGCCGATACAAGGCGGTCGACCCCGACTGTCCACTCAACTCCGCACTGCGGGCACTCGGCCTTCTCCCCAGCCGTCACCGCCTCGGCCCGCGCCCTCGTCCGCCGCATCCGGCGCCAGCTCCGCGACCGGCATACGGACGAACAGAACACCGCCGTCGCCCTCGCCGAGGGCATCAACGGATCACCGCACCCCCGGCACAACCGCGGCCCGCCCTCGTCGGCCGCATTGACGACCAACCGCAGCCGGGGCACCTTGTCACCACCCATGCGGTCACCGTAAGCGCACCCGATCCGGCCCCGCACCGCCTTGTCATGCCGGCCTCAGACACAGGCACTGAAAGAGCGTTTTGTACCTACAGGGGTGCTTCATTGCCGTTTAGGTAACGGACCGCTTCGGGTCGGCTGGGGCAGTAGACGTGTTTTGTGACAGGTGAGGCGGATGACGGCCTTCGAGGGCCCGTTTCGGTCCCTACGCTCCTGTCTGATCCCAACGCGCCCCCGGTCGCACCGGTTTGCGCCCTGTGGCAGGGCGGCGGCCATCGGTACTACAGAAACATGCCTCGTAAGCAGCGGCCCTATCCGAGTGACCTGTCCGATGCCCGTTGGCAACTGCTGGAACCAACTCTGACAGCCTGGCGGGCCGAGCGAAGAGGAAAGGGCCTGGACATCGGCCGACCGCCCGAACACGATCTGCGCCGGATCATGGACGCCATCCTCTACGTCGACCGGACCGGGATCCCCTGGCGGTACCTGCCGCACGACTTCGCCCCATGGGAGACGGTTTACGGGTACTTCGCCGCCTGGCAGAAGGACGAGGTCTTCGACCAGCTCAACGGTCTCCTGCGGCGACTGGTTCGGGAGGCCGAAGGCCGTGACGCCGAGCCGAGCGCCTGCGTCCTGGACGCCCAGAGCATCAAGACCTCGGCCAATGTGCCCGCGGCCGGCCAGGGCATCGACGCGGGCAAGAAGATCGCGGGCCGCAAACGGCACATCGGCGTCGACACGCTCGGCCTCCTCCTGGCCGTGCTGGTCACAGCCGCCAACGTTTCCGACAACGTCGGCGGCATTCAGGTTCTCTCGAGCATCGCCGCAGACCATCCGCGTGTCACGAAGGCGTGGGCCGACACGGGCTACCGCACCAAGGTCATCGACCACGGCGCCCGCCTCGGCATCGACGTCGAAATCACCCGCCGCGACCCCGCTCACAAGGGCTTCAAGGTGATTCCGCGACGCTGGGTCGTCGAGCGGACCTTCGGATGGCTCATGCACCACCGCCGCCTCGCCCGCGACTACGAAACCCACCCCCATCGCTCCGAAGCGATGATCCACCTCGCGATGATCGACCTGATGAGCCGCAGGCTCACCCGAGGGTCGACTCCGAACTGGAAGGACTCATAGCCGCCGGGCCACGGTGACCCGCGCATCCTCACTCCTCATCGACCGCGGCCAGCGGCTATCGATGAGACTCGCCGCTTCCCGACAGGCGCCGCACGCATCTTCCCGTTCCGGCAGCCACGAGTAGTCGGACGGTGACATGCCGGCTTCCTGAATGCCGCACAGCGTCTTGTCGAAGATGCCGAACGCGTGGGAGACACCAGAGGCAAGGCCATCTGCGACGGCCTTCTCCCAGCGCATCCCCAGGGGCAGATACGGCGGGCGCGAAATGTCGAACCACTCGCCGCCCACATGGGTGGCCGCATGGCACCAGGAACAGGACCAGATCTCCTCTTCCCAGGCCGTCGGTGGTACCGGCCACCGCCACATCGACCGCCCGCACACATCACACTCCACAGGCGGATCCTCACACGCCGGCACGGGCCGACCAAAGCGGCCAACATCGCGCCAATTATCAAACGCCCTGGCCAGGACAAAACGCTCTTTGAGCTTGCTCTTTATCTACCGGCCTCGAACGGTGTCTCGAACTGGGTCGCTCACCTGGGGGTTCGCCGGACGTGGGGGCGGCCTTCGTCTGATCATGTGCTCCGACCAAGGTGCACGTGACCACGACGAAGGCCGTGAGGGTGAGTCTGCTGTCTGATGCTGTCCGGAGGAAAGCGTTCGCGGAAGCGTCACGCTTCCGGGGAGACTTCTACGAGTGTCTGACCACTCGGCGCGATGAGCTGTTCGAGCTCGTGGACGCGGTGCTGTGCGCGGACGGCGCGGTGAAGTCACCGGTGGACCTGACGCTGCTGCCCGAGCATCGTCGTGGGCACGGAGCGCTGTACGGCGGCCTGAACCACGGCCGGATCGACGTCGACCGGTTACGGACGCTGCTGGCAGGGCTGCCCTTGCCGCGGTTCGACGGCGGGCGCCTGGTCCTGGCCGTCGATGTCTCGCCGTGGCTTCGCTCGGACGCGCCGTGCTCGGCCGATCGGCTGTTCTGCCACGTCTACGGCCGCGCGAAGACGGCCTCGCAGTTCATCCCCGGCTGGCCGTACTCCTTCGTGGCAGTGATGGAGCCGGGCGCCACGTCCTGGACCGCGATCCTGAACGCGGTCCGGCTCGGACCCGAGGACGACGCGACCGCGATCACCGCCGCCCAGCTCCGAGGAGTCGTTGAACGGCTCATCAGCACCGGCCAGTGGCAGGCCGGAGACCCGGACATCGTGATCGCCAGCGACGCCGGCTACGACGTCACCCGCCTGGCCTTGGTCCTGCGCGACCTCCCTGTCGAGCTGGTCGGCCGAGTCCGCTCTGACCGAGTCATGCGCCTGCCGAAACCACCGAGGATGCACGGCGTCAACGGCCGGCCGCCCAAGCACGGCCCGGAATTCCGCTTCACCAAGCCGGAGACCTGGCCAGAGCCCGCGATCACCACGGTCACCGACACCACCAACTACGGCAAAGCCGAGACCCAGGCATGGGACCGGGTCCACCCAAGGCTCACCCACCGCTCCTCATGGCTCGACCACGACGGTGAACTGCCCTTGGTCGAAGGAACGCTGATGCGGTTGAAGGTCGAGCACCTGTCGAAGGACCGCGACGCTCCGCCGGTGTGGTTATGGTCCTCCAGGACCGGCGCCACCTCGGACGACGTGGACCGCTTCTGGCAGGCGTTCCTCCGCCGCTTCGACCTTGAGCACACGTTCCGCTTCGCGAAGCAGACCTTGGGCTGGACGACTCCGAAGCTCCGCACTCCCGAGGCGGCGGACCGCTGGACCTGGATTCTGATCGTCGCTCACACTCAGCTCCGGCTCGCCCGGCCACTTGCCGCGGACCTCCGCCGGCCCTGGGAGAAACCCACTGCCTCCGACCGGCTCACCCCGGCCCGGGTCCGCCGGGGGTTCAGGAACATCCGCGCTCACCTCGCCTGCCCGGCCCGTGTTCCCAAACCCCGAGGAGTGAGTCCCGGACGTCCACCCGGCGCCAAGAACAAACACCGGGTACCCCGCTACGACGTCGGCAAAACCGTCAAACGCCCCGAGACCCTCAAGGCCATCGGCAAGCCCGGAAGATCTTGGTAGATAAAGAACAAGCTGAGGGCGCGCCGCTCGTGCACGCGGCAGCCCGTGCAAGAGTGACGGAGGGGGCCGGACTCGGCCCCCTCCGGCGTGCGCGGTGTCCCCGGCAGCGCCCCGTTGAGTGGTGATTGCCCATGTGGCCGCCCCGCAAGAGAGGTTCCATGGGGACAGCACGGTATCTCGGCACGTCGACGGCCCACCGAAGGGGCCGAGCGGTCCGACACCGGGCTCTCGCCGAACGACGGCGCCTCCCCCTCACGGAAGCTGGGTGATCCCTGTGCACGCCGAATCACTGCCCATCGACCTGCTCATCGGTGCCGACCGCGCCGGTCAGTTCATCGCCTCACGCGTCCGAGTCCTCATGGGGGAGGACCTGATCCCCGAGGCCGCCGCCTACGCAGCTGTCTGTACCGCGGTGCTCGACAGCGACCCCTGGACGCTGGCCGAGACCGGGCAGGTGTGGAGCCTGCGTCCGGACGTGATGGAGGAGTTCCTCGATGCGGGGTGGCCCCGCGCGGTGTACGTGGTGATGCGCTCGCCGGGCGACAACGCCATGGTCACCATCGAGGACGAGGACGTGCAGCGGGCCAAGGTTCCCCTGGCGATGCTCGCCGCCTACCAGCTGGACCAGTGGCTCTGGGCCAGGTGATCTCGGATAGACCTACAGGCCGGCCATCACGGACGCCAGGAGGGCCGCGACGGCGAGGAACGTCAGCAGGAGAATCCGGAGGCGGTGGTCGTGCGGTGCGGACCGTGCGGCATGCGCTCCGCGTTGCCGGTGGCGGGGTACGACCTGGTGCGCCATGGCTGCCTCCGAGGGTGCTGTCGGGCCGGGTGCCTCGGATTACTGTCACGCCGTCCGGTCGGTCCCGGGATGAGTAAGCCCTACTCAGTGGGGAAATGACTACTTACTCGACACGCGGCTGGGGAGCCTTCACTTCGATGCAGTGAAGCACAGAGGCCGTGCGGACGATAAAAACCACGGAAGGAGGGCAGGAGGATACGGTTTCACCGTGTGTGCCAGGTGGCCCCTCCTCGTCCGCTTCGCGGGAGTGCGCTGATGATCGGCCGTGTGCACCTGGTCCCGTTCGATGACCGGCCGATGATCGATCCGGAGGACATGCCCTGAACGTGCGGAGTCTACCGCGGGCCTGGGAAGAGACCTCTCCGGCACACTCGGATCCCGCCGCACCACCTGTCACCTCCCATCTTTTTCCACCCGGCCGGACCGAGCGGCCGAACCCATTCCCGTGTGCCGGGCCCCACACCGCGATCATGGCCAGGTCATGGCCGTCGCCAAGACCTTCCAGTCGCCCATGTGATGTTCGCGCCCGTGCCCGTCTTCGGCGATAAGCGGGCCACGCTGTGGCCCCTTGACCCCGCTCGATGTACAGGACGTACGAGGCCCCGTCGAGGCGGGTGTCGCGCTGGTAGTCACGTCCGTGCGGCCTTCCGGCCCTCGGCCGCCAAGAAGGTCCGTCGCATGGGGTGCACGGCGTGGTGGACCCGGGAATTCATGGGTTGGGCGATGGTCCGAGCCGCGTGACGGGGCTCTCGGACAGGGCCAGCAGACTGTGCCCATGACGCGGAACACACCCTCGGGGAGCCTGGTGAGTCAGGGCTGTCGACCGCCGGGCTCCACCGGCAGGGAAGTCAGGCCCCGCAGCGTCCAGCTGTTCACGTAGGCGAGGCCGTCCCGGGGCACGGCCAGTCGCATGCCCGGATAGCTGCGTATCAAAGCGGGGATGGCGACCTCGGCCTCCAGCCGGGCGAGCGCGGCCCCCAGGCAGCTGTGGATCCCGTGCCCGAGGCCGAAGTGCTTGACGCTGGTCCGTGCCACGTCCAGCCGGTCGGGTGCGGTGACGGAGGCGGGGTCGCGGTTGGCCGACATGACGCACGGCAACACCGGGGTGCCGGCGGCGACCGGGACGCCGGCGATCTCGGTGTCCCGTACCGGGAACCGGATGACGGGGACGACCACCGAGCCGGAGTGCCGCAGGAACTCCTCGACCGCCTGGGCGTCGAGGGCGGGGTGGCTGCGCAGCAACTCCCGTTGCTCAGGGTGGTCGAGCAGGGCGAGGACGGCGTTGCCGATCAGGGCGCGGGTCGTGTCGATCCCGCCCAGGATGATGACGGCGACGAGAGCCACGAGTTCGTCCAGGGACAGGCTTTCCTCGGTTCGCCAGGCATGCACAAGGAATGAGGTGAGGTCCTCGGCGGGAGAGCGTTCCTTGTCCAGTACGAGGGCTCTGCTGAGGTCGCAGATCTCGTCGAAGACGTTGGGAGAGGCGTCGGACGCCGACGGGTCGGCCGGGAAGGCCCGTTCCACTGCGTCGACGATGCCCAGGTGCGCGTCCAGCGAGAAGCCAAGGACCGCACTGATCACCTCCATCGGGATCGCGCCGGCGAAGTCCTCGATGACGTCGATGCGTTCCTCACCCTCGAAGCCACGCAGCCGCTCGGCAACCTTCTCCTGGACCAAAAGGCGCCAGGACGCGACACGGGAGGGGACGAAGTACGGCATGACCACCCGACGGATCCGGGTGTGGTCCGGCGGATCGCTGAGGGTGATGGACTTCTCGAACACCCCGCCGTCCCCGATGACCAGACCGGCTGCACGGAAGGCAGCGTTGGACCAGGCGGCCTGACGGGTACTGAAGGTGTTGTTCCCCATCACTTGCTTCACGTCGGCGTGGCGACTCACCAGCAGCGCGGGCACGTCCCCCACGGGGAAGGACAGCTCGTGGACGGGGGAGTTCTCGCGGAGCCAGGCGAACGTGGGGAAAGGGTCCTGGAAGTATGCGGTGCTGAACAGGGGAGCGTATGGTCCGGACACGCGGACTCCCTCATCGGCGGTGCGCCAGCGGTGCCGGCTGGTGGAGCGTTCATGATCCCTTCGCTGCAGGCGCCGGACATGAGTAGCCGGTACCCATAGGTCCTGTCGTGCACCCTTGTCCACGCACGGCCCGGCCCGCCCAGGCGGTGTCGACCGCAAGGGTCCATGCTCGCTCACTCGGCTCCGGCGGCAGCCGGGCATCGTGCGGGTCGACGCTCCGGCGCACGAACCCGGGTGAGGCGAGATCGCGGACGTCCTTCGTCCGTCAACGCCGACAGGTCGCGTGAACGCGAAGCGGATCGCCCAGCAGCTGCAGGACACCGACGAGGCCCTTGCCTCTGGCCGCGTCAGGAGGGGAGCCGGCGCCCTGGCCGCCGCCCTCATCCGCGCTCGCCAGCCGCCGCATCCGCCTGCAGCGCCGATGCCGGTTCGGCCGCCGCATCCCCATGCCCGCCGGCAGCGCCGCCGCCACCGAGCAGGGCCCGCGCCCAGCCCAGCACCCCACCAACTTCGACCTCCTCGACGCCGCCCTGCCCCACGCTGGCCCGCAACCTTGCCGCGGCGGAGCGCGACCTGCCGGTGGTCCGCCATCGTCCTGCACGAGCGCAAGGTCGAACTCCACCTCGACCAGGAACCCCGCCGATGAAGCGCTTCACGGGCATCCCCGGCCGCACCGACCTGTCGACTTGCGCCACCTCCAACCAGACCCCGCCGACCACGACGAGCCCCAGGGCGCCGACGCGCCCTCCCCGGCCCCGGTCTCCCTGGGTTGGGACGGCGCCGGCCGCCTGGTCCTCGTCGACCTGGAGTACGTCGGCATCCTCCACCTGAAGGGCAACGTCGACCAGGCCCGCCACGTCTTGCAATCCATCGCGGTCGAGCTCGCCAGTACGCCCTTGTCCGGCCACCTGGAAATTACCGCGCTCGCCGGCACCGCCCCGGGCCTCGACGACGCAGCCCCCGAGCGCGTCGCCCGCACCGAGGCCCTAGCCGACGCGGTCGCCGAACTGACCAGCCACACCGCCGGCCGACGCCGAGCTCTGGCCGTACCCGGCGCACCCACCCTCCGAACGGCCCGCCTCAGCGAGGACGCCGGCGGCTCTTGGACGCCGCACATTCTCCTCGCCGCCCAGCTCCCCGAAAGGGGCCAGGCCGAGGCGCCACCAGCCGCCTTCTGGTCCTGGTCGTGTTCGCCGCCGCCCTCGCCGCGGCCGTGATCTGGGCCGTGGACCGGCTGCTCGCCCGGCGCCGCCCTCACCGGGTTGCCGCTCACCCGCAACTCACCTCACGGCCCGGGCCGATAGAAGCGGCCCTTCCGCTCCTCTCGTGGTATCGGTCGGTCAGCGGATTCCCGCTGCGGGCCGGGGTGGCTGTACGCCTTCCGCTACCCGGGTGGCGTACCGCGACGGCGGGAGTGTTCCCGTCAGCTTGCTTAGTCCCACGGGCGTACCCCCTGCCGACGGCTGTCCGCAGAATAGGGCGACGCTGACGCTGAGCCCGGGAGTGCTGCTAACCGACCAGGACGTTCGGTCCCCGGCGGAGCCCGCAGGCCCTGCGAGGCGACCGAACCGGTCTGGGACCAGGGCCAGTTGGCGTATCGCGGTGTCGGAGGCCTTCGCCGGCATCGCGGTGTGAACCTGCGGACGTGAGGTGTGGAGGGTGTGGCCGCCGCGGGTGATCTTGGCGACGGTGTAGGGCACCGCATACCGGCCCTGGGCGGCAAGTGTCGCGTGGGCGGCGCCCATCTCCAGGGGCGTGGGGGCGGCCGTGCGCTGGAGGTCGCCGAGCGGCCCGCCGAGCGTGATCCCCTTAAACGGGGCGAGGGCGCTGCCGGCCTCGACCGTTCCGTTCACGGCGTCGTTGAAGGGCTGGCGGGCATAGTCGGCGCCACCGTAGAGGACGCGTACCGCCCCGTTGCCGGGGACGATGCCGACGACGGCCGTGTGGAGCCGGTCCTTGCCAGGTTCCAAGGCCGGTCGCGGCGTGCCGTCCGGTGAATGGGCGGATTGGACGGCCGAGTCCTGCAGGGCGAGGTCGAAGGTTGTGTGCACCGTGTAACCGCCGCGGGCCAATTCCTCCTGGCTGATGCTGAGCCTGTCTGCGGCCTCAGCCGCTGCCACGTCGATCAGGTACTGGCGCTGGCCCTCTGTCTGTCCCGGCGGAAAGAAGCGGAATGTGGGGAACTCGACCTGCCTGCGCTGTTCGTCGGTGAGCTTGTCGCCGGTGACCATGCCGTCCAGCACCCATGCCCACCTGCGCTTGAGGATGGCCGTCACCTCAGGGTCGGAACCCGCCCGCTCGTAGTAGGACGGGAGGTTGATGATCGCCGCCAGCGCGGCACCCTGGGAAAGGGTCAGAACTTGCGCATCGACTCCGAAGTACTGGCGCGCCGCAGCCTGGATGCCAGCAGCGCCGCGGCCAAAATAGACAGTGTTCAGATAACCGCTCAGCACCTCGTCTTTGGAACGGGTCCGGTCGAGTTTGACGGCAATCAGGGCTTCTCGCGCTTTGCGGGAGAGCGACTGCTCCGGGGTCAGGAGAGCGTTTTTGACGTATTGCTGGGTGATAGTTGAGCCGCCTTGGCGGTCCCCGCCGGTCGCTGTCGCGAGGGCGGCCCGAAATAGAGCGGAAGGCGCGATGCCGGAGTCGCTGCGAAAGGAACGGTTCTCGGCGGCGATCACCGCTTCCTGGACGTGGGGCGGGATATCGGACAAATTCACGTCCTGCCGGTTGACCGGCCCGCGGCGCCCCAGGTGGGCGCCGGTCTCATCGACGAATACGGTGCTCTGCACAACCGACTCCGGGTGCGGCTCGGGGATCCTCACTCGTGAGTAGGCCACCACAGCCGCTGCACAGGCGGAAACCACTAGCAAGAGGGCCGACAGGGCGAGCCTCCGCAGGACGCGCCAGCGCCGCAAATGCAGGGGCTGAGGCGCGCGGGGTGCCCGGTGTCTTCCGGCCGGAAGGTCGCGTGAGCTCGTTCCGGACGCTGGGTTCAGGATCGGTCCGTCTGGGCCGCCCGCTATCTCCGACATGTTGAATCCTATGCGGGGGAGGGTATACGGGGGAGAGATTCCGTCTTCGTGGTTGGACTGCACTCAAGCTCTTGGCACCATGCTGGCGAGTGTGTTGCCGCTGCCGTTGAGAACCGTAATGCGCAGGACACTGCCCTCCTTCGTGCCGTGCTGCGGCGTCGCTGTACTGTGAGCAAGTGGAGAGGTGGCGTACCAGGCTCCCCATCCGCTTTTTCCGGTCAGTCGCACGATGGTTCCGTTGACGGTGCCACTTGTGGTTTCGATCCGTACAGCAGCGGCGTCCGTCGAGGCCCGGTAGGCGCCCGCGAGGAACAACACGTCGCCTATGGGTTCGGCGTATAGGCTGACGCTGGCTTCGTTGGGAACGTTGCCCTCGGTGAGGCTGCGAAACTGGTTGAACTGCTGAGGGGTCGACCAGTGCAGGCCGTCCTTTGTGAGCCACAGTTCCGCCCCTGGCGCGACCGTTACCCGCTCATTGGGAACCGTCATCCTGGCGGAGACAGCCGGAGCGGCAGGGGTGGCGGTGATGTGAGATGCGGTGGAGGGAAGGTACTCGACCGCCGTGGCTGCGAGCGGGACCAGCAGGAGTACGCATGCACCAGCCAGTCCTGCGGCGCGTTTCCTGCGTTGCTCGTGTCCGGCTGCTTTGATGGCGGCGAGGGGAACGCGGGACGGCGAGATGTCGTGGGCGGCGTCGGTGAACGCGTCACGTAGCCGGTCGCTGTCGAAGGGGGTGGTCATGAGAGTGCTCCGGTGGGCGACGGTGTGAAGGCGGGGTGGGCGCGGAGCGCGGCGAGCCCGCGTCTGGCATGGGTCTTGACCGTACCCAGCGAGCAGTCCAGAACGGTCGCTATTTCCGGGTCGCTCAGGTCGTCGAAGTATCGCAGCACTATGACGGCGCGTTGGCGTGCGGATAAGGAAGACAAAGCTTGGCCAAGGACGTCTCGCTGTTCGACGCTGTCCTGCTGACCACTGCCGCCCCGGTCGACGGTGTCCGGCAGGAATGGCATCAGCAGGAGGGTGACGCGCCGCTTGCGGACTCGGCTGATGTTGTTATTCACCAGGGCCCGGCGCACATAGGTGGGAACGTCGTCCCGCGGTATGTGTTTCCAGCGGGCGAAGACCTTGACCAGGGTCGACTGAACCAGGTCCTCGGCCTCATGAAAGTCACCGGTGAGCATGTGGGCCGTGCGAACCAGTCGGGGCCAGGCGGTGGCGGCGAATTCGTCGAAGTCGCTGGGACCCTCGTGCTTCACAACGCTGTCCTTTTCGGATCGGATATCGGTGCTGCCGGGGGCGGGAGCCCGAATGGGCCCCCGCCGGCGTACCTACTTCATGGAGAATGTGACCAGTACGTTGCCGCCGGCGTCATAGACGCTGACGCTACGGATGTAGTTCTGCTTCTGCTTGGACATCGCCTTGTCCGGCAGTGGGGCGGTGGCGTACCAGGCGCCCCAGTTGTTCGCTCCGGCAAGCTGGACGATGGAACCGGTCACAGTGCCCTTCTCTGTCTGCACCTTGACGCTGGCTGCTCCCTTGGCCACATATACACCGGTCAGCAGGTAGCTGTCACCAGCAGGCTCGGCCTGCAGGCTGACGCTGCCGTGATGCATGTCGATGTTGCCATCGACTACGCTGCGGAACTGATCGGTATTGTCCGGCGTGGACCAGTGCTTGCCGTCCTTGGTAAGCCAAAGTTCCGCCTTCGGCGCGATCTGCACGCGCTCACCCACGGCCACCGTGCGCGCCACGGCCTTGGCCGAGGTGCTGGTGGCGGAGGCCGCCGCCACTGAGGTGACGGGCTCATTGGCCGACGTGAGCGCGTGAGCCAGCGTCGGCGCCCCACCCAGGACGGCAGCGACAGCCGCGGCGGTCACACACTTCTTCATGAAGGTCATGAACTGCTCGCTTCTCTTCGTTCCACTAACAGGAGGAGGGCGCCTCTCCACCCTCTGAAACCCCGCCTTAGGCACGAGGGGATGACACGGTGGACCAACAATTTCCTGTGGTGTGCACCACACCAGGCCCGGTATCACGCGACGGCCTCTCTGCAGAGCGAGCTTCCCCCGGTGTTCGGGAGGTGTTGATCAGTTGTGCAGTTGGGGTTGATGGGTGTTCAGTTTCGCTCGTTCGGTGGCTGCCTGTTCGGCGTAGTGCTTTTCCTCGTATTCGATGGGGCTGAGGTAGCCGAGTCGCTTCTGGATGCGGCGGGGGTTGTATTGATCAGAAACTCAAAGGGTTCTCGTCGAGGACGTAGCGGACGTGCGGGCCGCCGAAGTAGGCGCGGACGATGTGTGGTTGACGCTGGCGTCTGTGGAAGAATCTGCGGGTTTCGGCGGCGAGTTCGGCCTGGTTCCTGGCCCGGTGGGTGTGGGGCAGGCTGCGTTTGAGGTCGGCGTTGACCAGCTCGTCCGGGTTCAGCTCGGGTGAGTACGAGGGCAGGAAGTGCAGCTCGATCTCGTCCTTGTGGCTGGCGAGCCAGTCCCGGACGGTCTTCGAGCGGTGGGCCGAGTGCCGGTCGACGATC
>NZ_JBHXSY010000069.1:0-23265 GCF_042715295.1 Streptomyces sp. NPDC058701 | reverse complement strand
TCTCCAGCATGTCCGGTTGCCGGTCCACGTCCTCATCCTCCCAAGCCGTGGATGTCCCCCTCCCAGCATGCGCCGGCGCCGGGAGGGCAGGGCCCCTGCCTCGGCGCGGAGCTTGTACGGGCCGGGCCCTGCCTTCGTGGCGTGCTCGTCTGGTTCAGGTGCGCAGGAGGCTGTTGACGCCGTCGTGACTGTCGGCGCTCTCCTCGTTGAACCAGTAGTCACCGGCTGCCAGGTACCGGAAGGAGTGTTCGCTCTTGCCGGGCAGGGCGACGGTCACCGCGCGGGTCCCGTCGCTGCGAGGGGTGAGGGTGTGGATACCGGGCTGCCAGTCGTTGAAATCACCGACCACGCTGACCGGCCCGGACGGGATGTCGGCGGGCAGGACGAAGGTGACCTCGGTGCGGTCCTTGACGGGCTTGCGCTCCAGCACGGCGCACTCCTCACGGTGGGGGGATCGGATCGCACCCATCGTCCGGGCCAGCCCCACGCAACGGCGTGCGACGCGCCACACGGCGGCATCACCACACTCGCCCGCCACGATCCGCAGCGACCTGATCCGGGGCCGCCCGCTCGTCGAAGGCGAGCGTCCGTCCGAGCGGTTCACCGGCCCAGCCGGCAGGTGGACGCGGCCAGCGGGCAGGTATCCACCGTCCCAGATCAACGGGCCGCACCGCGGCCCCTACCGGAAGGAACCCTGCAACCGTGTCCCAGGTCATGGAAACCATCGAGGTTGACGTCCCCGTCCGTACCGCCTACAACCAGTGGACCCAGTTCGAGACGTTCCCGCTGTTCATGGACGGCGTGCAGCGTGTCGAGCAGGTCGACGACACTCTCACCCACTGGGTGACCAAGATCGGCGGGGTGGATCGGGAGTTCGACGTCGAGATCACTGAGCAGAGCCCGGACGAGCGGATCGCCTGGGTCACCGTCGGCCGGGAGACCGAGCAGTCGGGCGTCGTCACCTTCCAACCCATCGACTCCGCCCGCACCGAGGTCACCCTGCGCATGGACTGCGACCCCGACGGACTGGCAGAGACGATGGCCGACAAGTTCGGCTTCATCGACCGCAAGGTCACCGGCGACCTCCAGCGGTTCAAGAAGTTCATCGAGGAGCGCGGCACCACCGGCGCCTGGCGCGGCGAAGCCTGACCCACGCCGGCACAAGCCCGCGGTGTGCAGAGACGACGGCGAGCGGGCCACGAGCCGCCGGGACCCTGATCGGCAGCCACCGGAATTCCGGCCGGGGGCTGACCGAGCCGCGCGGCGCCTGTCTTCCCGCCAAGGGCCGCTTCAGGCGGCGCGCCATTCGTGCGCGCCGGCGCCACTCCACTGCACCAGCTGCGGATCCTCCAGCACGTTCTCCGGGGAGACCACCCCAGCCGCTTCGAGGAAAACCACCAGGTCATGGTCGGAGTAGGCCACACCAAGGACCTCCTCGCGGTCATGACGGCGCATGGTCACCCGACGTCCGCCGCTTAGGGACGGCGGGTGCACGACGATGGGGGCACTGTCCATGTGTCCAGGGTGTGGCCCGTACCGGGGTCAAGCCAGTCACCGTTCCCGGTGTGACGTTGATAGATAGCTGGGCCAGTGGGTGCGGAAGTAGAGCCAGGTAGGGACTGGCGTCGTCGGGGTCGGTGAGGTGGAGGCCGTACCAGACGTCATCGGCCAAGACGACAGTGCTGTCCCCTGCGCGGACCAGGAGCCCGGCGTCTAGCAGGCCGGCGACGGCGCTGAGGTTCCGCCTCGAGGGCGCCCACGCCCGGCGCCTGGGGGTAATGCAGGGGCCGGCAGCGTCGCCCGACCGGGTGCCTTACGGCGGGACCGGTCGCAGCGACGGCCGGTGCCGCCTCGTAGGCTGCGGCCATGACTGAGACCCAGACGCCCCGCGACGCCTTCGAGCTGCTCATGGCAGGCAACCAGCGCTTCGTCTCCGGCAGCCCCGAGCACCCGAACCAGGACTCCACCCGCCGCACCGAGACCGCACCGTCCCAGCAGCCCTTCGCCGTGCTGTTCGGGTGCTCCGACTCCCGGCTGGCCGCCGAGATCATCTTCGACCGCGGCCTGGGCGACCTGTTCGTGGTCCGCACCGCCGGGCACGTCGCCGGGACGGAAGTGCTCGGCAGCATCGAATTCGGCGTGAGCGTCCTCAACGCGCCCCTGGTCGTCGTCCTCGGCCACGACTCGTGCGGCGCCGTCGCCGCAGCCTGCTCCGCCCTGGAAGACGGACAGACGCCGGGCGGCTTCGTCCGGGACGTCGTCGAACGGGTGACCCCGAGCGTGCTGGCAGCCCGCGCCGCCGGACGCGAGACGCCCGAGGAGGTCCTGGCCGAGCACATCGAGCACACCGTGGACCTGCTGCTGGATCGCTCCCGCGTCCTGGCCGAACGGGTCGCCGACGGCCGCCTCGCCGTGGTGGGGCTGTCCTACCGGCTGGCCGACGGCAGTGCACAGCTCGTCGCCACCCGCGGCGTCGACGCGGCGGTTCCCACCGCGTCCTGACCGTCCCGGGCGCGGCCGCTCACCGGGAGGGCCGGGGCCCCGCAGCCCGGCGAAGCCGGTTGGCGATCGCCAGCCCCAGCCCCTCCTCGCGCGGCAGGGACGCGACGATGAGGTCGCATCCTTGCTGGTCAAGCTCGCGCAAGAACCCGTACAAGCCGTGCGCGTAGGCGTCCATTGAGCCGGGGACCGTCGTCACGGCGTGCGCCTTCACCGGGGCGCCGGCGAAGGAGGCGGGCACAAACACGCTGGCCTTGTGCCCCAGCCCCTGCGCGAGCTCGGCCTCGGCAACGACCTGCTCCGGCTCGACGAGGACAACCCGCGCACGCGGCGCGTAGTGCGATGGGTGCTGGCCCGGCACCCGGACATGACTCGTCGAAGGCACCGCGATCGAGCGCCCCAGCACCGCTTCGAGGTCCTCCCGCGTCACCCCGCCGGGCCGCAGGATGCTCGGGGTCTCGGCCGTTACATCAACGATGGTCGACTCGACGCCGACCTCGCACGAGCCGCCGTCGAGCACCAAGTCGACGGCATTACCAAGCTCCGTACGGACATGGTAGGCCGTCGTGGGGTTGACCGAGCCGAAACGGTTCGCGGACGGGGCCGTGACGCCGCCACCGAAGGCCGACAGCAGCGCGAGGGCGACAGGGGGGTCGGGCACGCGCACGGCCACCGTCTCCAGCCCACCCGTCGCCTCCAGCGGCACCTGGTCGCCGCGCCGCAGGACCAGGGTCAGCGGCCCCGGCCAGAAGTGCTCGGCCAGCAGGAGCGCAGTCTCTGGGACGCTCTCGACCCAGTCCGCCAGGTGCTCCGCGGCGGCGACGTGCACGATCAGCGGGTGGGAGGGTGGACGCCCCTTCACCTGGAAGATGCGCGCGACGGCGGCGGGGTCCTCGGCGTTCGCGCCGAGACCGTAGACGGTCTCGGTCGGAAGGGCCACAAGACCGCCGGCGCGCAGCACCTCGGCCGCCTGCTCGATGTCACTGGTCGTTGCCGTCACCATCGCAGTACTCCACTGTTCCGCTCCCACGTCCATGGCCTCGCCGGCAGATGACGACAAGAGCACGCACACCCTACGGACCTCATCATGCCGACCGGGCCCGGCGGTCCACCGCCATGAGCCGCGCCGACCAAGGCCACTACCTGCGCAAGACCCGGAAGAGTCCCGAGGTCGGGCCACGTCGGATCAGCCCACTTCGGGGCTCGCTCTCCCCGCCCCGGGGGCCGGCGACGTGACGGCAAGCCCCGGAGGCGGGGGGCGGTGAGCCGCAGCCGCCCTTCCCGGGGCGACCAGGCCTCACCAGAACACACCCGATGTCCTTCGTCCGAGTACCTGCCACACCGGCGGAGCGGTGCCCGCCACTCATATGCCAGCGGACCTACGGATCAGCCCCAGGTGAGCTGACTGATGGTCGCGGGAGGCGCCTCGCCGCCCGCCGACCAGGGCGCCTCCGAGGCGGCCTGCCGGACTGCCGAGCCCCCAGTTCAGCGTGATCAGGACACGTTCCACTGGCCGGTATTCGGGGAGAACCCGCTGTTCATCGAGAACTACACTTTGGTGATCTTGGAGGCTTTGGGCACCTCGAAGGTGAGGAACCCCAGTCCCGTGTCGCCCGGTGCGACGGTGATGCTGCCGGGGAAGCTCGCACCGGCGTTGCTGGGGTAGAACGCCGTGTCGAACTGCTGGCCTTGGGCGTCCACGACCCTGGCCCCGTTGCCGGGGGAGTCTTTGTAGACGGCGGTGCCGGTGTTCTTCAGACGGAACTGGACGGCCACGAATCGTGTGCCCGCCACCGGGGTGGCGAACTCGTTCTTCGCGCCGGCCGGGTCGACGACCTTCACGAGGGTGACCGCCAGCTTCTCGCCGTCCCCCGTTCCGGTGAGGTCGATGCTGGTCCCTACCGTGGCAGGCGGCGATGGTGTGGGCCAGGGCGATCACCTCCGGTTCCCCGCACGGTGCGGGACCGATTTCGAGTCCCCTTGGAGGACACATGGCCAGCGGCATCGTTAAGTGGTTCAACGCCGAAAAGGGTTTCGGCTTCATCGAGCAGGACGGCGGCGGCCCGGACGTCTTCGCCCACTACTCGAACATCGCCCGCTCCGGCTCCGCGAGCTTCAGGAAGGCCAGAAGGTGAACTTCGCCGTCACCCAGGGCCAGAAGGGCCCCCAGGCGGAGAACATCACCCCCGCCTGACGTTCGCCTGTTCCGCAGGCGCCGTCGCCTCATTGGCGCTCGCCCTGTGAAAAGCCCGGCCGGGCCGTTACTACCGGCCGGGCTCTTTTCTATGGCGCGTATCTCACCCGGACGGCGGGCCGTCCGGGTGAGCGGTCATTCAGGTGCCTGCGGGCGGAACCTCACAGTTTGGTCAAGGCTGCCGGTTGGTCGGGAACGGCTGGTTGGGGGTGGAGGTGTGTGGGGCGGGTGGGCAGCCAGTATGCGGCTGCCGCGGCAGTGAGGAGGGTGACTAGTCCGGCGAGGAGGGCGGTGTGGGTGAGTCCTTCGGTGAAGGACTCACGGGCTGCTGTGAGGAGGTGCTCGCGTGTGGGACTTGGCAGGCGGGGCGCGAGGGTAAGCGGGGCGAGGACGTTTTCAGTGGCGGCCCGGGCAAGATGCGCGGGCACGTCAGTGCCTGTGAGCCGGTCACTGAGCCGGTCGCTGTAGAGGGTGGTCAGGAGGGAGCCCTGTACGGCCACGCCCAGGGCTGAGCCGACTTGTCGCGTGGCGTCGTTGATGGCTGAGCCGAGGCCGGCTTGCTCGCCGGGCGTGGCTCCCATGACCGTTTCCGTTGCTGCGGCGACGGTCAGTCCGGCTCCCGCGCCGGCGACGGCCTGGAAGACGAGCAGGTGACCGTAGCCGGAGGTGGCGGTTGTGGTCGCCAGAACGGCGAACGAGGCTGTGGTGATGAGCAGGCCCGTGACGATCGGTAGGCGGTTTCCCCACCGTGCTCCGAGCGGCAGGGCAGCAGCTGCTCCCAGTACGAGCCCGGCAGGGAGCGGCAGGGTTCGTACCCCGGCCTGCCAGGGGGTGTAGCCGAGCACGCCTTGGAGGTAGAGGGTGACGACGAACAGCGCTCCGAAGCAGGCGAAGGACATCAGTGCCAGTGCCGCGGCACCCATGCTGATCGAGGGGATGCGCAGCAGGGGGATGGGAAGCATCGGGAACCGGGCGTGGTGCTGGCGCACGATGAAGCCTGTGAGTAGGAGGGCTGCTGCTCCGAAGGCGGTGAGGACGGGGGTGCTGGTCCAGCCGTGTGTGGGGCTTTCGATGAACGCCCAGACGAGTGCGAGGAGCCCGGCGGCGGACAGGATGATGCTGGGCCAGTCGACGGGGGTGCGCGGTGCGCGCGACTCCGGTACGAGGATGAGGGCGAGCGTGATGGCGATGGCCGCGACGGGCAGGTTGATCCAGAACGCGGCGCGCCAGGAGAAGTGTTCGACGAGCCAGCCGCCGAGTACCGGTCCGGTCAGTCCCCCGACGCCGATCACTGCCGTCCATAGGGCGATCGCTCGGCGCCGTAGCTCGGGCTCGGGGAAGAGCTGGTGGATGATGGACAGCGTGGCGGGCATCAGCAGGGCGGCGCCGGCGCCCATGGCTCCGCGGGCCGCGATGACTTGCTCCGGTTCCTGCGCGAGGGCTCCGAGGAGTGAGGCCGTGGCGCACAGCAGGAGTCCGGTGGTGAAGGCCCGGCGGCGTCCGATGCGGTCGGTCAGTGAGCCGGTGGCCAGCACGCATCCGCCGAGGACGAGGGCGTAGCCGTCGATGATCCACTGGATCTGCGACATCGAGGGCTGGAGATCGGTGTGGAGGTCGGGGACGGCGACGTTCAGGACTGTCAGGTCAATGGCGAGCAGGAACAGGCCGAGGCACACCGTGAGTGTCGCCGCCCAGCGATGAACCTCGCTCGTCCGGGTCACAGAGACGTTCATGGTGTCGCCACGGTGTAACGGGCGGCGGCGTGCAGGTCCTTGCACAGCCGGTCGGTCAGAGCGCGGATCTGTTGGTCGGGGTAGCTGTGCGCGCCGGGGAAGAGCCGTGGGGATACGGGCTGGGTGGTGAGGTCGCCCCAGGTGCGCAGTCGTTCGATGGGGGCGATCGGGTCGTCCTGGCCGCCGTATACGGTGACGGGGAGGTCCAGCAGTGGTTCGGGCTGGTGCCGGTATTGCAGGGCGAGAAGCAGGTCCGCGAGGATCGGGGTGTAGGCGGCGGCGAGGATCTGGGGTTCGTTCAGGAGTTCGTCGGGGATGGGGCCGAGGAGCCTGGCGGCGCCTTCCCTGCCGTCCAGCAGGACCGCGGACAGTGCGGTGACGAAGGCGTCCAGGTGGGGTGCGGGCAGGGCGGAGAGTGCGAGCAGTACGGGCGTGCGGTGGCGGGCGCGGACCAGGGCGCGCGTGGTCTCGTAGGCGAGCAGGGAGCCGAGGCTGTGGCCGAACAGTGCGAACGGCCGGTCGTCGTCGCTCTGGTGGATCAGGTCCGCGATGGCCGTGGTGGTGTGGTGGGGGTCGGTGAGGGAGGCCTGGTCGGCGAGAGCGCCGCGGCCGGGCAGCCGGATGGCCCACAGGTCTACGGATTGGGGCAGGTGCTCTGCCCAGGGGCGGTAGAAGCTGGGTCCGCAGCCTGCTGGCGGCAGGCACAGCAGTCGCAGTGCTGCGGCGGGCCGGTCGGTGAGCGAGGCCAGGGAAGGCTGGCCGGGGTGGGGACGGTGCGGTGCCACGGTTGTGTGTCCGTTCAGAAGGCGAGGGGCAGGTGAGGGGCCCGGGGCCGTACCGGCTCGGTGCGGCCCCGGGGGGAGTTCAGTTGCCGGTGTGGGCGCGGTTGCCCAGGCGAGCCAGGGCGCGCAGTGCGAGGTCGGTCAGATGGCCGGCCCCGGTCAGCTCCACCACGGGCAGGTCGCATCCGATGCTCGTGCTGATCGCGCTGGACAGCTCGACGGCCATCAGTGAGTCGACGCCGAGCAGGTCCAGCCGACGGGAGCGGTCGATGCGCTCGGGGGTCGTCTGCAGGACGACGGCCAGGAGTTCGGCGAGCTTGTCTTCGACCAGTCGGACGGTCTCGTCGGCGCTGGTGGCGGCCAGCGTGTCCCGCCACTGGTCCGCGGTGTCACTGTCGCGGCGGCCCTTGAGGAGGCCGGCCGTGCGGGGGGCGGTCAGGGTGGGCATCACATGTTGCTGCAGCCTGTCCCAGTCGAAGAAGCCGACGGCCGCGGTGGCCGTGTCGGGGTGGCTCAGCAGCTCGTCCAGGCGGGTGAGGGCATCGGCGGCGGTGAGATGACCGAGGCCGATCGCCGTCATCTCCTCGGAGCGGCCGGTGCGGTGTACGTATCCGCTGTCAGTGATGGCTCCCCACTGGACAGCAAGGGCGGGAAGACCTGCGTTTCGCCGGGCCCGGACCAGCCCTTCCAGGACGAGGTTGCCCGCGACGTAGGCCGCCTGCCCGATATTGCCTGCCAGGGCGGCGGCCGAGCTGTAGACGACGAAGAAGTTCAGTGAGCGCTCGCGGGTGAGGGTGTCCAGGAGCAGGCCGCCGGTCATCTTGGGTGCGAGGACCGCGCGCAGGCGGTCGTCGCTCAGCTCGGCCAGGGGTGCGTCATCGAGGACCATGGCGGCGTGGATGACGCCAGCCAGCCGGCGCCCGGAGGTGTCGACGTCGTCCAGCACCCGGCGCAGTGCGGCTTCGTCACTGATGTCCGCCGCATGGACGGTCGTGTGGGTGCCGCAGCCGCGCAGGTGGGCCAGGAGCTGGGCGGCTTCGGGTGCGCTGTTGCCGCGGCGGCTGATCAGGGTGAGATGGCGCGCTCCCCGGGCGGCCAGGTGGCGTGCGGTCGCGGCGCCGAATCCGCCGAGGCCGCCGGTGATGAGATAGGTGGCGTCAGGGTCCAGTACCGGCCGGCCGGCGGGGCGGCGTACGGGTACTTCGGTGTCGAAGGTGACCACGATCTTGCCGGTGTGCCGGGAGTGCTGGAGGTTGGTGAACGCCTCGTCGATGCGGTGGGCGGGGTAGCTGCGGTAGGGCAGCGCCGTGTAATCGCCGGCGTGTACGGCCTTGGTGAGGGTGCTCAGATGCTGGTCCATCAGGAGTGAGGGCCCGCTCATCATGGGGGAGAGATCAACCCCGAAGAACGTCAGGTTGTGCAGGAAGGGGGCCAGTGGCAGCGAACTGTCCAGGAGGAAGTCGCGCTTGCCGAGCTCGAGGAACCTGCCGTGGGGCTTGAGCAAGCCCACACTGCGCACCAGGGCTTCCCCGGCGAGCGAGTTCAGGACGACGTCGACTCCCGCTCCGCCGGTGAGGTCCTTGACCTGCTCGGCGAAGTCGAGTCGGCGTGAGTCCAGCACGTGTTCGACGCCCAGCAGACGCAGCAGGTCCCGTTTGGCCGGTGTGCCGGCGGTCGCGATGACCTGGGCTCCGGCGCGACGCGCGTACTGCAGGGCGGCCAGCCCCACCCCGCCGGCAGCTCCATGAACGAGGAGCGTCTCGCCGGCAGCCAAACGGGCCAAGTGGTTCAAACTGTGGTGCACCGTCGCGAACGCCACGGGCAGTGTGCTGGCAGCGGCGAAACTCAACTCCGCAGGCAGCGGCATGACCCGGTCGGCGCGTGCGAGCGCGTGCGTACCGAAGCAGCCTTGCGCCAGCCCCGCCACGCGGTCGCCGACGGCGACGTGGGTGACGCCAGGTCCCACGGCGCTGACCACTCCGGCGCATTCGAGGCCGACGTCCGCGGTGTGCGGCATCCGGCTGGATGCAACGGCCGGGACGCGGCCTGTGGCGATCATGATGTCGCGATAGTTCAGGGCGGCCGCGGCGACAGCGATCACGATCTCACCGGCGTGGGGTGTGGGCACCTCGGCGGGCCGCCAGGCCAGCCGGTAATGGAGGCCGGGGTCGTCCAGGGTGAGGGTGTAGCTGCTGGAACCGCTCCCGGTCACAGGCGGGGACAGGGGGCGGACAGCAGTGGCGAATCGGCCGGCGGGGGTGAGCAGTACCTCGTCTTCCTCCGGCCGGGCCAGCAACTCCCCGACCACGCGCTCCGCGAGCTCCTCGTGCTGCCCTTCACCGCGCCCACCCGTGAGGGCGATCCTGCGGACCGTCACTTCCGGGTGCTCGTTCGCCAGAGTGCGCGCTCCTCCCCACGCGCCGCCATGCTCCGCCGCAGGCGGCGCCGACACGGCGGTCTGGGAACTGCTGGCGATCAGCCACACGGTCAGGTCACGGGCATCGGTGCGCTGCTTGCAGGCGGCACTCAGGGCCCGGAAGACCGCCAGGTGGCGTACCGCTGCGTCGGTCGCTCGGCCGGTGACGCGGCGGTGCCCTCCTCAGTGAACAGAACCAGGTCGGTCGGTGGCTGCTCCGAGCACAGCAGACCCTTCCACGACGCGGTGGTGTCGTCGAGAGACGTCGTCTGGACGGCAGCGGCCGGTACGCGGTCGCGCAGGGCGGCCACCACCGAGCTCTGTGCCGGGCTCGGTTCCTGCCGCTGGCCAGGCAGGGAGCTCACGAGCCACCGGCGGGCGGGGGCCGCTTCGATGCGGGGCGCTGTGGCGGGGGCGTGGGAGCGAGGACGCCGGGCGGTGAGGAGGACTGAGTGGTCGCTCAGCGCGTACGACGCGGGGTCTCCCGTCTGGGCGGTGCCGGTGAACCCGCAGTCGTGCAGGAAGTCCTCCCAACGGTCGTGTGCCAGCAGCGGGCCGTCGGGGCGCAGCTCACGATCGGTCGCTGACCAGAACGTGTCCAGCAGCCCGAAGACCGGTGCGAGAGCTTCGTGACTGTGGCTCTCCACTGCCAGCAGGTGTCCACCGTCGGCCAGCAGATCCGCGACGCGGCGCAGCGTGGCAGCAAGGTCGGTCGTGGCGTGCAGGACGTTGGAGGCCACCACAAGGTCGAAGGAGGAAGGGGTGAATCCCTGTTCCACGGGGTCTGATTCGAGGTCCAGGACCCGGTAGTCGACGAAGTCGTAGGCGGCGAAGCGGTTCTTGGCCTGCGGGAAGAAGGCGGAGGAGATGTCGGTGAAGGTGTAGTGGGCACGCTCGCACGGCAGGTGAGGCAGCATGGCGGCCGTGGTGGCGCCGGTGCCCGCGCCGACTTCCAGGATGCGCAGGGGCCGGTCCTTGGGCCAGCTAGCAATGGCGCTTGCCACCAGCGTCGCCGCGAGCCGGCCGTGGTAGGCCAGGATGGGCGCGCCGTCGTAGAAGCGGTTGGCCATGGAATCCGCATCGGAGAACAGCAGTTCCAGGGGGTCGCTCTGCCCCCGCAGGACGCGCGCGAGGTGTTGTCCGCATGCCCCGTAGGCCAGCGACGTCGCGGCCTCACCGGGGAAGTCACCGAGCAGAGCTGCGAACAGCGGCTCCGGCGCGGGGTCCCTCACCAGGCGCCAGCGGCCCGGTCCCTCACTTCGCAGCACCCCGTGCTCGGTGGCCGTGCCCAGGAGGGTACGCAGGAGCTGGGTGTACTTGACGTCCGCGCCGGAGGCGATGAGCGCCTCCACCGTTACTTCCTGTGCACCCGGTAGCAGTTCGCGTACGGCGGCGCCGGCGAAGTGCCCGGTCATCTCCATGACCCTCGTGCGGAACTGGTCGTAGGGACCCTCCGTCCACGCGTCGGTGAGCGTGGCCATCTCTGGTGCGCAGGCGGCGAAGACATCCTCCGGCGTCGGCAAAGGCGCCGGCCGTACGGGCTCTCCTAGAAGGGGGGCGGCGCGCAGGACTTCGGTCAGTTGCTGGGGCCGGGTCCTGGCGCCCGCCTCGAAGCGGCGCAGATGGCAGCCCAGCAGTTCCAGGGCGACCGTTCCGTCGGCGTCGCTGATAGTGATGTCCCAGACGGCTTCCTGCGTCGTGACCAGCCGGGCCTGCACGTGAACAAGCCCCTTTTCAGGCATCGGCTGCCAGCAGCGCACCGTCTCGATTCCCGAGGGCAGATAGGGGCACGCGTCGTCGCTGACGGCTGCGAGCAGGGGCATACCGGCCTGCAAGGCACCGTCGAGAACAGTCGGGTGGGCTCGGTGGCCGGGAGCCGCCTCCATCGTTGCCGCGTACTGGGCGAGAATCTCGCCCGTTCCGGTGTGCAGGGCGGTCAGCGGCCTGAAAGCGGGGCCGTAGGGCAGGCCGGCGCGTGCGCAGGCGGCGTAGTGCTCGACGGGGGACAGCAGGCCGGTGATCCGGGAGCGGATTTCGCCGAGGTCGAGGGAGTGCGGCTGGTCGCGCAGCAGACGCCGCACGCGTCCGCGTGCGTGTTCGTTCCAGTCCTGGCTCTCGCCGCTGCGGCTGCTCACTGCGAAGGCACCATCAGCGCCCAGGCTTGTTGAGAGGGTAACGTCCATGTCCGGGTCGTCGAAGGGCAGCACCAGGGCCCTGTCGAAGGTCAGGCCGGTGATCTCGGCGGGTGCGTCGAACACCTCGAAGCCGGCGGCCAGTGCCATGTCGGTGTAGGCCGCCGCCGGCCACACCACCGCTCCTTGGACGGTGTGGTCGGCCATCCACGCCAGAGCATCCGGATCGACCTGCTGTCGCCATACGGGCTCCGCGACCGGTTGGCGAGTCCCTAGGAGCGGCTGTCGCACCGCGGTGGAGGGCTGCTGCCCAGACTCCTCCAGCCACCAGTCCGGGTCGCCGTTCCAGTGCCGCTCGCGCTGCCACGGATAGGCCGGCAGATCCGTCACCGCACCCCGCTGCGGGAAGAAGACCTTCCAGTCGACCTGCGCACCGACGGCCAGCAGACGGGTGAGTGCCACATCGAGGGCTGCCGGGCCCGGCTGGATGCGAGAGAGCGTCGCGATGACGGCGACGGTCTGCGCGTTGTTCGCCGCCACACGACGCAGGTATCCGCTGAGCACGGGGTGCGGGCCCACTTCCACCAGCACGTCGCACTGCAGCTCTTCGTCGACCAGCACGCCGGCGGCTTCAGCGAAGCGAACCGGCTCGCGCACATTGCGCCACCAGTACGCCGCACCCAGCTCCGTGCCCTCCACCGAGCGCCCCGTCACGGTGGAGATCAGCGGGATACGGCACTTCTCCGGACGCAGGCCGGCCAGCGCCTCGGCCAGCGGCTCCTGGATCCTGTCCATCGCAGGGGTGTGGAAGGCGTAGTCCAGGCCCAGGTCACGGAAGAAGACGCCCTCGGCATCCAGCTGGGCACCGAACGCTTCCAACGCCTGCGCCTCGCCCGCGATCGTCACATCCTGATCCGAGTTGACGGCGGCTACCACCAAGCGTTCGGCGTACCCGTTGTCGGCAAGCAGCTTCCGCGCCGCCTCCGCGCCGAGACCTGCCGCCGCCATACGGCCCGCGCCCGCCGTCGCCGCCTGGGCGCGGCTGCGTTCGGCAACCACCCGGCACGCCTGCGATCGAGTCAGCGCCCCCGCACAATAGGCTGCCGCGACCTCGCCCACGCTGTGCCCCATGGCTGCGACCGGCTCGATCCCGCGCGCGGCGAGCGCTGCCACCACACCAGCCTGCACGGTGAACAGCAGGGGCTGCGTCACCTCGGTCCGCTCCCAGCGCCCGGGATCCGCCGACGTCGCCAGCTCCGCCTGCACCGACCAGCCCAGCAAAGGCGCCAACTCGCGATCCACCGCCGCCACCTCGGCAGCGAAGGCCGCGTCCCCGCCCAGCAACTCGGCCCCCATCCCAACCCACTGGGCACCGTTTCCGCTGAAGACGAACGCCACGCGACCACGCACGACCGCTTCCTCCACGGCGACTGCCACAGCTGGCTTGCTCGAATCGACAGAACGTAAAGCGGCCGCCGCGTCAAGGGCGCCTTCGGCAAGTACGGCGATGCGCTGCTCCCGCCCAGCCCTACGGCGGCTGGCGGTGAACGCGTCATCGTAGAAACGCCGGTCGGCGCCCTCGGCAGGCTTCTGCGCCTGGTCTTCGAAGTGAGCGGCCCACTCATGTGCGGCGTCCCGAAGCGCCCACGAGGTGCGGGCGGAGACCACCACCGGCAGCCGGGTGCCCTGCCCGACCACCTTCCGGCCCGACGACTGGGCGGGGGCGGGGGCGGGGGGCGCGGCCAAGACGACATGGGCGTTGGCGCCGCCGAAGCCGAAGGAGTTGACGCCCACCACACCCCTACCGGCTTCCGGCAGCGGCCGCGCTTCGACAACCGGTTCCAGCCCCAAACCGGCGAAATCGATCGCGGTGTTCTGCGGCACGCCGTGCAGCGTCGGAGGAATCCTGCCCTCCCGCAGCACCAGCAGCCCCTTCAGCAGACCTGCCACACCCGCGGCGGACTCCATGTGCCCGATGTTGGACTTCACAGATCCCACCAGCAGCGGACCGCCGGTACGACCGGCGCCCAGGGCGCGCCCCAGGGCCTCGCACTCGACCGGGTCGCCCGCTTGAGTCCCCGTGCCATGCGCCTCCACGTACGCCACATCACTCGGCTTGATGCCCGCGCTCGCATACACGCGCTCCAGCAACGCCGCCTGTGAACGGGCACTGGGCAAGGCCAGACCGGCAGTCCGGCCATCGGCATTGATGCCGCTCGCGAGGATCACCGCATGCACACGGTCCCCGTCCGCCAGCGCCGCTGACAACGGCTTCAGGAGCAGCACCCCCGCGCCTTCCGAGCGCACATACCCGTCCGCCGACGCCGAGAACGGCCGGCACCGCCCTGTCGGCGACAGCATCGAGGCGGCCGAGAAACCCGCAAAACCCGCGGGACTGAGCAAAACGTTTACCCCACCGGCGATCGCCAGCGGGCTTCGGCCCGTGCGCAGCGCCTCGCACGCCTGGTGCACCGCTGTCAGAGCCGAAGAGCAGGCGGTATCCACCGCGTTCGAGGGCCCCTGGAAGTCGAACACGTACGAGAGGCGGTTGGCGGTATTGCACCCTGCCGAACCCCCCATGGTGTAGGGGTTGTACGTGCGCAGCCGCCGCGCTTGCAGATCGGAGTAGTCATGGGAGGAGACCCCGATCACCACGGCTGTGTCGCTGCCGGCCAGCGTGGCCGGGTCGATCGCGGCGTCGTCGAACGCCTCGACCGCGCACTCCAGCAGGAGCCGCTGCTGGGGATCGATACGGGTGGCTTCCTTGGGCGCGATACCGAAGTAGCCGGCGTCGAAGGACGCCACATCATCGAGGAACCCGCCCGCAGCTGTGTAGGACTTACCCGCCCGCCCAGCGCCGGCTGCGACGAAGGCCCCGGTATCGAACCGGGCAGCGGGAACCTCCCCCACCAGATCCCGTTCCCCTTCCAGGGCTGCCCACAGCCCGTCCAAGGTCCGAATCCGACCCGGAAGACGCAGGCCGACGCCCACCACAGCCACCGCATCTCCCGACAGACCACCGGACACCGAGCCTGGAAGCGGCTCAGCAGCTTGATTTTCCACAGTCACGAAGAAGCTCCAGAAGGTAAGCAGCAGAGGACTGACCTCCCCGAACACAAGCGGGGGCCGCCCGTATAACGGCTCACAGCTGCACAAGTCGCGCTTGATCGACGATCTTGTGCCAATGGCTTTGAGCACCTGCGTCTGAGCGCACGTTGCCGTACGAGTGGGCCGAGTTGATGGGCTAGGCAGCCGTCGGCCGATCCGCCCCTGCGGGGCGTGATCTCAATCACGATCCGGAGAGAGGAACGAGACATGACGGCTCGCGGTGGCGCAACACACGCTCGAGAGCAAGCTCTCCCGTAAAGCGACACGACCTGCGGGGGACACGGTGAGTGCGACAACAAACCTGCTGACCAGCTTGCGCATGTCCCCGAGCGCGTTCAGCGTGATGATGGGGGTGGGTGGGGCCGGCAGCCTGGCCGGGGCGCTCCTCGCCCCGCGCATTTCCTCCCGTATCGGCATCGGGCCGACGATCGTCATCGGCTTCGCTGTCAGCCCGCTGGCCCAAATCCCTCTCCTGCTCGCCGGACCCGGCCTCGCCTGGCAGATCGTCCTCATAGTGGCGCTGGCCGCACAGTTGTTCTGGGCAACGGCCTCCGGGACGAGTCAGAGGTCCGTGAGACAGACCTTGTGCGAGCCACGCTTCCAGGGACGCATGCAGGCCGCAAACACCACGCTCACCGCCGGGGCCCGACCCGTCGCCGCCGCGGTCGCCGGTGCCCTGGTCCTCTTCCTGGGCGTACGCGTCACCCTCGCCGTCGGCGCGGTCCTCCCGACCGTCCCCGTGGTCCTCCTGCTCCTCTCCCCCGTCCCCGCGCTGCGGGACATGCCTGTCCCGCTCTCGCCGACCGCCGTGCCGCCCGCCCGTGAAGGAGCATCGTGACGACGATCGTGAACGCCGACTACTGGGAGGCGCTGTGGGCCGGGAGCCGGCGGTACCGGCACCTGGACGGTGCCGAAGCCCACCTGACGGACGAGCGCCTCGGCGCCGGCCGCGGGCGCCCGGCCCTCGACATCGGCTGCGGCGACGGCTCCCTGGCCCGCCACCTCCACCACGAACGTGGATACCGCACCACCGGCATCGACATCTCCCCCACAGCCGTAGAACTCGCCGCCTCCCACGACACACGGCCCGGCTCAGGGCCGGCATGGCGGTACGCCGATATCACCAACGGCGACCTCACGACCCTGCCGGATCCCGCGTACGCGGTCATCACCTGCCGTCTGGTCTACCGGTGGATGGACGACAAGCGGGCCTTCCTCAGCCGCGTCCGCCACCTCCTCGCACCCGGAGGACTCTTCTGGGTAGTCACCGAAATCGCAGGCCGCCGCAAGGGCACCGACCCCCTCCACAGCCTCGGAATCAGCCCCGCCGAGACCGAACTCCTCACCTCCGGCTGGTCCAGCGTCCAGACCGCCGACCTCGACGTGCTCCGCTGCTTCGCCCTGCGCACCTGAACTCCGGCCCCGCTTCCTGAAGGAGGACTTGTTGACCGCCGAGAAGGACACCCTCGCAATCTGGAACACCTACGGGACACACCAAATCGCCCGCGGGATCGAGCTGCCCGAACTGGAGCAGTGGAACTGGGGAATCGAGGGCACCGGGCCCGGAATCGAGGTCCTCGGCGACGTGTCGGGACTGCGGGTCCTCGACCTCGGCAGCGGTCTCGGACGGCATGCCGCCCGACTGGCCGCCGCGGGCGCCGACGTCACCGCCGTGGACGCCTCCCTCGCACAGCACGAGCGTGCGCTGGCCCGATACCCGCAGACTCCGGGCCTGCGCCTGATGTGCGCGGATGCCGTGGATCACCTACAGGACTCAGATCCGTACGACCTGATCTACTCCGTCTGCTCGGTCCCGTACCTGGACCCCGCCCGGCTCCTGCCAGCCCTCACGAACGCCCTTCGGCCCGGCGGGCGCCTGCTCTTCTCCGCGCTGCACGCGAACGCTGCCGGCGTCGGCCCCGCTACCCAGATAGCTGCGCGGCCCGAGATCCTGCGGCTGCCCGGCACCACCGACGACCATCCCGTGAACATGTGGACGCTGACTCCGCAGCTGTGGGAGGACCTCCTCGACGAGCACGGCCTCATCATGGAGTCGGTCACCGCGATCGACTCCCCGCAGCCGCACAGCACGGTCTCCTACCGGCTGTACGCTGCCCGTCGCCCCGAGCGGGTACCGAGCCGCCCACACAGCAGCGCGCCACCGGCACCGACGGCAGCGCTGGGCGTCGGTGTGATCGTCCACAGCCCGCAGGGCGTCCTGCTCGGGCTGCACCGCCGCGGAGCCTGGGAGCTCGCCGGCGGAACCGTGGAGCCAGGCGAAAGCCTTGCCGAGGCCGCTATCCGTGAACTCCACGAGGAGGCCGGCATCGTGGCCGACCCCGATGCCGTACACGTGCTGGGCACACTCCTGGACTGGGTGGGCGACGTCGTCCGGATCACGGTCCCCGTCCTCGTCACCCGCTGGACCGGCACCCCCACCAGTGCGGAGGACCCCACTGCCTCGTCGTACACACTCTGCCGTACTGCACTGACATGCCGTACGGCATCGGCATGATGCGCTCCCCTCACATACGCCTGAGCTGAACTCGGCATAGGGGAGGGCGGGCCGCTGTCGCCGGAAAGCGACGTCCAGGACGACCCACATCCGACGGCCGTCCTCCGAGCTGTCTGTACCGGCGGAGTCGATAGTGGTCAGCGCGGCGACTTCGGCGAGCACGGAATCGTCCGGGTCGCCGGCGACGTGGCTGAGTACGGCGACCAAGACCTTCTGTTCCTGGTCGCCGAGGTGCACGCTGATCCGCTTCCCGCCGTCGGAGACGGCGGCGGTAACGAACTGCGTCACCGCCGTTTCGAGGTCGGTCTCGTTCAAGGCCGGGTAGCCCCAGCCGCGTACGATCTCCACGGCTTGGCGGGACGCCTTCGCCGGCGCCCACTGGTCAGCTCGGAAGGTGAGCGCGGCCGTCCGCCGGTTCCGCACGATCATGCGCGGCCGCGGCACCGCGATCTGTGTCTTCGGCTTCGTCACCGGCTGGGGGCGCGGGGCCTCAACCGGCTTCTGCTGCGGCGGTGGCGTCTTCGGCGGATAGCTAGGCGGTACCTTGGGGCCCTTGGCCTCTGAACTGATCAATTGGGCCTCCTTGCGACAAGCAACGGGCCCCCATCCTGGCAGGTCCATTCCCTCCCCGGCGTGCGAATCCTCCAGCCTCCAGCCCTCCGCTACTCGGCGCGTTCGCCTTTCGCCCGAGACCACCGCTTCATGACGCGCTCAACGCGGTCGTGGTCCTCAATGAGCCGAATGAGGGCCGTGGGGTGTCCGCCGTAGAGGTGGATCCACGAGCTGTAGGTGTGCTCGGCCGCACTGAGGGAGGCCCACCTCGCCGGTGACCGCAGGGCCGCCGTCCACGAACCGAAGTACGACTCGCTAGCGCTTCACGCGGACCTGCCATCGGGTTCGCCCGGCGACCGCAGGCGAGGGCTAGGCGCCTGCCCGAGCGCCTGCCACCATCGCGCGCGCTGGTCCGCCGTACAGCGGCACGCTGACGAGCGGGTCGCGGGTGCCCAGCCCGTGCTGACGGCCGTACACGGTGTCGGCGGTGTGGGAGCCGGACGCCCACCGACCGGCGATGTTCCGCTCGGCGAGCGGCACGCTGGCCGCGATCATGTCCGTGTTGGCCCCGGCCCGCCAGCCGTGGCTCGTCACCTTCATTCCGTCGATGTACGGGACGCCGGCGCGTTCCGCGAGCTCCTGAAGCCGGTCGTCCAGGGAACCGGGGCGCATGCGGACGCCCCGCTTGCGGGTCGTCGGGTACTAAGGCAACTAAACTCTCACTCGCAGCATGAACCCCTGTGTCCACACTCCGGGGGTCACCTCACACCGACGACAGCCGCCCACTCCTGCATCCCCCGCTGCAACCCTTCCCCGCCACTCTCACCGTCCCCCGGTCTCCCGTTCCTGCCACCTGGGCCACCCGTCGTGCGGCTGAGCAGGCAGATCCCGCCCTTCTAGGTGGGGGCTCCGTGGCCGGCATCCACAAGTTGAGTAGTGAGGCGTCGAAAATAGGTAACGTTTACTCGGATGGCAGCCTGGCGCGCTCTGCTGTACTTCCGACAGAGCAAGAACTACCCCATCTACATGAGACCGAAAAAGCCATGTGGGTAGGCGTCTAACCTTGCTCCCCGATGAACGTTATGCCGGGTCCGGCTGACATGGCGATCTCTTGCCTTGTGGACGTCCAGAAACATCATCATTGGTTGGCGGAGGCAGAAGATGCGTAAGTCCAAGGTGGCTGCGGCACTCTCGGTTGCTCTCGGAGCGGCTTGTTTCACCCTTCTTCCCGTAGGCACGGCGCATGCCACTGGATGCTCCGCGAGCGGAGCGGTTTGTACGTGGACAGGAACTGCGGGGTCCGGCTCGCAGACCAACACCAGCACGTTCGGAGTTGACAGCTGCACCAGCATTCCAGCCGCCCTCTCCGTCTACAACAACCGCGGCGCTCAGGTCTCCCTATACTACTGGAATGTCGACCACTACGCACAAATCACGGTCCTGGGGGCTGGTGGCAGCAGTTCCAGCCTTTCGCCGGCCGCCACTCTGGTCTGTGATGGAGACCGGGGACTGAGCCACAACCACAACGAGATCGTTCTGGGGCTGTAGGAATCGTTTTGGAACACACGATGACCGTGGATTCACCGATTTGAGCTGACGCCCTGGCCACGGACACACCGGCCAGGGCGTCTCCCACTTGTCACCCAAGGCGAGGGCAGGGCATGTCAGACACCAAACACTCTGCAGTCAGCCTGACCAGACTCAACGAGATCCTCACAGACGCGCGCAGGGCCTGCGACCAAGGTCACCGCACGGCAGCCGCCAACATGCTCCGGGAAGTAGAACAGCTGGCCGCAACACTCCCCGTGGACACCGAAACCCGCACGTTCCTCGCGACGGTCAAGACCAGCCTCGGGGCACTCAGCAGAGCCCAAGGCCACTACCAGCAGGCAGAGGATCTGCTGCGCGAGGCCCTGGAAATCCTGGAGTCAATCCACAACGCCATGACCACAACTGACGCCATGGCAGCCGTACTGAACGAACTCGGCATGCTAGGAAAATACATCGGCCACTTCGACCAGGCATCCCACTACTATCAGCGCGCCCTGAACATCCTGGAAAACCGGCACGGCAGAAACAACCTCCAGACAGCATTCGTCTGGCACAACATCGGCGGCCTCTTCCACGCCCGCAGAGACTTCGCCGCCGCGGAAGCCCCGACACGCAGAGCCATGGAGATCCGGATACCACTCCTGGGGCCTGATCATCTGCTGGTGGCCGCCGATCGCGCGGCACTCGCCCCCATCCTGATCGAACTGGGACAGCTGGATGAAGCCGAAACCGAACTCAAACTAGCTCTTGAAGTATTTCGCAAGGAACTCGGCCCCTGCCATCACGAAGTCTCCGTGACTCTCGGAAACATGGGCGGCCTCGCCTACCGGAGAGGACGAGAAGAAGAAGCAAAGCGACGGTTCAAACAATCCCTGAAGATAAAAATTTCACAACTAGGCTCCGATCACCCCGACCTCGCACCCACTCTCAACAACCTTGCACTGATCCACCATCAACAAGGACACACCAAGCAGGCCCTGAGTCTCTACCGAGAAGCACACAGAATTCTCACAGCAAACGTTTCATCCGATCACCCAACCCTGATCGCCGTCAACAAAGCAATCTCGGCACTCACAACGGACGACAGTTAAACGCACACAGTGCAAGCTCTCCCGGCATCGGCGGCCCCATCGCGCGGTCACGATCTGGCAACCAGAGTTCAGTCAGACCACGTGCGCGGGCATCCAAGAGCAGGACTCGCCCTCCGTCCGGTCGCCTGCGCCGATGGGACCAGGCCGGGCGCCGGCCGCATACCGCCACGCTGCGCCCGACGCCCTCAGACGCAGGGTTGCCGTTCGGCAGTGCGGGGTCCGCACGGCCGTCCCCACGGCCATGCAGACCCCCGGAACGTCATGCCCTCCGCCCTCCGGGGACGACCGCCTGCCACGGCCAGACCCGGCCAGCCCGCCCCGCCCAGGGCGGGAGACTCCGGCGCAGTGGCGTCCGCGCCGGCACAGCCGCCAGAAGGCACAATGGGCCGGGAATGCGGGCCGCTCGCGCCGAGCTCATCAGACGCGGGCAGCCCACAGCGACCCACGGGGGAAACCAGTATGTGATCGCAGCCCCATTCGATCATGAAACAGGATGACCCCACGGAGTAACTGCTACTCCATCACGTGTGCCCGACCGCCCCATTGCTCCGCTCCCTGACGCGGGAAGAACACCTCCCGTCCGTACGATCACCACTCATGAGCATCGAACGCCGACTCCTGGGCCACGGCCCACAGGCTCCCGCCACTCCCCCGCAAAGGACCGAATCCGGCCGCCGGATCCGCGCCGCCGAAGCCGACATCGACAGCACCCCGCTCTACCGGCCAGGCGGACTGGAGTACCTCGACCAGCTACGAGACAGTGGCGTGCTCGGTACAACCAGCCGCCCGCCCCACCGCAAAGACAACTCGGCCGAGAGAAGTTCCTGACCAAACAGGACTAACGTCTGAACCGCACATATCGCGTACGGATGGCGTAGGGGGAGGTTTCGCCCAGTGTGGCCTACCCTCGCCCGCTGGTACATGCCCGCGCCCCCATCTGCATGCGCGCGGTTGGATGGGATACGCGGGTGTCCATTCGGCCCCACGCCCGCTTCTGGGACCGTGGCCGGATGAACGCCGCTCACATCAGTCGTCCAACAGGCTTCCGGTCCCCGGTCTGGACCCGTTCATGGTGAGCGCCGGGCGCTCCCGCGTCTGGCTGCGGATCGGCCCCGCCCGTATCCGGGCCGACCGAATCACCGCCGTCACCACGGACGCAGTCGGTCGGGCCGGGCGGTCACGGTTCCCAGACGCGCGGAGGGCGGGCCCGTGATCATGGGCCCGCCCTCCAATGCAGCGTGGGTCAGTGGTGGTGCGGATGACAGCGGCCCGTACCCCCTGTCTCGGGGCACGGGCCTGCGGTGGTGAAGAGGTCAGTTACGGGGGAGTTCGTCCCCGGTCTCCGCGTCGTGGGCGGTGCCGGCGGGGGACAGGCGGATCGTACGGACGGTTCCAGGGGTCCCCTCTTTCCAGCTCGTGCCGCCGATCTCTAGCCGGACCGTTAGGTCCGCGAGAGGATCGCTGATCGGCACCTTCACCTGGGGAGCTTTCGGGAAGCGGTCGTTTCCCAGAGAGCTGGACGCGTGTGTCCCCGCCGCATCAATGCGCAGGTACTTGGCATCAGGGTCGAAGTAGGAGCTCAGTTCTTACGATGACGTGTTCTCGGTCTTTGGCCCACCGAGCGATCACGTCCGCATTGACGTCGTCCACCATCAGGCTGGTGCCCGACTTCCCCCTGTAGGCGGCGTACGTACCGAGTGTGTACCCGTGCCGGGCTGGTCCCGCAGGCCGGACATGGCGCTCGGCCGGACCGCGCGGCGGCCTGGACGATCACCAGTTCGCCGCGGACGGCGATGGCGTCGAGGACGACGTCGTCAGCGGTGGTGGAACCAGTGGTCTTTGGAGGAGCGCGTCAGTCACGAGGGTTCATGATCGCGGTTTCGGTGACGCTTCGTGGCCCTGGCACGGAAAGTGATCCAGAACCAGGATTCAGCCGCCTCCAGCAGGACATCGCACCCGATGCGTGCAGACCGGTGTGATCCGAAAGCCGTATCCTCGACCTGCTAGCTGAGGCGCGCTGGAGGAAGCCGGTGAGGAAGTGAGCAAGCTGGGATGGTGCATGACCGGACATCATCACTCATGCCCTGAAACGATTCTTACCGGCAATGTGTGCAGTTGTGGCTGTCACGCCGAAGAACGGATTCCTGTCCGGCCAAAGCTGGAGGAAGCGGCGGTACCTCCGGAGGGAATCCGGAGGCTCCTGGCTGACGCGCCTGGGATCCCTGAGGCCGTTTCACTCGGTCTGGACGGCGTGAGCTATGTGGCTGAACTGAACGAGCAGCAGGCAGCTGAGCTGCGAGAGAGCCTCGCGCCGTATATTGAGGCGGCACGCCGCGTAGTGGTGCACAAGACCAGCCCGGAGGTTTCTGTCAGAGCCAGTGTGCATGGCAGGGCGGAAAACTGGACCGGAGCGCAGCTTTTCGACAGGGTCGTGAGCTGACTGGTCCTCCCGCTGCGTGGAGCGCGGGGACGTCCGGCCGGCCAGGGCATGCCCCTTCTCGCACCGAGTCAGACAGCGGAATTAACGTCCCAGCTCGGTCAGCGCACTGCCCGTGCTCCTCACGGATGCTGAGGAGCGGCAGCGCCGCGGACTGTATCGAGAACGGGTCTGTCCAGTAAACGGTGTAACCGGTTTGGGGGCCTTGACCCAAGGCCGGGTAGTTAACGTTTTCGCAGGTCACGCAAGTAAGTT